>CAYXXE010000015.1:0-20115 GCA_964468985.1 uncultured Gaiellales bacterium | reverse complement strand
CGTCAGCTCCGTCGTCGTCGTCGTCGTCGGGCTCATGCACCCAGTCTGCCCCGGTCCGAGGCGGGGAGCGTGTCGTGAGTGCGCCAAGTGTGTGCCGATTCACGCACGGCCCTTGCGGCACGCCAGACCGTTCGTATCGTGTTTCGCATGCGCCTGTCGCTCGTCGAGATCGTGCTCGTGCTCACCGCCGTGGCGATCGTCGCGTTCGCGGCGCTGCGGCTCGGATCGCAGCACGGAGGAGGTGCCAGGGCGGTCGTCGCGAGCTGGGTGCGAACACCCGGTGTCCTGAACCCCGCGGTGACCCAGGCGACGATCCGGTCGACCATCTGCACCTCCGGCTGGACGCGGACCGTCCGGCCACCGGTGACGTACACGAACCGCCTCAAGCGGCTGCAACTCGCCGAGTACGGCCTGCGCGGGCCGCTCGCCGGGTTTCAGGAGGACCATCTGATCAGCCTCGAGCTCGGCGGCAATCCCACCGATCCGCGCAACCTCTGGCCAGAGCCGTACCCGCGCGCAGCAGCGGTCGACCGGATCGAGAACCAGCTCAACCACGAGGTGTGCACCGGCGTGCTCTCGCTGGCCGACGCACAACGAAAGGAGTCGGCGTTGAAGCACACCGACGGGTAGCGGCAGGGTCGGGCTACGCCGGCAGCGCCGAGTTCAGTCCCGCCAGCAGAGCGACGAGCCTGGCGCGTTCCGCGGCGGGAAGCGTCAGCAGCGCGGGCTCGAGGGTCGCGGCGACCCGGCGGCGACGCTCGCCGATCAGACCGCGGCCGTGGTCGGTGAGCCGGATCTGGACCGCCCGCCGGTCCTCGGGGTCCGTGACGCGTTCGGCCAGGCCGGCCTCGACGAGGCCTTCGACGGCTCGGCTCGCGGTTGGAGACGAGGTATCGATTCGGGCGGCGAGGGCCTGGAGGCGGATCGGCTCGGCGGCTGCGAGCGCGATCAGTGCCAGCCGCTGCGTCGTATTGAGAGCCGGGCCGTCGTCTGCGCTACGGGCGAGGATCGCCAGGCGCGCGAACAGCGTCGTCAACTCCTCGACCAGCAGTTCGGTCGCGTCACGTTCGAGAGCGGGCCGGGCGGCGGTCACACCCGGATTGTTGCAGAACGCAATAGTTGTTTCTCGTTCTGTATCGTTTGAGCAGATGTCCGTGACCGACGACGACCCGACCAGCGGGGTGGCGGCCGGCGCCGACCCTGCGGGCGTCGACGTCGCGCTGAGCCCCCAGCCGCGCGTCCGCCTGATCTTCACGGCCCTGATGTTGGTGCTGCTCCTGGCCTCGCTCGACCAGACGATCGTGTCGACCGCGCTCCCGACGATCGTCGGCGACCTCGGTGGGCTCTCACACCTCTCCTGGGTCGTGACGGCGTACCTGCTCACCTCCACCGTCGCCGGCCCGCTCTACGGGAAGTTCGGCGATCTCTACGGCCGCAAGCGCGTCCTGCAAGCGGCGATCGTGATCTTCCTCGGCGGCTCGGCCCTGTGCGGCGTCGCCCAGTCGATGACTCAGCTGATCGCCTTCCGCGCGCTCCAGGGGCTCGGCGCCGGCGGGCTGATCGTCGTGACGCTCGCGGTGGTGGGCGACATCATCCCGGCTCGCGAGCGCGGCAAGTACCAGGGGTACTTCGGCGGCGTCTTCGGCGTCTCGACGGTGATCGGGCCGCTGCTCGGCGGGTTCTTCGTCGACAACCTCTCGTGGCGGTGGATCTTCTACGTCAACCTCCCGATCGGCGCGATCGCGCTGGCAGTGATCGGGGCCGCCTTCCACACGCGCGTCGTCACGCGCCAGCATGCGATCGACTACCTCGGCGCGACGTTGCTTGCCGGGTCGCTCACCGCGGTCGTCCTCTTCACCAGCCTCGGCGGCAACACCTGGGCGTGGGGGTCGCCGCAGATCGTCGGGCTCATCGTCCTCAGCGCGCTGCTCGTCCCCGCGTTCGTCTGGGCCGAGCACCGGGCGCAGGAGCCGATCATGCCGCTCGCGCTCTTCCGCAACCACACGTTCTCGGTGACGAGCGCGGTCGGCTTCGTGATCGGCTTCGCGCTCTTCGGCGCGATCACGTATCTGCCCCTCTACTTCCAGATCACGAAGGGAGCCAGCCCGACCCGGTCGGGGCTCGAGCTGACGCCGCTGATGGCAGGGCTGCTCGTCACGTCGATCGTCAGCGGCCAGCTGATCTCCCGCCGGGGGCGCTACAAGATCTTCCCCGTGGCCGGCACCGCGATCACGGCGGCGGGGATGTTCCTGCTCGCCCGGCTCGAGGTGCACACGTCGATCGTCGTCGCCATGCTCTTCGCGATGGTGGTCGGGCTCGGGCTCGGCATGGTGATGCAGGTGCTGATTCTCGCCGTCCAGAACTCGGTGCCCTTCGAGGTGATGGGGGTGGCGACGAGCGGCTCGACCCTGTTCCGGCAGGTCGGCGGGTCGATCGGTGTCTCGCTCTTCGGCGCCATCTTCGCCGGCCGCGTCCACGACGAGCTCGCAAAGCGGCTGCCGGCCGGGGTGCGCGCTCCGCGGACGACCAACCCGGCGTTGATCCGGCACCTGCCGCCGGCAGTCCGCACCGCCTACGTCGACGCCTTCGCGGCCGCGCTGCACCCCGTCTTCCTGACCGCCGGTGTGGTCTGTCTCGCCTCGTTCGGACTCGCCTGGCTGCTGCGCGAGACGCCGCTCCGCACCGGGTCGCGTGCTCACCCGGCCGCCGCAGAGGTTTCTGCGGCGGCTCCCGCGGCGGCTGCGGCTACGCCACCTGCGTAGGCGCTCCTTCACGGTTTCTTAGCACCCTCTGAGCTTCGCCTGCGATGGTCGCTGGCATGAATCGTCTGTTCCGACCGGCCGGCAGGTCGCGCAGCGCGTCGGCGCCCGCGGGCGCCCGCAGCGAGAGGAGTCACCCATGAGCGTCCTTTCCGGCATCGCCGGCCGGCTTCCGCGCGGCCGGCGCTCGACGTCCGTCGGCGCGCCGCGCTCCCGGTGGCTGAACGTCGTCCTCGCCGCCACGGTCGGAGGCCTGGCCGCCGGGGCCTACTACGTCGTCACGTCGTCGCCTTCGACCAGCTCGACGCTCGGCTCGGTCCGGACGGCGCCGGTCACCCGAGGCGTCGTCCTCTCCTCCGTCTCGGCGACCGGCAGCGTCGAGCCGGCGACGCAGCTCGCCGTCAGCTTCCAGGCCTCCGGCACGCTCACCGACGTCGCCGTCAAGGCCGGCCAACACGTCAGGGCGGGACAGATCCTCGGCCGGCTCGACGCCGCCACGGCGTCCACCGCGGTGCAACAGGCCGAGGCGGCGCTGAAGACCGCGCAGGCGAACCTCGAGCAGACGCTCACCGGCGAGACCGCTGCGCAGCGCGCGGCCGACGCGCTCTCGCTCCGTCAGGCCCGCTCCCAGATCACGACCGCCGAGGCCTCCGTCACGACCGCGAAGCGCCAGCTCGCGCAGGACGCCGCGGCAGCGCTCACGAGCATCGGGCAGGCCGAGCGCCAGTACCGGGCCGACCTCGGGAACGAGCACGCTGCGGTTGCCCAGCTGCAGAAGGACCTCGGTACGTACGCGAACCTCGCGGCCGCCGAGCAGGCGGTGACGGCGGCACAGGCAGTCGTCACCGGCGACCAGGTGCGCCAGCACACCGACCAGCTGCAGCAGGGCTCGCTGCAGACGCTTCAGACACAGTGGAACCAGCAGCTCACGACGGACAAGGCGGCGAACAACGATGCCGGCGCGGCCAACGATCAGGCGACGCTGAACAGTCTCGCGCTGCAGCTGCAGGCGATCGGACAGACCCTGTCGAACGACAGCTACCAGCTTTCCCAGGACCAGACCGCCGCGTCGACCGCGCAGTCGGTGGTGAACGCGGTGAAGGCCGACCAGTCGTCGATCCAGAGCTACGAGAGCCGGATCGTCACCGACCGCTCGTCGATCGCCACGGCGAAGACGAACCGCGACAACACCGCCGTCAAGGACGACCAGGGCATCCAGCAGGCCGAGCAGTCGGTCGCCTCTGCGAAGCTCTCGTACACCTCCTCGGTGCTGAATACCGAGATCAAGCAGGCGCCGGCGACTCCCGCAGCGCTCGCGCAGCAGCAGGCCTCCGTCCTCCAGGCGAAGGCCAACCTCGCGAGCGCCGAGAAGACGCTCGCCCAGACGACGCTCCGCGCGCCGGTGGCCGGCGTCGTCGCCGCGGTGAACGGGACGGTCGGGGGAGCCGTCAGCGGCGGCGGTACGAGCAGCTCCGCCTCGTCGGCGAGCTCGTCCTCCACCGGGAGCGGCACCGGCACCGGCTCCTCGTCGTCCTCGTCGGGCTTCGTGACGCTCATCGGGCTCACCGGCATGCAGGTGACCGCTGCCTTCAGCGAGAGCGACATCGCCGGGATCGCGGTCGGCCAGCCGGCGACGGTCACCGTCTCGGCGCTCCCTGCCGAGGAGCTGGCCGCGCACGTCGTCGGCGTCGACACGCTCGGCTCGACCTCCTCGGGCGTCGTCGACTACACCGTCACGTTCGCGCTCGACCGTACCGAGCCGAAGCTGAAGCCCGGGATGTCGGCGAACGTCAGCGTCACCGTCGCCGAGCGCGACAACGTTCTCAACGTCCCCTCCGCCGCGGTCACCGGCAGCGGCTCGAACGCGACCGTGAAGGTCGACACGAACGGCGTCCAGACGACCGTCCCGGTGGTCGCCGGCCTCAAGGGCGACACGGCCACCGAGATCGTCAGCGGCCTCAAGGCCGGTCAGGAGGTCGTCACGTCGACGGGCGCGACGCTCTTCAGCTCCGGCAGCTCGCTGACGGGTACGACCTCGACCTCGACCCGGCGCGGTGGCTTCGGCGGTGCCGGCTTCCCCGGCGGGTTCGGTGGCGGGTTCGGTGGCTGAACGGGAGCCGGACGGTGGCCCGCCGGCTCCGGCCGCCGGCCGGCCGCTGATGGTTCTCCGGAAGGTCTCGAAGGTCTACGGGGCCGGCGAGATCGCGGTGCACGCCCTGCGGAGCGTCGACTTCACGGTCGAGCGCGGCGACTACATCGCGATCATGGGCAGCTCCGGCAGCGGCAAGTCGACCCTGATGCACCTGATCGGCTGCCTGGACGTGCCGACGAGTGGGCAGTACCTGCTGGACCGGATCGACGTCAGCGGCCTCGACGACTTCGAGCTGTCGTACGTCCGCAACCGCAAGATCGGCCTCGTCTTCCAGAGCTTCAACCTGATTCCGCGCACGACGGTGCTGCGCAACGTCGAGCTCCCGCTCGTCTACGCCCGGGTGCCCCGCGCCGAGCGCCGGGCCCGCGCGCTCGAGGCGATCGCCTCCGTCGGCCTCTCCGACCGGGCGACCCACCTTCCGTCCGAGCTCTCCGGCGGGCAGCAGCAGCGGGCCGCGATCGCCCGCGCGATCGTCACCAACCCGGTGATCCTGCTCGCCGACGAGCCGACCGGGAACCTCGACAGCGTCTCGACGCACGAGATCCTCGAGCTGTTCGCGCACCTGAACCTGCTCGGCCGGACGATCGTGATGATCACGCACGAGCCCGATGTCGCGGAGCGGGCCAAGCGCGTCCTGCACCTCGCCGACGGCGAGCTCGTCTCCGACGTCCGTCAGGCGCCGGTCGGCGGCCCACCGCCCGGCGCCTCGCACGCCCCTGTCGCGTTGCCGGACAGTGCGGCCGGCACGACGACGAAGTGGCCGGCGATCTCCTCGGCACGCCCGGTGCTGGGAGCCTGATGAGCGCGCTCGAGTCGCTTCGGATGGCGGTTCAGGGCGTCCTCGCCAACCGCCTGCGCTCCCTGCTCACACTGCTCGGGATCACGATCGGCGTCGCGTCGGTGATCATCCTGGTCGCCGTCGGGCGCGGCTCGGCGGTCTCGGTGCAGACGCAGATCGAGGGCCTCGGCACCAACATGCTCACGATCCAGGCCGGCGGCCGCGGCTTCGGACGCGCGCGGTCGAGCGCGGCCGGCTTCACCTTCCTGACGATGAACGACGTCAAGGCGCTGTCCGACAAGGCGGTGGCCCCGGACATCAAGACGGTCTCGCCCGTGGCGCAGGCCCAGTCGGTGACGGCGACGCACGGCGTCGCGACCGAGACGCCCGGCCAGGTGATCGGCACGACGGCTTCATACGCCGAGGCGCGCAAGGAGAGCGTCGCCGAAGGCACCTTCATCACGGCGCAGGACCAGACCGACCATGCCCGGGTCGCCGTCATCGGGCCGACCGTCGTCGCGAACCTCTTCGGCTCGACCGATCCGCTCGGCCAGACGATTCAGCTGAACGGCAGCTCGTTCCAGGTCGAGGGCGTGCTCAAGTCGAAGGGCTCGAACGGCATCCAGGACCAGGACGACATCGTCATCGTCCCGCTGTCGACCGCCCAGGACCTGCTCGTCGGCCAGAGTGGGCAGCTGAGCCAGATCATCATCGAGGCGAAGTCGTCGGGCGCCGTCAACAACGCCGACGCCGAGGCGACGGCGATCCTCACGCCGAACCACTCGAACAGCGACGGCACCGCCGCCTTCAACATCCTCAACCAGGCATCGCTGCTCCAGACGACGAGCGCGTCCAACCACACCTTCACGGTGCTGCTCGCCGCCGTCGCCGCGATCTCGCTGCTCGTCGGCGGGATCGGCGTCATGAACATCATGCTCGTCACCGTCACGGAGCGGACCCGCGAGATCGGCATCCGCAAGGCGATCGGCGCGCGCAGGAGCGACATCCTCGGTCAGTTCCTCACCGAGGCCGTGCTGCTCTCGATCCTCGGCGGGGTCACCGGCGTCGCCGCCGGCCTGATCGGCGGCCGCTTCAAGATCGTCGGAGTTCAACCGGTGATCGAGTCGTACTCCGTGCTGCTCGCCTTCGGCGTCGGCGTCGCAGTCGGTCTCTTCTTCGGCATCTATCCCGCCAATCGAGCCGCCTCGCTCACCCCGATCGAGGCCCTTCGCTACGAGTAGGAGCGAACTGGAATGACCACCATGCAACCAGAGCTTTCAGCCGGCCCGGACGACGACTTCGCGACCGAGCTCCTCGCCCGCCGCCGGCGGCGACTCCCGGTCGTCACGGCGATCCTCACCGTCGGCGTCGCCGCCGGGATCGCATTCATCGCCGGCGCCTACGTCCAGAAGCACTACGGCCATGCCGCCTCGACGTCGAGCGGCTCGGCCGCAGCGAGCGCATTCGCGCGCTTCCGCAGCGCTGCGGGTGGGACGGCGGGCGGAGGCTTCGCCGGCGGCCGCGGCGGCTTCTTCGGCGCCGGCGGGGGAGTCGGAGCGGGCACGGTCGGCACCGTGACCCTGATCAAGGGCTCGACGCTCTACGTGACGAGTGCGTCGGGCAACACGGCGCAGGTGGTCACCTCGGCGGCGACGCGCGTCACCCGGAGCGTCAGGGGCACGGTGCAGACGATCCACCCGGGCGACACCGTCGCAGTCACCGGAGCCCAGGGAGCGAACGGCGCCTACACGGCGACCGTGGTCTCGATCACGAGCGGAGGTTCGAGCAATGGCCAGTAGATCGCCGAGGCGGGTGGCCCGCGTCGTCACCGTGGGAGGGCTCATGGTCGCGCTCGCGTTCGTCGCCGCCGGCTGCGGGTCGGCGAAGAAGACGATCAGCACGACCGGCACGACCCAGGGCGCGGCGCAGGGCGCGGCGCCCGGCGGCACCCAGAGCGCGGCCTTCCAGGCGTTCCAGACCTGTCTGAAACAGCACGGCATCACCACGTTCGGGTTCGGCCGGCGGCCGAACGGCGGCGGGACCGGCACGACCGGCACCGGCACGACCGGCGGGGCGACCGGGCAGCGTCCCGCGGGTGGGTTCCGACGCAACCTGTCTCCTACCCAGCAGAAGGCCTTCACGGCCTGCCGCAGCAAGCTGCCGGCGGGGCGGTTCGGCCCCGGCGGCGGCTTCGGCGGCCCGCGTGGCGGAGGCGGTGCCGGCGGAGCGTTCGCGAAGTACACCGCCTGCCTGAAGGCCCACGGGGTGACGTTCGGGTCGGCCTCGTCGAGCGGCAAGGCGTTCCAGAAGGCCAGCGCCGCCTGCGCGAAGCTCCGTCCGTCGTTCAACGGCGGCGCGGGCGCCCCCCCGGGCGCGACCACGCCGGCGACCACGACGAACGCCACGAGTTGACCGTCGGTTGACGGTGAAGCCTTCGGCCTGGGGGCCCGAAGCGCCCGGCACCCTCCCGCGAGCGACCGCGGTCTGGCCCTCCTCGGCCGCGTCGCTCGCGGGAAGGGGTGGGCGGCCGGTCATGTCCGGGGCTGCGGTTGCTATAACGGGCGCGCAGTGATCAAGCCGGTCGAGCAGCTCGAGTCGGTCGTCATCCGCTTCGCCGGCGATTCCGGCGACGGGATGCAGCTGACGGGCGGCCGCTTCACGTCGGAGACGGCGCTCACGGGCAACGACCTCTCGACCTACCCCGACTTCCCGGCCGAGATCCGCGCGCCCGCGGGCTCGCTCCCCGGGGTCTCCGGGTTCCAGCTTCATTTCGCCGACCACGACATCCTGACGCCGGGCGACCAGCCGGACGTCCTCGTCGCGATGAACCCCGCCGCGCTGAAGACCAACCTGCGCGACGTGCCGAAGGGCGGCACGCTGATCATCGACACCGACGCGTTCACCTCGCGGAACCTGCAGAAGGCCGGCTACGAACGGAGCCCGCTCGAGGACGGCACCCTCGACAACTATCAGGCGCATCTCGTCCCGCTCACCTCATTGACCGTCGGCGCCCTCAAGGACGTCGAAGGGGTCACGCCGCGCGAGGCGGAGCGCGCGAAGAACATGTTCGCGCTCGGCCTGATGAGCTGGCTGTACGGCCGGCCGATCGAGTCGACGGTCGAGTTCCTGCAGACGAAGTTCGCGAAGCGGCCCGAGATCGCCGAGGCGAACCTGAAGGCGTTCAACGTCGGCTACCACTTCGGTGAGACGTCCGAGGCGTTCGCGGTGCAGTACGAGGTGAAGGCCGCCAAGCTCGAGCCGGGCCTCTACCGGCAGATCACGGGCAACTCGGCGCTCGCCTACGGGCTGATCGCGGCCGCCAGGCTGAGCGGGCTCGACCTCTTCCTCGGCGCCTACCCGATCACGCCGGCATCGTCGATCCTCGAGGAGCTCTCGCGCCACAAGCGGTTCGGCGTGCGCACGTTCCAGGCCGAGGACGAGATCGCGGCCGTCGGCGCCGCGCTCGGCGCGGCGTTCGGGGGCGCGCTCGGCGTCACCACCTCCGCCGGCCCCGGGATCGTCCTCAAGGCCGAGACGATCGGGCTCGCGATCACGCTCGAGCTGCCCCTGCTGGTCATCGACGTCCAGCGCGCCGGCCCGTCCACGGGCATGCCGACGAAGCCCGAGCAGGGTGACCTGTTCATGGTGCTGTTCGGCCGCAACGGGGAGTCGCCCGTGCCGGTGATCGCGCCGGCGACGCCCGGCGACTGCTTCTACGCCGCGATCGAGGCGGCACGCGTCGCGCTCACCTATCGCACGCCGGTCTACCTCCTGAGCGATGCCTACCTCGCGAACGGCGCCGAGCCGTGGCGGATCCCCGACGTCTCCGCGCTCGAGCCGATCGTCGTGACGTTCGCCGAGGCCGGCTCCGTTCCAGCGGGCGGCGAGTTCCTGCCGTACAAGCGCGATCCCGAGACGCTCGCCCGGCCGTGGGCGATCCCCGGCACGCCGGGGCTCGAGCACCGCATCGGCGGCCTCGAGAAGGCGAACGAGACCGGGAACATCTCGTACGACCCGGACAACCACGACCTGATGACCCAGCTGCGCGCCCAGAAGGTGGCCGGCATCCGGGTCCCCGATCTGCAGGTCGACCACCAGGAAGGGGCCGACGTGCTCGTCGTCTCGTGGGGCGGGACGTATGGCCCGGTCGCGGCCGGAGTGCGGCGCGTCCGGCGCTCGGGCGGCAAGGCCGCGCACGCCCATCTGCGCTGGCTCAACCCCTTCCCGGCGAACTTCGGCGACGTGCTGCGCAGTTACGACCGGGTGCTGATCCCCGAGATGAACCTCGGACAGCTCTCGAAGCTGGTGCGGGCCGAGTACCTGGTCGACGCGCAGGGCTACAACCGGGTTCGCGGCAAGCCGTTCAAGGCCGAGGAGATCGCCGAGGCCGTGAGGGCGCTGCTGTGAGCGCGCCTCTGAAGCTGAGTGCGAAGGACTTCAAGTCCGACCAGGAGGTGCGCTGGTGCCCGGGCTGCGGCGACTACGCGATCCTGGCCGCGGTGCAGAGCTTCATGCCCGAGCTCGGCCTGCCGCGCGAGCGGATCGTCTTCATCTCCGGCATCGGCTGCGCGGCCCGCTTCCCGTACTACATGAACACGTACGGGATGCACTCGATCCACGGCCGCGCGCCCGCGATCGCGACCGGGCTCGCGGTCACCCGCCCCGATCTGTCGGTGTGGGTCGTCTCGGGTGACGGCGACGCGCTGTCGATCGGCGGCAACCACCTGATCCACGCGCTGCGCCGCAACGTCAACATCAAGATCCTGATGTTCAACAACCGCATCTACGGGCTGACCAAGGGCCAGTACTCGCCCACGAGCGAGCAGGGCAAGGTCACGGGCTCGACGCCGATGGGCAGCATCGACTACCCCTTCAACCCGCTCAGCGTGGCGCTCGGTGCCGAGGCGACCTTCGTCGCGCGCGCCGTCGACACCGACAAGCAGGGTCTCACCGACGTTCTCCGCCGGGCGGCGAGCCATCGCGGCGCGGCGTTCGTCGAGATCTTCCAGAACTGCAACATCTACAACGACGGCGCCTTCGACTTCGTGCGCGACCAGAAGGACAACCGCCTCTACTTGCAGCACGGCGAGCCGGCGGGCGACACCGGCATCGTCCACGACGAGACGGATTTCGCGACCGCGTTCGCGCTGTCGCGTGTCACCGAGGCGACGCACGGGGTGGTGCCGGTCGGGGTCTTCCGTGACATCGACCGCGACTCGTACGACGAGCTCGCGCAGGGCCAGCTCGACCGTGCTGTTGCAGGCGGTGCCGGCGATCTCCAGGCGCTCGTCAGCTCGAGCGATACCTGGGAGATCCGCTGAAGCTCGCGGCCTGAGGGCGCGCGATCGCGATCGCCGCTGCGGCGGTGACCGCCAGTGCGCTCGCTCCTGCGACCGCGAACGCGAGCTCGGTGCCGCCGCGGTCGCAGAGCCAGCCCACGAGCAGCGAGCCGACCGGGGCGAGGCCGTTCCACGCGTAGTAGTAGAGGCCGAGGACGCGGCCGCGGATGTAGTCGGGGCTCGCCAGCTGGATCGTCGTGTTGCTGCTCGCGCTGTACGTCGTGAAGAAGAAGCCGCAGACGAACAGGAGGGCGCCCGCGGCATAGACGCTCGTGAGCGGCGCGAGCAGGAGCTCGGAGGCGCCGAAGCCGGCGGCGCCGGCGAACAGGAACCGCCAGCGGGTCGTCGCGCGCGCCGCGGTGCCGAGGGCGCCGAGCAGCGCGCCGCCGCCGAAGCACGCCGACACGATGCCGAAGGTGAGCGGCCCCGAGGCGAGGGTCTCCTTCGCGAGGATCGGCAGCAGGACGTTGAAGTTGAAGCAGACCGAGGCGAACACGACCATCATCGCGAGCACGACCTTCACCGTCCGCGAGTGCCGTGCGTAGGCGAGCCCCTCGCCGGTGCCGCGCCAGATCGTCGGGTGGCGGCGGCCCTCGAGCGGGACGAGCTCGTCCACGTGCATCGCCAGCAGGCCGGCGAGCACCGCGAGGAAGCTCAGCGTGTTGATCGCGAAGCACCAGCCGGCGCCGCCGGCCGCGATGATCACGCCGGCGAGGGCCGGGCCGAAGATGCGCGCCGTGTTGAACAGGCTCGAGTTCAGCGCGACCGCGTTCGGGAGCTCGTCGCGGCCGACCATCTGGAAGGTGAGGTTCTGGCGTGACGGTGCGTCGAACACGATCGCGATGCCCGTCAGGAAGGCGATCGCGTACAGCTCGTCGAGCGTGAGCGAGCCGGTGAGCGCGAGCCCGGTGAGCAGCGCGGCGAACGCCATCTGCACCGATTGGGTCGCGATCACGGTTCGCCGGTTGTCGAAGCGGTCGGTGACGACGCCCGCGAAGAGGCCGAGGATGGTGAACGGCCCGAAGCGGCAGATCGCGAGGATCGCCACCGCCAGGCCCTTCGAGTGTGGCGGCGCGAGCTGGACGACGGCCCAGGCGAGCGCGATGTTCTGCATCCAGGTCCCGGCCACCGACGTCAGCTGGCCGGCGAAGAACAGGCGGTAGTTCCGGTGGTGGCGCAGGCTCGCGAACGTCCGGGCCGAGGCGAGGCGAAGGACGGTCAACGGCCCTCTGCCAGCAGCTTCTGGAGCGGCTCGAGCGCCTGCTCGATCGCGTCGCGCTCCGCATCGGTGAGCGTGTCGAGGCGCTTCGTGAGCCACGCCGTGCGCTTCTGGCGGACGGAGCGCAGGACGCGGTCGCCGGCGGGCGAGACGGTGAGGCCGATGCGGCGCCGGTCGGTGGCACGCGCCCGGGCGATCAGCCCGGCGGCCTCGAGCTTTGCCAGCTGCCCGGACATGGCGGCGGCCGAGACCCGCTCGTGCTCGGCAAGCTGTGACGCGGTGATCGCCGGGCTCTGCTTGATCAGGGCCAGCAGGCTCACCTGTCCGCCGGTCACCCCGAGCGAGTGGATCTCGCGACGCAACTCGCGGGCGAGCCGAAGCAGCACCGTCCGCAACTCACCGGCAATCGCCGTCGAGTCGGTCGCCGTGTCGTTCGTCTCGCCGTGTGTCGCGTTAATCATTAAGTAACTTAACGATAGCAGCGAGCACACCGCCCGGCCCGAGCGGGCGAGCCGCAGGGGTTGAGCCGCCGGGGGTCGCCGGGTCGTCGCCGGGTCGTCGGCTGGGCGAGTCGGCCGGGTGAGTCGCCCGGGTGAGTCGCCCGGGCGAGTCGACGGCCGCGCCTCGTGTGCGAATCACGCCGGCCGACCCGCAGAACAAGACCTGTCCCGAGCCATGTCCGGCGGCGACACGTCTGGTGGCAGCCACCAAGACGTAAGCGTCACGAATGTGTGCCGAGTTTGTGACTTTTGGGTTGTTCGCTCGGTCTTGGCCTACTCTTTCGGCCAGACGCCTCGGCGGCTCCGCGGGTGTGCTTGGCGTTCTGTGGTTGCGGCCGCGGGTGGCGTGACTCGTTGGCGCTCGCCCGCGTTCTTGCCCGAACCGGGACGAGCGGGACCGAATCGGTGGTCGCGTCGGGGCGGGTCGCCGTATCCTCCGCGTCGTGGACCTGCTGAACGTCTGGGACTACGAGGCCGCAGCGGCCGGGCGGCTCGAGCCGGGCGCGCACGGCTATTTCGCCGGCGGGGCCTGCGACGAGGCGACGCTCGCCGACAACGTGGCCGCCTACGGCCGCTGCGTCATCCGCCCCCGGATGCTCGTGGGCGTCGCCGGCTGCTCGACCGCGACCACGGTGCTCGGTCGCGAAGTCTCGATGCCGCTGCTCGTGGCACCCGTCGCCTACCAGCGCGTCGCGCATCCCGACGGCGAGGTGGGGATGGCGAACGCCGCCCGTGCGGCGGGGACGATCATGTGCCTCTCGACACTCGCCACGGCCACGCCCGCGGAGGTCGCGGCGACCGGCGCCGCGCGCTGGTTCCAGCTCTACGCGTTCGAGGACGCCGGCCTCACGCGCGACCTCGTCGCGCAGGCACGCGACAACGGGTTCACCGCGCTCGTGCTCACCGTCGACACGCCGGTCCTCGGCCGCCGCGAGCGCGACCACCGCACCGGGTTCACCGTGCCTGTCGACGTCACGGTCCCCACCTTCGGCGTCGGCGGCGTCACCCCCCACGGCACCGCAGCGTTGATGTCGAAGTCCCTCACGTGGGCCGACGTCGAGCGCCTCGCGAGCGAGTCGGGGCTGGCGATCGTCCTCAAGGGGATCATGACCGCCGAGGATGCGGAGCTCGCCTGCGCGCACGGCGCCGCAGCGGTCGTCGTCTCGAACCATGGCGGGCGGCAGCTCGACGGCGTGCTCGCCACGATCGACGCGCTCCCCGAGGTCGCCGACGCGGTCGACGGGCGGATCGAGGTGCTCGTCGACGGCGGCATCCGCCGCGGCACGGACGTGGTCAAGGCGCTGGCGTTCGGCGCCCGCGCCGTGCTCGCCGGCCGGGCGCCGCTCTGGGGCCTCGCCGTCGGGGGCGAAGCGGGCGCACTGCACGTCCTCGAACTGCTCCGCGACGAGATCCGCGTCGCGTTGCAGCTGGCGGGCTGCAACGCTCCCTCGGACGTCACCCGCGCCCACGTCGGGCGCCGCCCGGCCGTCTGACGCGCGCAGCGGGCCGCGAACGGAGGAGATCCGGGTGCCTCTCCGAAGGACGTGGTTCGATGCTCGAGTCGCTCTCGCCCGACCTGGTGCTCGTCCTGCCGCCCGCGCAGAGGGCCGCGGCGATCCGGGCGCTGCCGGCGTTCGAGCCCTGGCGGCCACGCGCGATCGCACCGCCCACGCCGCTCGCACCACCTCGCCCCGGGCTCGGCCGCGTGCTCGGAGCCTCGCTGCTCTACTTCGCCGCGCGGTTCGCGCTCGTCGTCAGCACGGCCGTCGTCCTGATCCTCGGCGTGATCGCAATCGCCGTCGGGATCGCCCTCCTCTTCTGACCGCCGCGCGTCCGGGTTGAGCGCGGAGCGCCGAAATCGTACGGTTCGTCGAATGAGCGCACCTGAGGTGGCCACCGTCGCGGACGTCATCGCGCGCCTGCACGAGATCGAGGACGCCGCCGGCGCGTCCGACGGTGTCGCGTGCTTCGCGCGCATCTACCGCCAGGTGACGGAGGGCGTGAACGCCGACCTCGCCGAGCAGCGGTTCGCGGACGGGCGCTTCCTGGAGCTGCTGGACGTTCGCTTTGCGAGCCTGTTCTTCGCGGCACTCGACGCCCACGAGCGCGACCCGGCGAGTGCGCCGCCGGCCTGGCGGCCGCTGTTCGAGGAGCGCTCGCACCAGGGGATCACCCACCTCCAGTTCGCGCTGGCCGGCGTCAACGCGCACATCAACCGGGATCTCCCGGTCGCGCTCGTCACCACCTGCCACGAGCTCGGCCTCGACCTGCATACGAGCTCGCCCGAGCACCGCGACTTCGAGCGCGTCAACCTCCTGCTGGCCCAGGTCGAGCAACAGATGAAGGCCATGTACCTGTCCGGGCCGGCGGCCGGTGTCGATCGGCTGCTGCACCGGTTCCACCGCCTCGACGACGCACTCGCCATGTTCAACGTCGCCAAGGCCCGCGACGCGGCCTGGGCGAACGGAAGGGCGCTGTGGGCGCTGCGGAGCGAGTCGAAGTTCGCGGCGGAGTTCCTGCGGGCGCTCGACCACATGGTCGGGCTCGCGAACCGGGGACTGCTGATCCCGGCCGAGGCACTCCTGCACCGGCCCGAGGAGACCGCCGGCACCGACCCGGCTTCGGGCAAAGCGTGAGAGCGGGAGCGACGGGACTCGAACCCGCGACCTCCGGCGTGACAGGCCGGCGTTCTAACCAACTGAACTACGCCCCCGATTCGGCGGGAGTGTAGCGAGGCCCGAAGCTGCGCGACTGCGAGTGGCCCGCTGCCGACGGAGGCCGACAGAGGCCGCGGCTACTCTCACGCCGGATGAGGCACATCGACTGGATCGCCCTGGCGATCGTCGCGATCGCGGCCTTCTCGGGCTTCCGGCGCGGTCTCGTCGCGACGGCGCTGTCCCTGGGCGGCCTCGCGCTCGGGGCGGTCGTCGGCTCGCGCCTCGCGCCACACTTCCTGCACGGCGGCTCGTCGTCGCCGTACACGCCGATGATCGGGCTCGGCGGCGCGCTCGCCGGAGCGCTCCTGCTCCAGACCGTCGCCGGGATCGCCGGCTCGTTCGCGCGCAAGAGCCTCTGGGTCGTGCCGCCGCTGCGGCTGCTCGACTCGGTCGGCGGTCTGCTGGCGGGCGCCGCGTTCGGGGCCGCCGTCGTGTGGGTGGCGGGTGTCGCCGCGCTGCAGCTGCCGCGGGAGGTGCCGGGGTTGCCGCGCCTCCGCCAGGACGTCCAGGGCTCGGCCATCCTCCGGCGGCTCGACTCGATCGTGCCGCCGCGCACCATCCTGCGGGCGTTCGCGCGCATCGACCCGTTCCCGGCGATCAGCGGCCCGACGCCGCCGGCCTCGCCCGGCGACCGCCGCCTCCTGGCGGCGAGCGCCGTGAAGCTCGCGAAGAAGAGCGTCGTGCGCATCCGCGCCACCTCCTGTGGCCTCGGCGTCGAGGGGAGCGGCTGGGTCGCCCGCCCGCGCCTCGTCGTCACCGCGGCCCATGTCGTCGCCGGCGCGCGCGGGATCACCGCCAACGGCCACGGCGCGAAGGCGGTGTACATCGACCGTCGCGACGACATCGCGATCCTGCTCGTGCGCAGCCTCCATGCCGCGGCGCTGCCCGTTGTCGCACCGCACAGCGGCGACCCCGTCGCGATCCTGGGCTACCCGGAGGACGGTCCCTTCAACGCCCAGCCCGGCCGGATCGGCTCGACTGCCGACGTGCTCGTCTCGGGCGCGCTCCGCGAGGTCACCGCGCTCAGCGGGCTCGTGCGCCACGGGAACTCCGGCGGCCCCGCCGTGAACATGCTGGGGCAGGTCGAGGCGACGATCTTCGCGGCGCGCATCGGGTCGGTCGCCGGCTACGGCATCCCGGAGCCCGCCGTCCTGCGGGCGCTCGCGCATGCGAAGCGGCCCGTCTCGACCGGCGGCTGCTGAGCGCGTCGCGGCTCAGATCACGTCGAGTGCCGCCGCCGGCTGACGGAACGGCGGGATCACGTACACGCCGGCCGCCAGGTCGCGGGCGCCGGCGACCAGCTCGCGGGCCAGCCCCAGGCCGACCGCCGCCGCGCCGCTGCCCGCAGCGCGGAAGCTCGCCCGGATCGCGTCCGGGATGACGATGCCCGGCACCTCGTTGTGCAGGCGCTCCGCGAGCGAGTGGCTCCGCACGTAGAAGACGCCCACCAGCAGCGGGATCGGGCTGCGCCCGCCCAGCCGCTCGAGCATGCGCTCGAGGTACGAGAGGTCGAACAGCGCCTGCGTCATCGCGAACGCGGCTCCCGCCTCGACCTTTTGAAGAAACCGCTCGAGCTCGGCGTCGAGATCGTCCGCCGCCGGGTTCACGGCCACGCCGGTGAAGAACGACGTCGGCGCGTCGATCTCGCGGCCGTTGTAGTCCGTGCCCGCGTTCAGACAGGCCAGGATCCTCGTCAGCCCGATCGAGTCGACCTCGTAGACGCCGCCGGCCCCGGGATAGTCGCCGACCTCTGGCGGGTCGCCGGTCACCGCCAGGATGTTGCGGATCCCCTCGGCGTGCGCGCCGAGCAGGAGCGACTGGAGCCCCATCACGCTCGTGTCGCGCGGCGTGACGTGTGGGATCGTCTCCAGCCCGCAGTCGCGCTCGATCGCGATCGACGCGAGCAGCGCATTCATGCGGGCACGCGCCATCGGGTTGTCGTTCACGTCCAGCGCGTGCACGCGCCCCGATGCCGCCAGCTCGCGCGCCACGGCCAGCATCGCCTCGGCGTTGCCGCCTCGCGGCGGGTCGAGCTCGACCGAGACGACGAACTCTCCCGTGCGCAAGCGCCGTTGGAGGTTCGTCTCGGTCGAGCTCGCAGCCGGGCTCACCTGGAGCTCCCGCGGCTGCGGGGCGATCGGCGAGCTCGGCTCGCGCCGCGAGTCGACCGCGGCGCGGATCGCTGCGATCTCAGCGGGTGTCGTGCCGCAGCAGCCGCCGACGAGGCGTGCCCCGAGCCGCTCGGCGTGGGCCGCGAAGTCGGAGAAGTACTCGGGTGTCGCATGGGGGTAGACGACGCGGCCGCCGCTGATCGACGCCAGGCCGACGTTCGGCAGCGCCGCGAGCGGGACGCCCGTGCCGGCCATCGCGTCGAGCGCCCTGAGCGCCGCCTGCAGCCCGGCGCCGTGATTCGCGCCGAACGCGGCGAGGCCGAGCGGGGCGAGGCGCGCGGCCGCAGCGGCGGCACCGACGCCCGCCAGTGTCTCGCCGTCGGAGTCGAAGCTCATGAGCGCCACGATCGGGCTCGAGGCGACGGTCCGGACTGCCGCGATCGCCGCGACCAGCTCGTCGAGGTCGTAGAACGTCTCGAGCACGAGCAGGTCGACCCCGCGGCCCTCGAGGAGGCTCGCCTGCTCGGCGAACAGCTCCGCCTGCCGGTCCCGGCGATCGCCGGCGTCGCCGGCAGGCCCGATCGAGCCTGCGACGAGCACCTCGCGGCCCGACACCTCGCGCGCCTCGCGCGCGAGCTTCACGGCCGTCTCGTTGATGGCCGTGAGCTCGTCCTCGAGGAAGTGCGCGCGGAGCTTGCGCCGGTTCGCGCCGAAGCTGTTCGTCTCGATCACGTCGGCCCCGGCCCGGATGAACCCGAGGTGCAGCGCGAGCACGCTGTCGGGGGCGCGAAGGTTCGCCTCCTCCGGGCAGCGGAGGCCCGGCACCGCCGCCTGCAGGAGCACGCCCATCCCACCGTCGGCCACGAGCGGCGGCCCTTCGCGCAGGCGGGTCTCGAATCTCGTCGTCATCCGGCCGCTATTTCCGGAGCGCGATCCCGCCGACATAGACCACCCAGCCGCCGGCACCCATGACCCGGAGCGCGATGCCGCCCGTCGAGGTCGCACGCCACGACACCGTGTGCGCCGTGAGCGCGGTCTTCACGACGTGCCCGCCCACGGTGAGGCTCGCTGAGGTCGGGGCGAACGCGAGGATGCAGCGCACCACGGTGCCGCGCGCCACGACCAGCGTGCGGGTCGACGCCGCGAGCGGCGCTCCGCAGCGCTTCCCGAAGCACCACGACGAGACTGCGAGCGGCGAGCTCACGCCCCCGGTGCTGAGGTGCGCTGCGGGCGGCACGGTGGGGAGGGGAGCCGCGAGCAGCACCGCGGCGACAAGGGCGACGAGGGCGACCACGTCTACCTATTCACCGTGGAGGACGCGTCCCTCCATGCCGCCCGCGATCGTCACCACCTGGCCGGTCACATGACCCGAGACCACCGGCGAGGCGAGCGCCACGACCTGCGCTGCGACGTCGTCGGGCCGGCCGACCTTGCGCAGGGCCATCGTCCGCGACACGCGCCGCACCCGCTCCGGGTCGAGCAGGCCGCGGGTCATCGGCGACTCGGTCCAGCCCGGCGCGACCGCATTCACGCGGCAGCTCCCGTTCCGGCGCACGACCTCGTTCTTCAACGAGAGCAGCAGCCCGCCGATGATCGCCGACTTGGCGGCGGCGTAGTCGGCGTGGCCGGCCTCGCCGAAGAGGCCCGCGGTCGACCCGCACAGCACGAGCGAGCCCTCGCGTTCGCCGAGCTGCGCCAGGAAGCCGCGGGCGGTGAGGAACGTCGCCGTCAGGTTCGCGTCCACCGTCGCCCGGAAGCGCTCGAGCGAGAGCTCCCAGACCGGGACATCGGGTGCGGGCCAGATCCCGGCGATCGCCGCGCACACGTCGAGCGGCCCGGCCTCGGCGAAGAGCCGCTCCACCTGGGCCTCGTCGGTCAGGTCGGCACCCACCACCTGCGAGCCTCCCGCAGCCTCGGCGCGCTCACGGCTGCCGTGGTAGTGCACGACCACTTCGGCCCCCTCCGCGGCGAACAGGCGCACGCACGCACCGCCGATGCCGCCCGAGCCGCCGGTCACCAGAACACGCTTGCCTGCGAGGCCCGTCTCCATCCGGAGACACGTTAGCGCGATGAAAGAATTTCGTTTCGCTTCGGTGAATCTGTGTGTAGAGTCCGGCCGGTCAGAGGGTGAGCCGGGGAAGTTCGTGGTACCGGCTCCTGCGTTGGTAGGTCGTCCCGTCAACCCGCGTAGTAGCCGGAGGTCGTACTCAGGTGCTCACTGTCGACATTGCTCTCCCCGACGTCGAGGAACTCCAGAAGCTGGTCGAGTCGGGCAAGGAGAAGGGCTTCCTCACCTACGACGAGATCGTCACGGGCCTCGAGGAAGTCGAGCTCACGAAGGAGCAGGTCGAGGACTTCACGACGTATCTGATCGAGCACGGCGTCGAGTTGGTCGAGGGCGAGCAGCACAAGGTCCTCCCGCACGAGCAGCCGCTGCCGGAGGAGGAGAAGGTCGTCGTCGTTCCGAAGCTCGACCTCACCGTCGAGCCGTCGCTCGACTCGCTGCGCCTCTATCTGCGCGAGATCGGCAAGGTGCCGCT
>CAYXXE010000014.1:0-27092 GCA_964468985.1 uncultured Gaiellales bacterium | reverse complement strand
TATGGGCGGTACTGGGCTCGAACCAGTGACCCCCAGCTTGTCGAGCTGGTGCTCTCCCAACTGAGCTAACCGCCCCGGCACTGCCCTGAGCAGGGATCTTTGGGACACCCCCGCCCTCGTCGCATCCTTGACGCTCCGAGAGAGCAATTCTAGCCGACTCGGGGCCGGGATCGTCTCGCGCGAGTCACGGAGCCGCAGGCGACACGACCAGCAGATCGGCGCGACCGAGAAGGTGCTCGACGGCGAAGTCGGACTCCTGCAGACGCTCGACGCGCGCCCCCAACGCCTCGAGGAACGCGTCGGCCGGCTCGAGGAAGTTGATCGACGCGGTGCGGTAGTGCATCGGCACCACGACGCTCGGCCGGAGCGCGCGCACGATCGCCGCGGCGCGTTCGCCGCCGACGGTCGGGCCGTCGCCGACCGGCAGGAAGAGCACGTCGACAGCGCCGATCGCCTCGTGCTGCTCGGGCCGCAGCGCCGCCTGGCCGAAGTCGCCGAAATGGCAGAACCGGATCCCGTCGAGCGAGAAGCAGTAGATGGTGTTCGGGCCGCGCTTTGTGCCGGCGACGTCGTCGTGCTCGGAGGCGACGCCGACGACCTCACCGATCGGTGAGGCATGGGTGCCGGCGGTCGAGCGCAGGACGGCCGGCTCGCCGCCGATCGCATCGACGTTGTTGTGGTCGGCGTGCTCGTGCGTGACGAGCAGCAGGTCGGCCTCGACCCCCTGGATCGCGGGATAGCCGAACACGAGTCCACGGGCGGCAGCGCCGGGGAGGTCGCCGAACGGATCGACGAACACCTGCCGCTCGCCCGAGAGCAGGAACGCGGACTGGCCGTACCAGCGGACGCGCATCCCGCTCCGTCAGCTCTCGGACAGCCGGCGCAGCAGCGGCAGCGCGCTCGCGAGAGCGTCCTGTTCCTCGGCGGTCAACTCGCCGGCGATCGCATCGGCCAGCCAGCCGTCGCGGCGGCGACGCTCCTCGACGAGGACGTGGCGGCCGAGTTCGGTCAGCTCGATCAGCACCTGGCGGCCGTCGTCGGGATCGGGGCGGCGGCCGACCAGGCCGGCGCTGTTCAACTCGGCGACCGTCGCCGCCATCGACTGCGGGCGGACGCGCTCGCGGGCGGCGAGAGCGCTCGTGGTCAGCGGCCCCTCCCGGTCGAGCCGCCCGAGCACGGTCGCCTGCGCGACCGGGAAGCGGTGCTCGACCCGGAGCCGGCGGACGAGCTGGCCGAGGACGACGCGCAACTCGACGGCCGAGAGGGCGGGATCGGCGGCGACAGCGGTCATCGGCGCCAAAGTCTACAGGAGAACTGCGCAGGTTTCCTGTAGAGTCAGACGCTCGATGAGCGGCACGCCCCGGATCGCCTACAAGTGGATCGCGCTCTCGAACACGACTCTCGGCGTGCTGCTGGCCACGATCGACGCGTCGATCACGCTGATCGCGATGCCCGACATCTTCCGCGGCATCAAGCTCGACCCGCTGCAGCCGGGCAACAGCTTCTACCTGCTGTGGATGATCCTCGGCTTCCTCGTCGTCACGAGCGTGCTCGTGGTCAGCCTCGGCCGGCTCGGCGACCTGTACGGGCGCGTGCGGATGTACAACCTCGGCTTCGTCGTCTACACGGTCGCGTCCCTGCTGCTGACGATCGACTGGCTGACGGGCGCCGAGGGCGCCGACTGGCTGATCGGGTTCCGGATCGTCCAGGGGATCGGCGCGGCCTTCCTGATCGCGAACTCGGCCGCCATCCTCACCGACGCGTTCCCGCCGAACCAGCGTGGGCTCGCGCTCGGGATCACCAACGTCGTCGGGATCAGCGGCCAATTCATCGGCCTCGTCCTCGGCGGCGTCCTGGCGCCGATCGACTGGCGGCTCGTCTTCCTGATCTCCGTGCCGTTCGGGCTCCTCGGCACGGTCTGGTCGTACCGCAGCCTGCGCGAGACGAGCCGGCCGCAGCGGGCGCCGATCGACTGGCTCGGCAACGTGACGTTCGCGGGCGGCCTGGTGCTGGTGATGATCGGCATCACCTACGGGATCCGACCCTACGGCTCGAGCGACATGGCGTGGCGGAGCCCATTCGTCGACGGCTGCCTCGCGGCCGGCGTCGCGCTCCTCGCCGCGTTCGTCGTCGTCGAGCTACGCACCAGCGACCCGATGTTCCGGCTGCCGCTCTTCCGGATCCGGGCCTTCACCTTCGGCGTCCTCTCGAGCTTCCTCTCGGCCGTCGCCCGCGGCGGGCTGATGTTCATGCTGATCATCTGGCTCCAGGGCATCTGGCTGCCGGAGCACGGCTACAGCTTCGCGCGGACGCCGCTCTACGCCGGCCTGTACATGCTGCCGCTGACCTTCGGCTTCCTGATCGCCGGCCCGGTCTCGGGGTATCTCTCCGACCGGCACGGCTCGCGCTACCTGGCGACCGGCGGGATGCTCGCCTCGGCCGTCTCGTTCGTCCTGCTCGAGACGCTGCCGATCGACTTCGACTACCGCGCCTTCGCCGCGATCCTGCTGCTGATGGGGGTCTCGATGGGCGCGTTCGCCTCGCCCAATCGCGCCGGCGTGATGAACAGCCTCCCCGCGGGCGATCGCGGGGCCGGCGGCGGGATGAACCAGACCTTCCAGAACTCCGCGCAGGTGCTGTCGATCGGCATCTTCTTCACGCTGATGATCCTCGGCCTCTCGGCGACGCTCCCCCACTCGCTCGCGCTCGGCCTCGAGACGCACGGCGTCCCTGCGGCGACCGCGGTGCAGATCAGCCACCTGCCGCCGATCTCCGTCCTCTTCTCGGCCTTCCTCGGCTACGACCCCGTGCGGGAGCTGATCCCGCCCCACGTGCTCGCCGCGCTGCCGCACCGGCAGGCCGCCGCGCTCAGCGGCCGCGGTTTCTTCCCGCATCTGATCGCGGAGCCGTTCCGCAACGGCCTCCACGAGGCGTTCGCGTTCGCGATCGTCGCCTGCCTGGTCGCCGCGGCGGCGTCGTGGTCGCGGGGCGGGCATCCGGTGCGCGAGCCCGAGCCGGCCGCCGCGCCGATCGTCGTCGACTGACCTACCCGAGCTCCGCGTTGTCGAGCTCCGCCCAGAGCTCGTCGGGGATCGGCACCGCGAGCAGCTCGGCGTTGGCGTCGACCTCGGCCGGCGCGCGCGCACCCACGACGATCCGGGAGACGTGCGGATCGCGCAGCGGAAACTGGATCGCGGCCGCCGCGAGCGGCACGTCGTGGCGGGCGCAGACCTCCCGCAGCCGGGCGGCGCGCTCGACGATCTCGGCCGGAGCCGCCGCGTAGTCGAACGTCGTGCCGCCGGCGAGGATGCCGCTGTTGTAGACACCCGCGACGAGCACCCGGACGCCGCGCTCGTGCGCGAGCGGCACCAGCTCGACCGTCGCCGAGCGGTCGAGGAGCGTGTAGCGGCCCGCGATCATCACGTAGTCGATCGGCGCCTCGCGCACGAAGGTCAGCGCCGTCTGGACGCTGTTCGTGCCGACGCCGACGGCGGCGACCGCCTCTCGGAGCGGCTCGACCGCAGCGAGCGCCTCCTCCAGGTGCGGCTCCGGATCGTGGATCAGCGCGATGTCGATGCGGTCGAGGCCGAGCCGTTCGAGGCTCTCGGCGAGCGACCGGCGCACCCCGTCCGGGCTGAAGTCGTACACCGGTGCGAGCGGCGGCGCCCTGTCGAACAGCGGGTCGGGCTCGCCCGGCCGCAGCAGCCGGCCGACCTTTGTCGACAGCGTGAACTCCGCGCGCGGCCGCTGCCGCAGCGCCGCGCCGAACCGACGCTCCGAGACACCCGACCCGTACAACGGCGCGGTGTCGAAGAAGCGGATTCCCGCCTCCCAGGCCCGGTCGACCGTGGCGTGCGCCGTCGCGTCGTCGAGCTCGGCGAACAGCCCGCCGAGCGGTGCCCCGCCGAAGCCGAGCCGGCTCGCGTCTACCACTGGAGGTCGAAGACCAGCGACAGCCGGTCGGAGGAGCCGCCGCTGTAGTCGTGGGTGACCGCCATGTACTTCCCCATCTCCTCCTGCCAGCGCTGGTTGACCGGCAACTCGGCGAGTTGCGCGATCGCGGCATCGTAGTCCTCGCATTCGATGCAGTGGAAGAGCTCGAGGCCGTCGCGGAAGATCAACCAGCTCGTGACGCCGGCCTCGCGGATCGCCGCCAGGATCTCCGGCCAGACCGCGGCATGCGCCGCGTCGTAGGCCTCTTCCGTCCCCGGCTTCAGCCGGGTGTGCAAACCCACGTGCTCAGGCATCGAACCTCCCGTCCGGCAGCGACGTCGTACAAACGATGCACCACACTACGCAGAGGGCAAAGATCGGGTCAAGTCTCGGGATTCCGCCCAAATCCGGCAAGTCTCCCCGTAAGCACTCCGAAAAGCTCGGGTCATTCACTTGACGAAACGGCAACGATGTAGGAGCCTGCCGGGGTGAGGATCCGCTCGGTCGAGGCGCGTGACATCCGGTTCCCGACGTCGCTTGCGCTCGACGGGTCGGATGCGATGCACCCCGACCCCGACTACTCGGCCGCCTATGTCGTGCTCCACACCGACTCACCCGACGGGCTCGCCGGGCACGGCCTGGCCTTCACCACCGGCCGCGGCAACGAAGTCGTCGTCGCCGCGATCCGCGCGCTCACGCCGCTCGTCGCGGGACGCACGCTCGAGGAGATCACGGCCGACCTGCGCGGATTCTGGCGCAGCCTCGCGTCCGACGGCCAGCTGCGCTGGCTCGGCCCGGAGAAGGGCGTCATCCACCTGGCGACGGCTGCCCTCGTCAACGCCGTCTGGGACCTCTGGGCGAAGCGGGAGGGCAAGCCGCTCTGGCAACTGCTCGCCGACCTCTCGCCCGAGGCGATCGTCGGTGCGATCGACTTCCGCTACATCGACGACGCTCTCTCCCCCGCCGAGGCACTCGCGCTTCTGCAGTCCGCCCGCAACGGGCGCGCCGAACGCGAGGCCGAGCTGCGCCGGAACGGGTACCCGGCGTACACCACGTCGGCGGGCTGGCTCGGCTACGACGACGAGAAGATCGTGACCCTGGTCCGCGAGGCCCGTGCGGCGGGCTTCACGCATGTGAAGATGAAGGTCGGCCAGGACCTCGCCTCGGATGCCGCGCGCGCCGCGCTGATCCGCCGGGCGCTCGGCCCGGACGGTGTGCTGATGATGGACGCCAACCAGGTCTGGGGCGTCGACGAGGCGGTCGCCGCGATGCGCGTCCTCGGCGCTTACGACCCGTGGTGGATCGAGGAGCCGACCAGCCCCGACGACATCCTCGGCCACGCGCGCATCCGGCGCGAGATCGAGCCCATCCGGGTCGCTACCGGCGAGCACGTCCAGAACCGGGTCGTCTTCAAGCAGCTGTTCCAGGCCGGGGCGATCGACGTCTGCCAGCTCGACGCCTGCCGGGTCGGAGGCGTGAACGAGGCGCTCGCGATCCTGCTGCTGGCGGCGAAGTTCGGGGTTCCCGTGTGCCCCCACGCGGGCGGGGTCGGCCTGTGCGAGTACGTGCAGCACCTCGCGATCTTCGACTACGTCGCGGTGAGCGGGTCGCTCGAGAATCGCGTCGTCGAGTGGGTCGACCACCTCCACGAGCATTTCCGCGACCCGGCAATCGTGCGCCACGGGCGCTACCGGGTGCCGTCGGCTCCCGGCTACAGCATCGAGCTGCTGCCGGAGTCACTCGACGCCTACGAGTTCCCGGACGGCCCGGTCTGGGCCGGCGCGCGCCTCGCCGCCGGAGGGGTGTGATGGCGGCACCGCGCACCGACCAGGCGATCGCGACCATCAAGGACCTGATCGTGTCGGGCGAGTTCGGCGCCGGCGCCAAGCTACCGCCCGAGCAGGAGCTGGCGGGGCGGCTCGGGCTCTCCCGCAACTCGCTCCGCGAGGCCGTGCGCGCGCTCTCCCTGGTGGGTGTGCTCGAGCCCCGGGTCGGCGACGGCACGTACGTGACGAGCCTGGAGCCCGAGCTTCTGCTCACGGGCATCGCGTTCGTCGGCGATCTGATGGCAGGCGCGACGCTGCTCGAGCTGCACGAGGTGCGCCGCATCCTCGAGCCGGCCGCGACCGGCCTGGCGGCGAGCCGGCTCACCGACGACGACTTCGGCGCCCTCGAGGGCTGCCTCCGACGGATGGACGACGCCGAGACGACCGAGGCGTTCATCGACGCAGACCTCGAGTTCCACCGGATCATCGTCAACGCAGCCGGCAACGCCACCCTGGCGTCGCTGATCCAGAACCTGTCGGGACGCACGATGCATGCGCGTCTCTGGCACTCGATCTCGGAGCGGGGAGCCGTGGCCGAGGCCAGAGAGCGCCACCGCCACATCTACACGGCGCTCCGCGCACGGGACGCCGAGCTGGCGAGCGCCGCCGACCTGATTCACCTGGCCGACCGGGAGCGCTGGCTCCGCCAGGTCATCGACGAGGGTGCCGCGGCAAACGGGAACGACAAGGAGGATACGACATGACCGCTGTCTACTACGAGGGGCCGGGGCACTTCTCGGTCGGCGTCGGCGAGGAGCAGGCGCCCGGCGAGGGCGAAGTGCGCCTCGCCGTTGCATACTGCGGCGTCTGCGGTACCGACTTGCATATCGCCCACGGCGCTATGGACGGCCGCGTCCGCGTGCCGCAGGTGATCGGCCACGAGATGTCGGGCACCGTCGCGGAGCTCGGGGCCGGTGTCGAGGGGTTCGCCATCGGCGACCCGGTGGTCGTGCGGCCGCTCGACGCGCGCGCCGAGACGGCCGCCGACAAGGGTGTGAGCCACATCAGCCGCGGCCTCAAGTTCCTCGGCATCGACACGCCCGGCGCGTTCCAGAGCTCCTGGACCGTGCCGGCGTTCACGCTACACAGGCTGCCGCCCGGGGTCGACCTGCGCCTCGCCGCCCTGGTCGAGCCGCTCGCGGTGGCCTGCCACGACGTGCGCCGTGCCGAGCTCGCGGCCGGGGAGACGGCCGTGGTGATCGGCGGCGGCCCGATCGGCCTGCTCGTCGGCCTGGTCGCCCGGGCCCAGGGGGCACGGGTCGTACTGAGCGAGGTCAACACGGCCCGGCTCTCACTCGCCGAGGGGTTCGGCTTCGACACCGTCAGCCCGGCCGAGGCCGACGTCGTCGAGCATGTCAACGACCTGACCGGCGGCGCCGGCGCCGACGTCGTGTTCGAGGTCTCGGGCTCCGCGGCCGGCGCGCTCGTGATGACGCAGCTCGCGTGCCTGCGCGGCCGGATCGTGCTCGTCGCGATCTACCCCGACCCGCAGCCGGTGCGCCTCTTCGACTTCTTCTGGAAGGAGCTCCAGCTGCGTGGGGCACGCGTGTACGAGCGCGAGGACTACGAGCGCGCGATCGCCCTGCTCGCCGAGGGGAGCCTGCCGCTCGAGCAGCTGATCACCGCGGTCGAGCCGCTGGAGCGATTGCCGGAGGTCTTCACCGAGCTGCTCGCGAGCCCGTCGGGGATGAAGGTCCTCATCGACTGCCGGGCATGAGCGACGGGATGTTCAGCCTTGCGGGCAAGACCGCGCTCGTCACCGGCTGCCGCCGCGGGATCGGGCTGGCGACGGCGGTCGCCCTGGCCGAGGCCGGCGCCGACATCGTCGGGATGAGCGCGAACCTGGAGCCCGAGGGCAGCGCCGTCTCGCGCGCCGTCGAGGCGACCGGGCGCACCTTCCGCGCCTACCGCTGCGATCTCGGCGACCGTGCCGCGGTGCACGACTTCGCCGCCACCGTCCTGCGCGACGTGCCGCGCATCGACATCCTCGTGAACAACGCGGGCACGATCGGCCGCAGGCCTGCCGTCGACCACGACGACGAGCTGTGGGATCGCGTGATCGAGACGAACCTCAGCTCGCAGTTCGTGCTCGCGCGCGAGCTCGGGCGGCCGATGGTCGAGCGGGGCAGCGGCAAGATCGTGTTCGTCGCCTCCCTGCTCGCGTTCCAGGGCGGGATCAACGTGCCCGGCTACTCGGCGAGCAAGGGCGGCATCGTCCAGCTGACCAAGGCCCTCGCGAACGAGTGGGCCTCGCACGGCGTGAACGTCAACGCGATCGCCCCGGGCTACATCCGCACCGACAACACGCAGGCGCTGCAGGATGACGAGGTGCGCACCCGCCAGATCACCGAGCGCATCCCCGCCGGCCGCTGGGGCGAGGCGTCCGATCTCGGCGGGGCGATGGTGTTCCTCGCCTCGGCGGCTTCCGACTACGTCCACGGGATCGTGCTGCCGGTCGACGGCGGCTGGCTGGGCCGATGACGCTGCTCGACCGGCTCGAGCAGTGCCGCATCCTGCCGGTGCTGAGCGTCACCGACGCCGACCAGGCCGAACAGGCCTGCCGCGCGCTGCTGGCCGGAGGCATCTCCTGCGTCGAGATCACCTTCCGCACCGACGCCGCAGCAGACGCGATCCGCCGGGTGCGCGAGATCGACGGCCTGCTCGTCGGCGCCGGCACCGTCCTCTCGCCCGCGCAGGCGGCGCTCGCCGCCGAGGCCGGGGCCGCGTTCGCGGTCGCCCCCGGCACGAACGACGCCGTCGTCGCGGCCTGCGGCGAGCTGGAGCTGCCGTTCTTCCCCGGCGTCGCGACGCCGTCCGAGATCGAGCACGCCCGGTCGCTCGGCTGCCGCACGCTGAAGGTCTTCCCCGCCGCGACCGTCGGCGGCATCGCGTTCCTGAAGGCCGTGTCGGCCACGTACCGCGACGTCCGCTTCATGCCTACCGGGGGCATCGGCCCTGCGAACCTCGCCGACTACCTCGCCGTCCCGTCGGTGCTCGTCTGCGGCGGGAGCTGGCTGTGCGAAGCAGGGCTGCTCGGCGCGGGCCGCTTCGACGAGGTCGAGCGCCTCGCCCGGGAGGCCGTAGGATTGGCCCGATGACCGTGGTCTCCCCGCGGCCGGCAGACGAATGCCGCTACGACCTCGTCTCGCTCGGAGAGGTGATGCTGCGCCTCGACCCGGGCGACGGCCGGATCGCCACCGCCCGCACGTTCGCCGCCTCGGAGGGCGGCGGCGAGTACAACGTCGCCCGCGGGCTCCGCCGCTGCTTCGGCCTGCGCACCGGCATCGTCACCGCCCTGGCCGACAACCCCGTCGGCCGGCTGATCGAGGACCTGATGCTCCAGGGCGGCGTCGCCTTCGCCCACCTCGGCTGGGCGCCCTACGACGGCATCGGCCGCGGCGTCCGCAACGGCCTCAACTTCACCGAGCGCGGCTTCGGCGTCCGCGGCGCGCTCGGCTGCTCCGACCGCGGCCGGTCGGCCGCCTCCGAGCTCCGGCCCGGCGACGTCGACTGGCAGCGGCTCTTCGGCGAGGAGGGCGCCCGCTGGTTCCACTGCGGCGGCATCTTCAGCGCCCTCTCCCCCACCGCGGCCGACCTGGCGCTCGAGGCGATGACGGCCGCGCGAGCCCACGGCACGATCGTGTCGTTCGACCTGAACTACCGGCCCTCGCTCTGGCAGTCGGCCGGCGGCCCGGACGCCGCCGCGGCCGTCAACCGGGCGCTCGTCGAGCAGGTCGACGTGCTGCTCGGCAACGAGGAGGACTTCTCGGCGGCGCTGGGCTACGCCCTCCCCGGTGACGGGAGCCTCACGGGCCTCGACCCGGCCGCCTACGCCGAGTTGCACCGCCAGGTGCTCGCGGGCTACCCGAACCTGGCGCTCGTCGCGACCACGCTCCGCGCAGCCCGCACCGCCACCGTCAACGACTGGGGCGCCGTGGCGACGTCACGCGCAGGCTTCCACGAAGGGCCGTCGATGCCGGGGCTCGAGATCTTCGACCGAGTCGGCGGCGGCGACTCCTTCGCCTCGGGCCTCATCTACGGCCTCCTCGCCGGCTTCGACGTCGACCAGGCACTCGCCTACGGCGTCGCGCACGGCGCCCATGCGATGACCACGCCGGGCGACACCTCGATGGCGACCCTGGCCGAGATCGAGCGGCTCGTCGCCGGCGGCTCCGCGCGCGTGATCCGCTGATTTAACCCTCTCGTAAGGACTCCGCAAGCCGGGCGCAACCCGGCTCGGTCAGGGTGGAGGCACCCGACCCGAGGAGTTCAGATGCGTTCGAAGAGAGTCCTGCCGGCCGTTGCGGGCGCGATCGTCGCGCTCGGCACCGGTGTCGCCGCCGCCGACATGATGCATCCGGTGCTGGGAGCAAAGCTCTCCGGCATGGGCGAGCACGGGATCGTGAATCTCCAGTCCGAGATGACGAAGGGCAAGCTCTGCTGGACGTTCGACGTCATGGCGAAGGGCCTCACGGGCGCCTCGATCCGGGACGCGGCGGGCATGAAGGTCGCCGCACTCGGGACCGCCTACACGGCCAAGGGCTGCGCGATGGTCTCGAAGAAGGCCCTCGGACTGATCGAGTCGAGCCCGGCGAAGTACCACGTCTGGGTCGACACCAAGGGCCACCCCGGCGACCTGCGTGGCACGCTGTTCGCAGGCATGGCCCACATGTAGGGAGAGGATCGAGATGACTGACAGCGAGACCCGTCCCGTCCCGACCGAACGCCCGCGCCGGTACGGCCGCGGCGTGTTCCTGACCACGGTCGCGGGCGGGGCGGCGTCGCTCGTCTGGGGCAAAGCTCTCTGGGGTCATGCCTCGGGCGTCGTCTCGCCGATCGCCGACGCCGTCGCGCCGATCCTGCCGAGCGGCGGCTGGCGGATCTACACCGTCGCCGACCACATGCCGTCCTTCGACGCCGCCACCTGGCGGCTGGGCGTCGGCGGGCTGGTCAAGACGCCGCTCGACCTGAGCTACGCGGAGCTGAAGGCGCTGCCGCGCGTCGAGCAGGTGTCGACCTTCCACTGCGTCACCGGCTGGACGGTGAACGACGTCCACTGGGCCGGCGTCCGCATCCAGGACGTGCTCGACCGGGCACAGCCGCACTCCAGCGCCCACGCGATCGAGTTCGTCTCGGCCGAGCATCCCTACACCGACTACCTGACGCTGGGCCAGGCCGAGCTCCACGACGTGCTGCTCGCCTACGAGATGGACGGGAAGCCGCTCGCACGTGAGCACGGCGCACCGCTGCGGCTCGTGATCCCCGACATGTACGGCTACAAGAACGTCAAGTGGCTCGAGCGCATGCAGCTCGTCTCGGCCGCGGGCAGCGGCTACTGGGAGCAGCTCGGCTACGACAAGAACGCCTGGGTCGGCCGTTCGAACGGCTACGGCACGTGACCCGCAGGAAGTACGTCCGGCGCTTCTCGCGCACCGAGCGGCTGCTGCACTGGGCGAACGCGCTCGGGTTCTTCGCCCTGCTCGGCACGGGGCTCGTCCTCTACCTGCCGAGCCTCGCGATCGCCCTCGGGCGGCGGGCGTTCTTCCAGGACGTCCACTTCTACGCGGGCGTCGGCTGGATCGCCGTGCTCGTGCTGATCGCGCTCCTCGGCGACCGGCGCGGACTGCTGCGCACCGCCCGCGAGCTCGACGAGTTCGACCGCGACGACGTGCGCTGGCTCACCGGGCGCCGCCCGGCGCCGCAAGGGCGGTTCAACGCCGGCCAGAAGGTGAACTCCGCGCTCACCGCCGGCCTGACGCTCCTCTTCCTCGTCACCGGCCTGCTGCTCTGGTTCGGCGAGCGCAACACACAGCTGCGTTTTGCCAGCACCGTGCTCGTCCATGACGGGTTGATGTATCTCGCCCTCGCGCTGCTGGTCGGCCACCTCTACCTGGCGGTGATCCACCCGGCGACGCGGCACGCGTTGCGCGGGATGACGGTGGGTACGGTGAGCGAGGACTGGGCGAAGCTCCATCATCCGAAATGGCTTCCCGAGGACGGCCCGTGATGACGGTGCTCGTCGTCGACGACGAGCCGATCGTGCGCGACGTCGTCGTGCGGTATCTGCAACGCGACGGATTCGCGACCCTCGAGGCTGCTGACGGCGCCGACGCCCGGCAACTGATCGAGACCCACGAGCCGAACCTGGTCGTGCTCGATGTGATGCTGCCCGGAATCGACGGACTGGAGCTGTGCCGCTGGATCCGCAGCCGCTCCGACCTGCCGGTGATCCTGTTGACGGCACGCGGCGAGGAGGCCGACCGGATCGTCGGGCTCGAGCTCGGTGCCGACGACTACGTCACCAAGCCGTTCTCACCCCGCGAGCTCGCGACCCGCGTGCGTACCGTCCTGCGCCGCTCGACCAACGTCGCAGCGACACCCGAGCTGCTCGCGTTCGGCGACATCTCGCTCGACGGTGCCAGCCGCGAGGTCACGCGCGGCGGCGAGCTCGTGGCGCTGACAGCACGTGAGTTCGACCTGCTCTGGTTCCTCGCGTCGCATCCACGTCGCGTGTTCTCGCGCGACCAGTTGATGGAGCGAGTGTGGGGGTACGAGGCGGCGCTCGACACGGGCACGGTGACCGTTCACGTGCGCCGCCTGCGGGAGAAGATCGAGGCCGATCCCGCGCGGCCCGTTCACCTCCAGACCGTGTGGGGTGTCGGCTACCGGTTCGACGCATGATCGAGCTCGCGATCGTCGTCGCGGGCGCCAGCCTGGCTGTCAGCCTCCTCGTCGGACGGGCGCTTCGCTCCGTCCCGAGTGTCGGCCTGCAGCTGGCCGGGCTCGCGTTCCTGTCGGTGAGCGTGCCTCTCGGCGCGGTCCTGCTCTCCGGCTGGGTGATGTTCCACATGGGAGCCGACGTCAAGCTCCTCGCCGTCGCGGCCGGCTCGGCCACCGCCGCCGTGGGGGCAGGGCTCCTGCTCGCACGCGAGATCGCCGGCTCGATCCGCCGCGTCGGCGACGCCTCGCAGCAACTCGCGGCCGGCGATCTCTCCGCTCGCGCCCCGGAGGGTGGCGCAGGCGAGCTCGGGCAGCTGGCCGCGTCGTTCAACGCGATGGCCGTCAGCATCGAGCAGGTCTTCGACGCCCGCCGCGAGCTCGTCGCGTGGGCGAGTCACGACCTGCGCACGCCGCTCGCGTCGCTCCAGGCGATGCTCGAGGCGAGCGAGGACGGATTGGTCGAGCCCGCGCACTACCTGCCGGCGCTGCGCGAGCAGGTGCGGTCGTTGTCGTTGATCGTCGACGACCTCTTCGAGCTCGCACGCATCGACGCGGGCGTGCTGACGCTCGAGCTTCGCCAGACCGAGCTGTCGGGCCTCGTCGAAGCGGCGTTCCGCCTGTTCCAGCCCGAGGCGGCGGCTCGCGGTGTCGACCTCGTCGCGCACCTCGACCAGCGCGCAACGGCGCCGATGGCGCCCGAGAAGATCGAGCGAGTGCTCCACAACCTGCTCACGAACGCGCTGCGGCACACGCCGTCGGACGGGGCGGTCGCGGTTCACGTCGAAAGACAGCCGGAAGCGGTGCTGGTACGGATCGAAGACTCCGGCGGCGGGCTGCCTGCCGACGCCTCCGACCGGATGTTCGAACGATTCTGGCGCGGCGACCGAGCTCGCTCGGGCGGTGGCGCCGGGCTCGGCCTCGCGATCGCGCGCGGGCTCGTCGAGGCGCACGGCGGCAGGATCTGGGCCGAGGACCGCCCGCAGGGCGGGGCTCAGGTGTCGTTCACGCTGCCCGCGGCCTAGACGTGTTGCCTAGATGCGTTCGAGCGGCGCGTACTCGAGCATCAGCCGGCGCTCGCTGCCGTCCTCGAAGCGCACCGTCACGACCCCGCCCGGCTCGATGCGGGTGACGATGCCGGTGCCGAGTGAGGAGTGGCGCACCGCGTCACCGGTGGAGAGATCCGGCACGTCGCTGCGCGGCGTCACCTCGCGCGGTGCCGTGAACGCGCCGTAGCTCGACCAGCTTGCCGGGCGCAGCCGCTCGCGCTCGACCCCGAGTGAGGGCAGCTCGTCGAGGAACCGGGACGGCAGGTTCGCCTCGTTGCGCCCGAACAACGAACGGCGCATCGCATGGGTGAGCGTCAGCCGCTCCTGGGCCCGCGTCATGCCGACATAGCAGAGCCGTCGCTCCTCCTCGAGCGAGTTCTCCTCGATCGAGCGCGCGTGCGGGAAGATCCCCTCCTCGACGCCGATCATGAACACCGCGCGGAACTCGAGGCCCTTGGCGTTGTGGAGCGTCATCAGCGTCACCTGGCCGGCACTCTCGTCGTCCTCACCGCGGAGAGCGTCCTGGTCGGAGTAGAGCGAGATCTCCTGCAGGAAGCTCGACAGGCTCCGCTCGGAGAGGCCGGGCTCGCTCGCCGCCGCGTCGTACTCGCGCGCCACCCCGACGAGCTCTTCCAGGTTCTCGATGCGGCCGCGCGCCTCGATCGTGTGCTCGGCCTCGAGCGAATCGAGGTAGCCGCTCCGTTCGAGCACCGCCTCCACCAGCTCGGCGACGCTCGAGTCGGTGGCGGTGGCCATCAGCGACTCGAGCGTGTTCCGCAGCGCCGTGACGGCCTTGACGGCGGCCGCCCCGAGCCCCGCCTCCTGCGGCAGCGCCGTCGCCTCCCAGAGCGAGACGCCGAGCCCGTCGGCGTACGTGGCGAGCCGCGAGAGCGACGTGTCGCCGATGCCGCGCCGCGGCCGGTTCGCGATCCGGCTCAGGCTGACGGCGTCGTACGGGTTGTCGACGACCTGCAGGTAGGCGACGGCGTCCTTGATCTCGGCGCGCTCGTAGAAGCGCGGGCCGCCGATCACCTGGTAGGCGATGCCCTGGCGGACGAGCACGTCCTCGAGCACCCGGCTCTGGGCGTTGGTGCGGTAGACGACGGCGATCTCGGCGAGGCCATAGCCGGCCTCGAGCAGGCCCGCGATCTCGGCGGCGACGAACCGTGCCTCGGCATGCTCGTCCTCGGTCTCGACGACGCGCACCGGCTCGCCCTCGCCGAGATCCGACCACAGGTTCTTCTCCTTGCGGTCGCGGTTGTGCGAGATGACGCTGTTGGCCGCCTGGAGGATCGAGGTGGTCGAGCGGTAGTTCTGCTCGAGCGGGATCACCTTCGTCTCCGGGAAGTCGAGCTCGAACTCGAGGATGTTCCGGATGTCGGCTCCGCGGAACGAATAGACCGAGTTGTGGGTGACCAGGCCGTTCGCAACGAAGTTGTGTGTCCGCTCGATGTCGAGATCGAAGACGTCCTCGTCCGCCGAGAAGCGCTCGACCGACGCCACGATCTCGAGCTGACCGTCGCTGTTCACCATCGCCATTCCCGGTCGGACGCCGGCGGCAGGCATGAAGGGCAGAGCGTTGCGCTCCTTGCCAAGCGCCCCTTCGCCACTCGCGAGGCGTGCCGTGTAGCGCACCGACACGTCAAGCGCTGCGCGGATCCGCTCGACAATCTCGACGATGCGCCCGAAGTCGGCGTGGGAGGTCTCGAAGCGCCACCCGAGCGACCCGCGCCGCGCAGGCCTGACGGAGAGGCCGAGACCCTCGATCGCCTGGCGCCCTTCGTCGTCGTAGCCGAAGAGCGTGATGCGATGCAACGGCCCGGCACCACGCGGATCGCCGCAAAGTGCAACCGAGAGACGGCGCCGGACACGCTTCCCGACGGTCGTGTTGGCAGAGCTGAAATGGGGGAATGCGCGACTGAGCCCGTGGTCGGCCATCAGCTCGGCGGCACCGGATTCGGTGTCGACTTCGCGGTAGAGCCGGTCGAGCAGCGCCTGGTCGCCGACCACGCCACTGCTTGCAGCCGCCTGTCGACGCGCGACGAAGGGCAGCGTCGGGAGCCGGTACTCGAGGGACAGAAGGATCTCGTCGAGGCGCGCCTGTGCGTCCGATTCGTGGACGCCGACGACCCACACGGCATCCGCGTGCTCGCCGTTCAGTCGCACCGCCGGTCCGGCCAACGAGCCCGACGCGCTGTTCGTGTACGTCCGCGACGTGCCGATGCGGAAGCCGGAGCCGGCCTTCCACATCAAGTAGGTCATGTGAAGCTGCGGCGTGTGGCCGGACTTGAACCCCGCGAAATGGACATGCTCCGGCGTGGAGACGATGCGACGCCCCGACATGGTCGTGATCGCCACCAGCTCCGACGCTTTCGAGGCATGGGTGCGCACCACGCGTGAGGGTCGAAAAACCCCGCTGCCATGGCACGACAGCACGACGTCGCCTTCCCGGACATCCTCGATCGGTCGCAGCGACCCGTCACTCATCGTGATCCGAGTTCCCCGGACGAGGCACTGGTCCGGGTCGCCGACGGCCATCACGTTGTGGTGCTCGGCCGCCAGCAGCTTCAGGAGGACGTACTGGGCGTGGTTCGTGTCCTGGTACTCGTCGACGAGGATGTAGCGGAACGTCTTCGCCCAGCGCTCGCGGGCCTCGGGGAAACGCTGCAGGACGTCGACGGTGAGCATCAGCATGTCGTCGAAGTCGACGGCGTTCGAGGCGAAGAGCCGGCGCTGGTAGAGCCCGTAGACGTCCGCGACGGTCTGGTCGTAGAAGCTCGCGACGCGCGACGCGTAGTCGTCGGCCGAGATCAGCTGGTTCTTCGCGTTCGAGATCTGGGTGTGGATGCCGCGGGGGACGAACCGCTTCGGGTCGCGTTCGAGCTCCTCCAGGCACGCCTTGACGAGGCGCACCTGGTCGGCCTGGTCGTAGATCGTGAAGTTCGACCGGTAGCCGAGCCGCTCCGCCTCGCGGCGCAGGATGCGGCCGCACGCGGAGTGGAAGGTGAGGATCCAGATCGCCCGCGCCCGAGGGCCGAGCATCCGCTCGACGCGCTCCTTCATCTCGCCGGCGGCCTTGTTCGTGAAGGTGATCGCGAGCAGCTCGTTCGGCTGCGCGCCGACCGCCCTCAGCAGGTGCGCGACGCGGTAGGTGAGCACCCGGGTCTTGCCGGAGCCGGCTCCGGCGATCACGAGCAGCGGCCCTTCGGTGGTGAGGACGGCCTCGCGCTGGGCGGGATTCAGGTCGGCGAGATAGGCCTCTGGCTCGGCGATCGGCACTCCCACCGATCGTAGCGGCGGGGTCAGAGCAGAAGCTCGAGCGCAGGCTCGATCCAGGCGACCGCCTCGCTGAGAGCGCCGGAATCCGTCGACTTGAGCACCACCTCGACCTCGGGGCCGCTCGCCAGGAAGCTCGGGTACGACCCGACCGCGACCCCCGGCCAGCGCTCGGTCGCCTCCACCAGCACGCCGGCGATCTGCGACTCGCCGGTCGCGAGCCGGCGCCGCCAGACGCCGATCGGACGCTCGGCGCGGAACTCCTCCGCGTAGTGGTCGAACATCGCCTCCATCTCGCGCGGCAGCCCCGGCAGCACCCACACGTTCTCGATCCGGAAGCCGGGGGCGCCGCCGACGGGGTTGACGAGCGGAGCGCTGCCGGCCGGGAGCGCAGCCCAGCGGGCGGCGTACTCGGGCGCGCCGCGGAACCGCTCGCGGAGGTCGTCGGCGAGCTCCGGCACGACCTGCTGGGGCGCGTCGAACGCCGCGGCGATCGCCTCGCGGGTGATGTCGTCGGGCGTGCCGCCCAGCCCGCCGGTGACGAGCAGCCGGTCGACCCGAGGCGCCTCGCGCCGGACGAGCTCGACGATCCGGTCGAGCTCGTCGGGGATCGACGCGATCAGCACGACCTTCACCCCGAGTCCCTCGAGCCGCCTGGCGAGCCACGGCGCGTTCGTGTCGGCGACGTCGCCCGCGACGAGCTCGTTGCCGATCGTCAGAATCGCGGCGAGCACAGTGCCGAGTATGCAGATCCGGGAGGTTGACCCGGCGCGGGACGTACCCGCGCTGGTCGCGCTGGCGCACGAGGTGAGCTCCTGGGCCGTCACGAGCCCTGCCGCCTGGTTGCACCGCCACCGCACCGTTCCGGAACGCGCACGCCGGTCGGCGATCGTGGCCGAGGTCGACGGGCGCGTCGTCGGCAAGGTCGAGTCGAGGCTCGACTTCTTCACGAACGACGGCAAGGGCACCTGCCGCCTCGCAGTCACCGCTGCCCAGCGCCGGCAGGGCATCGGCGCGGCGCTGTTCGACGCGGCCTACGCCCATCTGGCCGCAGCCGGGGCCACGCGGGTGACGGCCGACTTCGACGAGAACGACGCCGGCGTGAGCTTCGCCCTGGCCCGGGGCTTTCGCGAGTCGCGGGCCGAGACCGTCTCGGCGGTCGATCCGCGCACGGTCGACTTCCCGGTCGGCGCCGAGGTGCAGCCGGTGACCGATGTCGAGCCGCGCATCGTGCACCGTCTCGACATCGTGGCGACCCGCGACGTGCCGGTCGACGGCACGATCGAGGACATCGGCTACGACGAGTGGGTGACGCATGTGCTCGACCATCCGCTGTTCTCGGCGCCCGGCAGCTTCGTCGCATTCGCAGACGGCGAGCCGGCGGCCCTCTCGCTGCTACTCGCCGACCCGGCGACGGGCCGGGGACTGAACGTGTTCACCGGCACGCTCCCCGAGTACCGCGGGCGAGGCCTGGCAGCGGCGGTGAAGATCGCGACCGCACGCTGGGCCGCCGCGAACGGGATCACGCGGATCGCGACGACGAACGACGAGCAGAACGCGGCGATGCTCGCTGTCAACCGCCGGCTCGGCTACCGGCCGGTCGCCCGCCGCGTCGAGTACGTCAGGACGGTGACGCCAGCGGGAACGTCTTCCGCGCCAGCGCCGCCAGGACCTGCGCGGTGACCCACACCGGCGTCGTGACGTACTGCGCCGAGTAGCGATAGCTGCCGTCGAGCCGCCTCAGGGTGCCGAGATAGTGGAACGCCGAATGCGGCGGCGTCCGTCCGGCTGCGAGGAGACCCTGGATCGCCCACGCTGTCGACTGCGCATCGGAGCCGCGGCCGCGCGAGAGCTCGAACCCGCCATCCTTGTTCTGGAACGTCAGCAGGAACTTCGCGGCACGGGCGATCGCCGCCCCCTTCACGCCGGCCACGCGAAGCGCCTCGAGCGCGGCCGCAGTGTCGTTCGAGTCGGCCTGCACTCCGGCGAACCACGAGAACCCGCCCGCCTTCGACTGGTGCGCCAGGATGAACGCCGCCGTCCCGGGCGGAGCAGCGCCGAGCGCCAGCACCGCCCAGTAGGTGGAGTTGAGCGTCTCGCCGATCTGGCCGTCCGCCCGCTCGGCCGCGACGAGGCGGGCGAGCAACCCGTCCGGCCGGGCGCCGAGCGCCTCCTCGGCCAGCGCGGCGAGCGCCACGTCGCTCGTCGAGGAGAGGCCCGCCTCCTGCGACTGCAGGTAGGCGAGCGCGCCGGGCGCGTCCGCCCCGGCCGCGCGCAGGCCGAGTACCGCCCAGGAGGTGAGCCCCGCGTCCGGCCGGCCGCCGGGCTCGGCGAACCCGCCGCCCGGGCCCTGGCTCGCCAGCACGAACGACGACGGCGACACCGCCAGCGCGACCGCTGCGACAAGGGCGACTACGCCCATACGACGACCGCGCGCAGCCGTTGTCCGTAGCGGTCGAGCATCCGCCGGAGCTCCGGCCCGGCGGCGAGCGCGAACATGACGTTCCCCGCGGCGTGCGACGCATCGAACCAGAGGCCGCGTCCGAGCACGGCTGCGAACGCCGCCGTCGTGTGCGGGAAGAAGCCCCACCAGAGCCAGACATCCATGCTCGCGCTGAACGCGAAGCCGAGCACCGCCGCGACCGCGGCGAGCACCAGTCGGCGGCCGAGCACGGGCGCGAGCAGGGCCCCGACCGCGCCGCACAGTCCCCAGCCGAGCATCTGCTGCGGTGTCCAGATCCCCTGTCCGAGGAAGAAGTTCGATGCCAGCGCGGCCAGCGCGCCGGTGCCGACACCGGCCCGAACGCCGAGCGACGCTCCGGCGACGATCGCGATCACCGTCACCGGCTGCACGCCCGGCACGGCCGCGAACAGCACCCGGCCTGCCGCCGCGGCTGCCCCGAGCGTTGCGACCAGGGTCAGCTCGCGCGTCGAGACCGGCCCCGCCTCGAACCAGGCGATCCCGCCTGCGACGAGCGCCGCGCCGCCGAGCAGCGTCGCCAACGCCGGGTCGTGCACCGCGAGCGCCGCCACGAGCAGGCCCGCCGCCAGCAGCAGGAGGTTACGCACGCAGGCCTGCCCGCACCGGATCGAGAGTGACGACGCGGTCGGCGACCTCGGCGGCGAACGGCAGGTCGTGCGTGACGACGAGCGTCCCCCGGCCCGGAGCCTGCGAGCGCAGCAGGCGCGCCAGCGACGCCTTGCGCTCCGGGTCGACGCCGCGCGTCGGCTCGTCGAGGACGAGCAGATCGGGCTCGGTGGCGAGCACCGCCGCGAGCGCGAGCCGCTCACGCTCGCCCGCCGACAGGTCGCGCGGATGGCGCTCCTCGAACTCTTCGAGGCCGACGTCGGCGAGCGCGCGCCGGGCTCGAGCTTCTCGGTCGGAACGGCCGTCGAGACCGAGCGCGACCTCGTCGAGCACGCGCTCGGTGACGAGATGCCGCCCGGGATCCTGCGTCAGCATCGCCGCCCGGCCGTGCTCGACGATGCCCGCGGCCGGCTCGGCCAGCCCCGCTGCGAGCCGCGCGAGCGTCGTCTTGCCCGCGCCGTTCGGGCCGGTCAGCGCCACGATCTCGCCGCGGCGGACCTCGAGCGACGCGCCGTCGAGCACCAGCCGGTCGCCGTACGCGAACTGCACCCCCCGTACCGACGCGACGACGTCGGAGGCGTGCGGCAGGTACAGCGGCCGGTTCGCGGCGAGCCACGCGAGCGCCTCCTCGCGCGGAGCGTCGAGCAGGAGCTTGCCGTCGGTCATGAAGAGCACCCGGTCGGCACGGGCGAGCGGGCGGGCCGGCCGCTGCTCCGAGACGACGACCGCGCAATCGAGCCGCTGCACCGCGTCGAAGAACCGCTCCGCTGCGTCGGGATCGAGCTGCGACGTGGGCTCGTCGAGCAGCAGCAGGCGTGGCCGCAGGGCGAGCGCCGAGGCGAGGCAGACGAGTTGGAGCTCGCCACCCGACAGCTCCGACGTGACGCGTCCGGCGAGTGGCTCGGCCCCGACGAGGGCGAGCGCCTCCTCGACGCGAGCCCAGATCTCGGTGCCCGGCACCGCCAGGTTCTCGAGCCCGAACGCCACCTCGTTCGCGACCCGCAGCATCACGATCTGGTCCTCCGGCTCCTGGAACACCGTCGCGACGGAGCCGGCGAGCTGTGCCGGTGCCGTCTCACGGGTGTCGAGCCCGCAGACCACGACCCTCCCGCCGAACGTGCCGCCGTGGAAGTGCGGCACGAGCCCGGCGAGCGCGCGGACGAGCGTCGACTTGCCCGATCCCGACGGCCCCAGCAGCAGGACGTGCTCGCCGTCCTCGATCGTCACGCTGACGTCGTCGAGGCCGGGCCGGCCGTCGGCGTAGGCGAACCGCAGACCGTCGACCGCCGCTACAGCCACAGCGCCCCCAGCGCCACCAGTGCGACCGCCGCCGCGAGCGCCGCCCGATCGCGGAGCGCCCAGGCCGGCCGCGGGGCACGAGTCCTGGGACCGCTGCCGAACCCGCGTGCCTCCATCGCCTCCGCCAGGTTGAGACCCCGCTCGAGCGAGCCCGCCAGGAGCGGCGACAGGAGCCGTACCGGCTGCGCGGAGACGCCACGCCCCCGGAGGGCGAGCCGGAGGTCGCGCGCGTCGCGCTCGATCGTCGGGACGAGCCGCGTCGCCACCGCCACAGCCAGCGTGAACCGCCTCGCCCAGCCCGCCGCGGCGAGCAGCCGGTCGTGGTCGACGAGCAGCGCGTAGTCGGCGAACGCGAGGCCGACCGCCGCCAGCCGAAGCGCCTGGAAGAGGCCGCCGCGGAGCTCCTCCGTCGTCACGTCGAGCCGGCCGAGCACCGGCACGGTCGGCCCCGACCACAGGACGTGCGAGCCGATCGTCTCGACGAACGGCGTCAGGACGAAGACGAACACGGCACTCGTGAGCGTCCCGACGAGGTACGGCCAGCGGCGGCCCGCCGGGGCGCGCCACGCGACGGCCAGGAGGACGAGGCAGATGACGGCGACCGACAGCGTGTGGCCGGCGAGCAGGGCGGCGACGACGACCGCTGCAAGCAGGGCGCTCGCGGGGGCGGCGCTCACGACGGCACCTGGTAGCGGCGGCGGAACGCGGCCGGGCTCGCCGCGAGCGCGGCAGCCTGTTTCGACGTGAGCAGGAGTCTCACCGCCGAGCCGGCCCGGCTGATGCCGGGCGTACCGGGGAAGCCGATCTCGATCACGTTTCCGCGGGCGGCGAGCTGCACGATGCCCGCTCCGGGCCGGACGGTCAGGCCTTCGACGTGCCCGCCCACCTCTCGTGCGAGACGACGAGCGACGCCGGCGTCGGCCAGCTGCAGGTACGCAACTGTCGCGCCCGGCTTCGCCCACTGGAAGCCCCGCAGGAACGGCTCCGGGAACGCCCCGACGACGACGGGGACGCTCAGCCCGCCGCCCGCCCACGAGCGATAGTCCCACCACTCCACGTCGCCCGGCCGCAGCGTCACCTCGGCCGCACCGGTGTCGGACTCGACGCCGTTCACGAAGAAGAACCAGTCGTGCTGCGACGAGAGGCTGCCCGAGTGCCCGTCGATCGCCTGGACGTACCGGCCGCCGTAGCGCGTCGACACCTTCTGCACGCGCGTGAGGGCCTGCATGGCGGTGAGGCCGGCCGGCACGGTCCCCGCGTAGAGCACGTCGGCGCCGCGGTCGCTCGTGACCCAGAGGGTCGCGGCCCCGTGCGTGTGCCCGCCCCCGCAGCCTGCGAGAGCGAGCACCGCACTGGCGAGCAGCGCCGCGACGAGGACGACCGCCCTCACGCTATTTCAGCGAGTTCGACCGCACCGCACCGGTCGCCGTCGCGCGCACGAGCACCCCCGGATGCGGCCCGGGGCACACCTTCGCGCCCGTCGTGGTGGGGATCGACTGCTTCGAGCCGACGTGGACGACGACGTCGGTGACGGCCGCCGGCTTGCCGGCGTCGTCGTAGGCGGCGACGCGGTAGCAGCCGCCGGCGACGGCCGTCAGGCCGAGCGTCGGCGGGCCGCCGTTCGGGCCGAAGGTGGCGTAGTACCAGAGCACGTTGTCGCCGTCCGCGAGCGTCACCTTGTCGGCGCCGACGGGCGGCGAGACGTTGTTCACCTTGAAGACCCAGCCGCTCGACGCATCGCCGCCGTAACGGCCGATCTGGTCGACGTACGGCCCGAAGCCGGTGACGGTGACGTGGTAGTAGAACTCGCCTGCGATCGACGCCTGCTCGAGCGCGTCCTGCGCGGTCGCCGCGTTCAACGCCGGAGCGGTGGTGCCCCAGATGGTCTGCGTCTTGCCTTCGACCCGGACGTGCACGGTCGCAGCGAGCGCAGCCGCGGGCAGCACCAACGAGAGTACGACAAGGATGGTGAGGCGCTTGGCCACGAATCCTCCTTCCGCGAGGGGTTCGGTATGGAGGACGACCGGCAGGTCTTCTGACTCGGGGCTCCCCCTCCACCGCCTTCCCGGGCTTCGCCCAGTGGCACTTCGGCGGAGAGCATCTCCCCTCACAGCGGCGGGACCGTCCCGGATTCACACCGGGTTCCCTCACCGTTCGTCCTTTGTGCGGCGAGTCTACAGCCGCCGGCGACTACCATCGAAAACGGATGCCCGCCGTCGCCATCGACCTGCAGGTGCTCGGGGACGTCGAGCCGCTCTGGCAGGCGTGGCTCGTCGACGCGGCCCGCCGCGGGCGCGCCGAGCTCGACCCGGGCCACCTCGACGAGCAGCTCCCGAACTGGCGGCCGCTGCTCGAGCGGTTCGCCGCCGACTGCGCGCCCGTCTACCTGCGGCCGAGCGCCCCGGTGACGACCGCGCTGCGGCGGCTGCACGCCGAGGGCACGCGCATCGGCGTCTTCACCGCCTATCCGGAGGAGCTCGCACGGGTCGCCCTGGCCCACCTCGGAGCCTCGCGCCGCGTCGCCGACGTCGTCTGCGGCCCCGCCGCGGAGGAGCGGCTGCTCGAGCTGCTCGGGCCGGCCCGGGTCGTGCGGACCGCGCCCGAGCTCTGAGGCTCCAACCTACCGCGCGCTGTAGATGTCGAGCACGCCCGAGGTCGCGTGGTCGTTGGCGTTCCCCTCGGCGAGCGCGATGCGACCGCCGACGACGATCGGGCTCTGCCAGTGCAGCGTGCCCGACGGGAGGGACGCGACCAGCTTGCCGGTCGTCGGCGCATAGACGGCGAGCGCGCCGTTGCCCGCGACGTAGAGCAGCCCGCCGGCGACGACAGGTGAGGAGCCGCCGGTGCCGTTCGACCAGGCGACCTGGAGCTTGCCGTGCTGGAAGCGCAAGCCCTCGGTTCCCGAGCCGTCGGCGACGAACACCCACGTGCCCTGCCAGATCGCCGGCTCGGTGAACATCTGGTCGCCGCCCGGCGTCGGCAGCGTCTGCAGCTCACCGCCGGTGCGCGGGCTCACCCCGGGCAGGGTGTGCAGCTGCAGCAGCCGCAGAAGGCCGTCCTTGCCACCCTGGACGGCGTAGCCGCCGGGGAGCAGCGCCGGGCTGGTCGAGCCGAGGTCGAGGTCGGCACTGTTCAGGTGGTCCTGGTCGGCCGGAGTCCAGTGGCGCAGCAGCGTGCCCGCGTCGGGTGACAGGACGAGCACGCTGTCGCCCCAGTTCACCTTCCCGTCGAACGGCGCGTTGCCCGTGGCGACCACGAGGTCGCCGTTCGCCGGGTCGACGGCGGCGCCGTTGCGCGACCAGATCGCCGAGTCGCTGGCGGCGCACGTCTTCGGGACGATCAGCGCGTGACGGTCGGAGCAGAGCGAGTTCCAGACGTGGTCGATCTTGCCGTTGCCCGCGAACATCGTCACGACGTGGCCCTGGTAGGGCGGCGCGTCGCCGTAGTAGCCGCCGGTGGTCATGATCACGAGCCCGCGCGAGAAGTTGAGCGCCGAGGTGAGCTTCTCGTGCGTCGGGTCGTGCGTGATCGTCGTCGTCCAGAGCACCTTCCCGTCCGAGATGCGAAGCTTGCGCACCCGCCCGTCCGAGGCACCGGCGTAGATCGCGGTGCGCGACGGGTCGGCGACCGGCACGGACGTCGTGATCTGCGCCGAGCCGGCGAGCCGCTGGTAGGCAGGCGGCGTGAACTCCCAGAGCACCGCTCCGGAGCCCGCGTCGATCGCCTCGGTCCTGCCGTAGGTCGTGGTGACGAAGAAGACATCGTGCGTCCGCCCGTGCACGGTCACGCCGTGGAGGTAGATGGGCGACGAGTCGACGGTGCCGTCGAGCCTCACTTCCAGTCGCTTCAGGGTGCCGACGTTCGCGGCCGTGATGCCGGTGGAGGCGGGCCCCGTGTTGCTCCGGGCGGCGTCGTAGCCGAACCGGTCCCAGTCGCCGCCGGACACGGCCATGCGGCCGGCCGCCGGTAGCGCGACGGCGAGGGCGGCCAGCAGGAGAGCGGCACCGAAAAGGGGAGCGAGCGCCTTCATCGCGCCGTCAGGTCGGGAGTCTTCACCCAGGGGCCGGGCGGGGTGAGCAGCGACTCGGCGTGCAGATACGCGAGGCCGGCCAGCGGCAGGTCGCTCCAGCGCTCGAAGCAGAAGTAGCGGCGCCGCCAGTGCGGGAAGAACTTGCGGTTGAAGCTGTGCAGGCGCTCGAGCTGGAACAGCCGGTCGGCCTTGAGCAGGCTCCAGCGCAGCGCCCGGGTCGACGCGCTCGCGTCGTCGTCGGGGCGCATGAAGTCCGCGAAGACGGCGAAGTTGAGCGACACCTCGGTCACCAGGTGCTCCTTCGCCCAGGCGAGGGTCTCGGTGATCAGATACTCCATCAGCCCGTTCGGCGTGTCGCGACGGCGGCGCATCGACGCGAGCGAGTAGCCGTCGCTGGCCGGCGACGGCACGAGCTGCAGGAAGCCGCCGATCTCGCCGTCCGGCCCGACCGCGACCGCGAGGACGGTGTCCGGGTACAGGAAGAGGGCATCCATCGCCATCGTGAAGCCGCGCTCGGGCCACTTGCCCCGCCACTCCTCCGAGACGGCCCGCAACTCGCAGCGGAGCGCCTCGTCGGCGTCGGCGGTCGACAGCACCCGCACGCGGTACCCGGTCTTCTCGAGGCGCGACACGGACTGGCGGACCTTGCGGATCGCGCGGCCGTCGAGGGAGAACTCCGACGGCTTGACCACGGCCTCGTCGCCGAGGTAGATCGACTTGAAGCCGAGTGCCGCGTAGTCGGCGAGCGCCTCGCCCGAGGCGCCCGCAACGGCCACCCGCCACGCCTTCGCGTGCGCGACGCGGACGAACTCGCGGATCAGCTCGCGCCGTTCGGCCGGCTGCCCGATCGGATCGCCCGCGACGAGCGCGGTCCCGTTGATCACCCGGTAGGCGAGAAAGCTGCCGCCCGCGGCGGAGAAGAAGTAGCTGCGGTCGCGGCGGAGCGCGAAGTAGGCGAGGCTGTCGGCGCCGTGGCGCTGGACGAGCTCGGCCGCCTGGGCGCGTTCCTCGTCCTCGGCACCGCTGTCGGGCAGCGGGCGCAGCCACAGCCACAGCGCGCGGAAGGCCAGGGCGCCCACGAGCAGCAGCAACGCGTCGTCGAAGCGATCCGTCCACGCATGGTCGCCGGCGAGGTGCAGCACCACGATCGGCACGATCACGAGCAGCGCGCACAGCACCTGGACGAGGGGCATGATCGTCGCCGGGTCTCCCGGCGCGACGAACTGCCGGCGGCTACGCCAGAGCGCGGCCAGCAGAACGAGGTGGACCGTCGCCTCCTCGACGTCGAACCCCTTGGCCAGGTGCGCGAGCGCCGACACGAACACGATGGCGACCGCCAGCACCCAGGCGCGATGCTTGCGCCGGGCCAGGCCGCGCGAGAGCCAGACCATGCCGAGCCCGAGCGCGACCACCATCGTGCGAGCGGCCGAGGGGACGCCCGGAGGGAGCACGCCGTGGACCAGCCGCAGCCGGTCGGCCGCCTCCGGCGTCAGACCCGAGACGATCGAGACGATGCCGGCGAGCGTGGCGAACCACGCGAGAAGCAGAGGCGTCGCAGGGCGGCGCACGCCCCTCAAGGTAGCGCTAGTCACGGAGGAGGACGCGCCGGAGCTCGTCCTCCTTGCCCGACTCGAGGATCGCGAGCACCTGGTCGCCCGCCTCGAGGTGCGTCTCTTCGCCGGCGATCTCGGCCTTGCCGTCCCTGACGACCGAGATCAGCCGCGCGCCCTCGGGGAGCCGGAGCGCGTGGACGTGCTTGCCCTCGCAGGCAGCACCCTTGTTCACGGTCACCTCGACGATCTCGAGGTTCTCCTTGCGGAGCTCGAGCAGGTGGATCAGCCCGTGCTCGGGCACCTCGTGCTCGATCAGCGCCA
>CAYXXE010000013.1:0-28847 GCA_964468985.1 uncultured Gaiellales bacterium | reverse complement strand
TCACCTACGGGCTGCCGATCGTGATCGTCCGGCCGTTCAACAACTACGGCCCGCGGCAGCACCCCGAGAAGGCCGTCCCGCGGTTCATCACGCAGGCGCTCGACGAGGAGCCGCTGACGATCCACGGCGACGGGCACGCCTCCCGCGACTGGCTGTACGTCGGCGACGACGCCGAGGCGATCGAGACCTTCGTCGACGCGCCGCTCGACGACATCGCAGGCGAGGTGCTGAACGTCGCGACGGGCATCGACATCTCGGTCTCCGAGATCGCCGACCTCGTCCTCGGCATGCTCGGCAAGCCCGCCGACCTCAAGCGGTACGTCGACGAGCGGCCCGGCCAGGTCGACCGGCACATCGGCGCGACCGAGAAGACGGCACGGCTGACCGGCTGGCAGGCGCGGACGTCCTTCGAGGACGGGCTCGAGCGCACGGTCGCGTGGTACCGCGAGAATGAGGCGTGGTGGAGAGCCAACCTCGCCCGCGGAGCCCGCGCCTTCTCGTCCTAGGGGGCGGGCCCGCCCAGCTCGGGCTGCTCGAGGCCGCGCACGCCCGCGGCCTCTGGCTCGCCGTCGTCGACCGCGACCCGGGGGCGCCCGGGTTCCGCTTCGCCGACCGCCGCTGCCTGCTCTCGACCGAGGACGAGCCCGCGATCGAGCGGGTCGCCGCCGCGCTCGGCGTCGACGGGCTGATCGCCCCCGGCACCGACTGGCCCGTCGCGATCGCCGCCCGCATCGCCGAGCGGCTCGGCCTGCCGCACCCGATCACGCCCGCCACCGGGATCCTCGCGACGAACAAGCTGCGCCAGCGTGAGCGGCTCGCGGCGGCAGGAGTGCCGCAGCCCCGGCACTGGGTCGTCGGCGGCGAGGACACGGGCGACGCGGTCGAATTCCCCTGCGTCGTGAAGGCGCCCGACCAGCAGGGCCAGAAAGGGCTGTCGCTGGTGCGCGACCGCGGCGAGCTCGCGGCCGCGCTGGCCGCCGCGCGCGCCGTCGCCCGGAGCGGCGTCGTGCTCGTCGAGGAGCTCGTCGACGGGCCCGAGGTGACCGCCGTCGGGCTCTCGACCGGCGGGCGTTTCGTCCCGCTGGTGGTCACCGACCGGATCGTCGCGTCGCCGCCCGCCTTCGGGGTCGCTCTGGCCCACGTCTGGCCGTCCCGGTCGGACCTCGCCGCCGTCTCGGCGGTCGCGGCGGCGGCGGCAACCGCGCTCGGGATCACGAACGGCCCGTCGTACACCCAGCTGCGCCTGTCCCCGTCGGGGCCGAGGGTGATCGAGGTGGCGGCGCGGCTCGGTGGCGGCCACGACGCCGAGCTCGTCGAGGCCGCCGTGGGCATCGCGCTGAACGACCTCGCGATCGACGCCGCGCTCGGCCTGCCGGTCGAGGTGCCGGAGCCGGTCGCGCAGGTCGGCGGCGCGGTCACGCAGTTCCTCGTCCCGCCGGCGGGCGTCCTCGAGTCGGTCGACGTCCCGGAGGAGCTGGTGGGCGTCGCGCGCGTCCGGCTGTACCGCGAGGCCGGGCACCGGTTCGGCGAGCTTCGCCGCGGCGCCGACCGCGCGGGCTCCGTGCTCGCGCTCGGCGCCTCGCGCGAGCAGGCCGTCGCGCGGGCGGCCGCGGCGGCGGAGCGCATACGCTTCCACACCGTCGATGACTGAATTGTCCGTCAGCGCCCGCCGAGACACGTTCCTCTCGTTCCAGCCGCCCGCGCTCGGTGAGGAGGAGATCGAGGCCGTCGCCGAGACCCTGCGCTCCGGCTGGCTGACCACCGGGCCGCGCACCGCGGAGCTCGAGCGGAGGATGGCCGAGTTCCTCGGCGCCGAGCACGTGCTGGCGGTGGCGTCCGGCACCGCCGCCCTGCACCTCTCGCTGGCGGCGCTCGGCATCGGCCCGGGCGACGAGGTGATCACCACCTCGCTCACATGGCCCGCGACGGCGAACGTCGTCGTGCACTGCGGCGCCACGCCGGTCTTCGCCGACATCCGTCCCGACACCCTGAACATCGACCCGGCCCGGGTCGCCGAGCTCGTCAACGAGCGCACCCGGGCGATCCTCCCGGTCGACCTCTACGGCCAGCCCGCCGACCTCGACGAGCTCGCGGCCTTCGGCGTGCCCGTCGTCGAGGACGCCGCGCATGCGGCGGAGTCGTGGTATCGCGGCCGCAAGGTGGGCTCGGTTGCCGACGCCACCTGCTTCAGCCTCTACGCGACCAAGAACATCGCGGCGGGCGAGGGCGGCCTGATCGCGACGAACCGCGCCGACCTCGCCGCGGCGGTCGACGACCTGCGGGTGATGCGGCGCGGCCACGGCTCCCTGTACGACATCGCCGTGCCCGGCTACAAAGCCAACCTCTCCGACGTGCTCGCCTCGATCGCGCTCGTCCAGCTCGACAAGGTCGCCCGGCACGGCGAGATCCGCGCCCGGCACGTCGCGTTCTACGAGGAGGGGATCGCCGGCCTCGCCGGGATCGAGCCCGTGGCGCGCGACCCGCGCGACGTCCACGCCAACCACCTGTTCGTCGTGCGCATCGACTCCGAGCTCGCGGGTGCGACACGCGACGAGTACCAGCGCGCGCTCGCCGACGAGAACATCGGTACCTCGATCCACTTCCTGCCGGTGCACCAGCTGTCCGCCTACCGCGGCCGGCTCGCCGTCCGGCAGCCGCCGCTGCCGGTCACCGAGCGGGCGGGGGCCGAGGTGCTGTCGCTGCCGCTGTCGCCCGCGCACTCGGACGGCGACGTCGGCGACGCGATCGCGGCGCTGCAGCGCGTCCACGCGCGGTTCACGCGATGAAGCGCGGGCTCAAGATCGTCGGCACGCTGCTCGTCACCGGGGGCGCCGCCGCGTACATCCTCACCCAGATCGACATCGGCAAGACCCTGCACATCATCGGGTCGGCGAGCCGGCCGTGGATCGTGGCCTCGGCGGTGCTCACGTTCGCCACGGTGCCCGGGATGGCCTGGCGCTGGCGGTGGCTGCTCGCCGTCCGCGGCGTCCACGAGCGCCTCGGCTGGCTGTTGCGCACCTACTTCGTCTCGTACGCCGTCGGCCAGGTGCTGCCCACGTCGGTCGGCGGCGACGCCTCACGGATCTTCGAGACGGCCCGGCGGCATCGGGGCCAGACCACGCCGATCACCGGCTCGGTGCTCGTCGAGCGGGCGCTCGGCGGCGCGGTGACGCTGGTGCTGGCCGGGGCGGGCTTCCTGCTCGCGATCGGCCGCTATTCGATCGGCGCGTACCTCTGGGTCGAGCTGCTGTTCGTTCTCGGCACGATCGCCGCCGGGGTGGTGTTCTTCTCGCGCACCGTGCGGCGGCACATCGGCTTCGCGCTGCCGCTCGTCCGCAAGCTCCGGCTCGAGCGGCCGGCCCGCGCGGTCTACGAGGGGATCCACGGCTACCGCGACCATGCCCGGACGCTGCTCGGTGTCTCGGCCGTGACGCTCGTCCTGCAGCTGACGCGCGTCCTGGCGATCTACGCCTCGGCCAGGGCGGTCGGCATCCATCTGTCGGTGCTGCCGTACATCGTGCTCGGGCCGCTGCTGTTCCTGGTCATGCTCGTGCCGTTCACGGTGAACGGCATCGGGGTGCGCGAGGCGTTCTTCGTCAGCTTCCTCGGCAACCTCGGCATCGCCGCCGACCCTGCGTTCGCTTGCGGCTTCCTGTTCTTCGTCATGACGATCCTGCTCGCCCTGCCCGGCGTTGCCGTGCTGCTCTGGGAGAACGTCTTCATGCAGCGAGCCCCGGTAGCCGATGGCGGACCCTGAGCGGCCGGACGTCTCGGTCGTCGTCGTGACGCTGAACGGGCTGCCGTGGCTGGAGCGCTGCCTGGAGTCGGTCGCCGGTGCCGAGGCGATCGTGGTCGACCACGGCTCGACCGACGGGACGCTCGAACTGGTGCGCGAGCGGTTTCCGGAGGTCAGGGTCGTCGAGCAGCCGAACGTCGGCATGGGCGGCGGCAACAACGCCGGCATGCGCGTCGCGAAGGGCCGCTACTTCCTCCTCCTGAACTCGGATGCGTGGGTCGTCGCCGACGGGGTCGAGCGCCTCGTCGCGTTCGCCGACGCACATCCGGCCGCGGCCGTCGTCGGGCCGAAGCTGCTGAACACCGACGGGACGCTGCAGCGGTCGGTGCGCGGCGCGCCGACGCTCTGGCGCCTCGCCACCGAGTATCTCTTCCTGCGCAAGCTGGCCCCGAAGTCGCAGCTGTTGAACGCGTTCTACGCCGGCGGCTTCGCCCACGACGAGGTGCGCGCGGTGGAGTCGCTCTACGGCGCGGCCTTGCTCGTGCGGCGTGACGCCGCCGACGAGGTCGGCCTGTTCGACGAGGCGTTCTTCATGTTCAGCGAGGAGGTCGACTGGCTGACCCGGTTCCGCGAGGCGGGGTGGCAGGTGCTGTTCTTCCCCGGCGCCGAGGTCGTGCACGTCGGCGGCGCGACGCACGGCGGGCGGCTCTACGCCGAGAACCTGCGCGGGCACCTGCGCTGGTTCGCCAAGCACAAGGGCGCCCGGCAGGCCGAATGGGCGCGCCGCCTGCTGCTCGTCTCGCTGCGGCTGCGCGCGCTCGTCTGGCGCGGCGGCGAGCGCGGAGCGCAGACGCGCGAGGGCATCCGCTTCCTCTCCTCCGGCTCCGCACGGGCGCTGCTCGGGTGATCGAGTACCTGCGCCTCGCCTTCGGGACGGCGGTGGTGCTGGCGCCCGGCGCCGCCGTGGCGCGCGCGCTCGGCCGGCGGTCGCTCGCCCACACGTTCGCGTGGGCGCTGGCGGCGCTCTTCGTCGCGTGGGCGGTCGTGTTCACCGTTCACTCCGACATCCGGCTCGCGGGCGGGCTGCTGGCGCTCGTCTGGGTCGGGGCGGTGGTGCTGGGCCACCGGTTCCGGCGCGCAGCCGGCTCACATGCCGAGTCGGGCTCGAAGCTCTGCCGGGTCGCGGTCTGGGCCGGCGGGGTCGTGCTCGGCTGGCTGCTCTGGAGCGTCGAGGGGCCGGTCACCGGCGACGGGCCGTTCCACGAAGGGCGCGTGCGGAAGCTCGTCTCGCTCGGCAACCTCCATCTGCGGACGCTCGACGAGTTCAAGGACGGCGGGCTGCATCCGGGCTATGCGTTCCCCCTCTGGCACGCCTTCCTCGCGGTCATCGCCTGGGTCGCGCAGCTCGATCCCTCGATCGTCGTGCAGCGCGAGCCGTCGGTGCTGACGCCCATCGTCTGCGTCCTCGTCTGGGAGTCGGGGACAGTGATCTTCGGCTCGGCCTTCGCCGGCCTGTCGGTGCTCGTCTCGTCCGTGGCGCTGTTCGTGTTCGCCGCCGGCTACGGCGGCTCGTTCGACAACCTGACGCTGCCCGCGACGGCCGGCCGCCAGCTCCTGGTGCCGGTCGCGCTCGTGTTGCTGTTCGGCTGGTTCGAGCGCCGCGACCGCGTCGCCCTGGCGGGGGCTGCCGTCACCTTCGGCGCGCTCGGGCTGATCCACGCCACCTATGCCGTCTTCCTGCTGCTGCCGCTGGCCGGCTACGCGCTCATGCGCCTCTCGGAGTGGAAGACGTCCGCGGTGGGGCTCGCTGCCGCGATCGTGCCGACCGGGCTCGCAGCCCTGTGGCTGAAGCCGATCGCCGACGAGACGGTGTCGCGCACGACCGGCCTGCAGGAGCTCGTGCAGTTCCGCTCGCAGCTCGTGATCGAGAACCTCCACCACTTCCGGGTCGCCCCGCAGGTGTTCGGCCGCAGCGGCTCGATCGCGGTCGTCTCGCTCCTCGTGCTCCCGGTGACGGCGCTCGCCCGACGCAGCCGCTGGAGCGCGTTCGCGCTCGGCGGCTCGCTCGTCGTGCTGATCGTGATGGAGGTGCCGTGGCTGTTCGTCCAGTTCTCGAACGTCGTCTCGCTGTCGCAGTCGCACCGCGCCCCCGGCTTCGCGCCGGCGCCGTTCGTCTTCGCCGGTGCTGCGGCCCTGCTCGCCCGCTCCTGGCTCGTCCTGCCGGCGTCGCTCGCCGCCGGCATCGCCGCCCAGCTGCAGTGGCCGGGTGACTTCAACTATGTGCTGATGCACGGCGGGCCTGCGTCCGCGACGTGGATCGCGCTGTTCGGCGGCCTGGCCGCGCTCGTCGCGGCCGCGGTCTTCCTGCGCCGGTACGAGCCGCGCGAGCGCCACGCGCTCGGCTTCGCGGCGGTGGTGCTCTTCACGCTGCCGGTCTTCGTCCACGGGTTCGTCCGCTGGCGGCCGCAGACGCCGGTCGACCCGCTCGCCCTGTCGCCGAGGCTGATCCACAACCTGCGCACGAAGGTGCCGAAGGGCGCGATCGTGATCGCTCCCGTCGAGACGAGTTATCGCGTCGTCGCCGAGGCGCCGGTGTACGTGGTCGCGGTGCCGCCGCCGCACGCCGCGAACACGCGGGCGAACGACCCCTACGGCCGCGCCCGCGCCGTGCGGCACTGGGTGGCGACGAACGATCCCGCCGTGCCACGCCGCTACGGCGCGACGTGGGCGATCCGCGCCGGGCGCCTCTATCGTCTGCCGGGATGAAGATCCTCCTCGTCGCGCTCTACTTCCCGCCGGCCGGCGGCGGCGGCGTCCAGCGGCCGCTGAAGTTCGCGACCCATCTGCCCGAGCTCGGCATCGAGACGCACGTGCTCGCCCCCGACGACCCGAAGTGGATCCACCGCGACGACGAGCTGCAGCCGCCGACCCTGGCGTGGGTGCACCGGGCGCGCTACGTCGGGCCGAAGGGGCGCCGGCCGGCCGAGGAGCTGCACGGCACCACCGGCCTCGACCGACTGTCGCGCAACGCGAAGCTGCTGGGGCGGCGCTTCCTCGTCCCCGACGAGAACGTCAGCTGGAACCTGACGGCGATCCCGGCCGCGATCCGGATCGTCCGCTCGGAGCAGATCGACGTGGTCGTGACGACGTCGCCGCCGAACTCGGTCAACCTGATCGGCGCGGCCGTGAAGCGTGCGACCGGCGTCAAGTGGGTGGCCGACCTCCGCGACTCCGTCGTCGCGCACCCGCACCGCCGGGCCGAGAGCATGATCGTGCGCGCGAAGGAGAGCGGCGACTCACTCGTGGCACGGCTCGTCGCCCGGAACGCCGACGCCATCGTCGCCGTCTCGGAGGCGATCGCCGCCGAGGTCAACGCGCGCTCGCCGAAGGGCCCGGTGGTGACGATCGCGAACGGCTCCGACTTCGACGACTTCGCCGGCATCGAGCGCCATCCGTCCGACCGGTTCCGCATCACCCACACCGGCTCGTTCTTCGGCAAGCGCGACCCGCGGCCGTTCCTCAGCGCGCTCGCGGCGAGCGGCCTCGACGACGCCACCGCACGGTTCCTCGGCGACTTCCGCTCCACCGATCGCGAGTGGGCCGAGACGCTGGCGCTCGGCGACCGCCTCGAGCTGATCCCGTACGCCCCGCGGCGACGGTCGCTCGAGCTGCAGCGCGACTCGGAGATCCTGCTCCTGCTGATCCCCGAGGCGGGCGGCCGCGGCAAGGGTGTGCTCAGCGGCAAGGTGTTCGAGTACCTGGCGGCCGAGCGGCCGATCCTGGCGCTCGTGCCGCCCGACGGGGCCGCGGCGGAGCTGATCCGCAACGCGAACGCCGGCGTGGTCGTGGCGCCCGACGACGTCGAGGGGATCACCGCTGCGCTCCGCGAGCTGCACGCGAAGTGGCGGGCCGGCGCCCTCGAGGAGGCGCCGCTCGCCCCGGAGTGGAAGGCGCGCGTCTCGCGCCGGGCGCGCGTGCAGGAGCTCGCCGACCTGCTGGAGCGCCTGGCGTGAGGAGGTTGACGAGCGCGCTGTTCCTGGCCGCGGTCTTCTGCGTCACCTTCGAGAAGGTGCACTGGAACGCGATCGGGACGGTCTCGATCGCCGACGTGCTCGCCATCGGCTTCCTCGCCGCGTTCGCCGTCACCACCCGGCGCTGGCGCGTTCCGCGCACCACCGCCGTCGTCCTCGGCTTCCTCGGCCTGTTCCTGCTCGTCTACCTGTGCGGCTTCTTCAACCTCGAATCCTCCGACCAGCTCGGACAGTGGGCGAAGGGAGTCGTGAAGTGGGCCATCCACTTCGCGTTTCTCGCCGCCGCGACCGCGTTCCTGGCCCGCCGCGGGCCTGCGTACTACTGGCGGACGCTCGCCTGGTTCACGGCCGGGATCACGTTCAACGCCGCCTACGGCATCGCGCAGCTGCTCGACGCCCGGCGCGGCGGCAACCTCGACGCGACGCTGATCTCGCCGCTCACCGGCGGCTCGAGCGAGATCAACACGTACGGGATCGTCAACGGGGCCAACGTCTACCGGCCGAACGCCCTCACGGGCGACCCGAACCATCTCGGGATCATGCTCATCGTCCCGCTGCTGATGCTCGCGCCGGTGTACCTCCGCCTCGAGCGGGGGCACCGGCTGCGCCGCCCGCTGATGCTCCTGATCGGCTTCCTGCTCGTCGTCGAGGCCTCGACGCTCTCGCGCAGCGGCCTGCTCGGCCTCGGCGTCGGTGCCGTGATTCTCGCGATCCCGTACCGCCGCTATCTCTCCTCACGCGCCCTGCTGGTGCCGATCGGCGCTGCGGTCGCGCTCCTGCTCGCCGTCGTCGCCTCGCGACCGCACTTCTTCTCGGTCGTGCTCCGGTCGCGGGTGCAGACGGGGGGCAACTCCGAGAACGCCCATTTCCAGGTTTACAGCTTCATCCCGCAGGTGCTGCACACCCACCCGCTGCTCGGGCTCGGCCTGAACACCTTCTCGGTCTACTACGAGTTCGTGACCGGCAAGTCGAACTGGGGGCCGCACTCGTACTACGTCGCGCTGCTCGTCGAGACGGGCATCGTCGGCGGCGTGCTGTTCGCGCTGTTCGTCGGGTGGGTGTTTCTGCGACTGCGCGTCGCCCGCGCGCTCGGGCGGGCGCTCGCGCTCGCCGGCGATCCGCTGGCGGCACGGGTGCGGCCGCTCGCGTGGGGCTGCACCGCCGCGCTGGCCGGGACGCTGGCCGCGAACGCCTTCTACCTGACGATGCAGTTCTATTACTTCTACGTCTTCCTCGCGCTCGCGCTCGCGCTGCCGGTCGTGTTCGCCCGGCGCGAGTGAAGGTCGTCGTCCTCACCACGTCGTACCCGCGTGACGCCGCCGACGTCGCGGGACGTTTCGTCGCCGACGCCGTCGAGCGCGCCCGCGCGGCCGGAGTGACGGTGGACGTCGTCTCACCGGCGTCTTTCCCGCACTTCGGGATCGGCTACGGCGCGGGGATCGCCCAGAACCTGCGCGCGGCGCCGTGGAAGCTCGCGCTGACGCCGGCGTTCCTGGCCGCCTACGCTCGCGCCGCGCGCCGGGCGGCGCGCGACGCCGATCTCGTGCATGCCCACTGGATCCCGTCGGCGCTCGCCGCGCGGGCCACCGGCAAGCCCTACGTGCTGCAGGTGTGGGGCACCGACGTCGCGCTCGCCCGCCGGGCGCCGCTGCTCGCCCGGCCGCTGCTGCGCGGCGCTCGGCTGGTGCTGGCGGCGTCGGAGTTCCTCGCGGGCGAGGCCGAGGCGCTCGGCGCGCGGGAGGTTCGCGTCGTGCCGTCGGGGGTCGACGTCCCGGAGGTCGTCGGGGAGCCCGCCGATCCGCCCCACGTGCTCTTCGCCGGTCGCCTGTCGGAGGAGAAGGGGATCCTCGAGTTCCTCGCGGCGACCGAGGGCCTGCCGCGGGTGATCGTCGGTGACGGGCCGCTCCGCGACCGCGTGCCGGAGGCACTCGGCTTCGTGCCGCCGGCGGCGATGGGCGCGTACTACGAGCGGGCCGCCGTCGTCTGCGTCCCGTCGCGACGCGAGGGGTACGGGATGACCGCCCGCGAGGCGATGGCCTACGGCCGCCCGGTGGTGGCGACGGCCGTCGGCGGGCTGCGGGACGCGCTCCGCGACGGCGTCGACGGGCTGCTCGTGCCGCCCGGCGACCCGGCCGCGCTCCGAGCGGCCGTCGAGCGGCTGCTTGGCGATCCGACCCTGCGTGCCCGGCTCGGCGCGGCCGCGCGCGAGCGTGCGCGGGACGCCTTCTCGGCCGAGGTCGAGGGAGCGGGGCTGGCTGACGTGTACCGCTCGGCCGTCGCGGTCAGCGCCGCCTGATCCAGATCGTCACGCCGCCGGCGCGGTAGCGGACACGGTAGTGGCGGGCGACGAACGCGAGCACCTTCGCCCGGCCGGCCAGTGACCGTGAGACGACGACCGCGTCGGCCGTCTGCAGGTCGCGGATCACCCTCGCGTCCGTCAGCGATCCGGTCTCGAAGCGCAGATACGCGGTGTCGACGAGCTGCCCGACGACGCGCCGGTGGGCGAGGAACGAGATGATCGGCCGGTCGTCGGCGACGAGTGCCCCGGGCGGCGTGAGCCGGGCGAGCGCGCGTGCCGCGGCCAGATTCGACTTCGGCTGTGGCTCGCGCTGCGAGTCGACTCGATGGAGCTGTTGCACCCAGCCCGCCGCCAGCGCCACGGCGACGACGCCGACGGCGGCGAGCCGGACCCTGTGTCCCGGCAGCAGCCGCAGCGCCGCACCGAGGCTCGCGCCCGCGGCGACCGCCAGCGTGAACGGGAACACGATCAGGTGGTTGTAGTGGATCGGCTTGTAGACGAGCAGGAAGATGACCGAGAGGCCGACCCAGAGCCACAGCGGCCACACGCGCGGCAGGACGCGACGCCCTGCCAGGACCGCGACCGCGATGCCGGCGAGCCCGAGTGCGAAGAACGGCGTCGAGTGCGGGATCTGGTCGACGATCTCCCGATGCGGGTTCGGAATCACGGCGGGGGTCGAGCCGGCGCGGCGATGGTAGGTGACCGCGCTCGCCCAGAGAGCCGTGAGCGCGCTCGCGTGGGCCGCGGCCTCGCCGAGCACGATCGCCAACGCGCCGGCGAGCGCGGCCGGCGCGCGCCGGCCGACGAACCAGGCAAGTGCGGGAAGGACGGTCAACGCCGTGAGCTTCACCGACAGCGCCGCTCCGAAGATCAGCCCGGCGGCGAGCGCCGCGGCCGTCCCGGGCAGCGTCGCCACGCCGAGCGACAGCAGCATCAGCGACAGGCACGGCGTGTCGGCGATCACCTGTGAGCCGAACAGGTCGAGCGGCGGCGCAACCGTCAGGAGCGCCGCGACGAGGAACCCGCCGATCGGGCCGCCGAAGCGCCGCCCGACCAGCCAGCCGCCCACCGTGCCGAGGCCGACGAGCACGAGCAGGGCCGCCCGCAGATTCACGACCCCGAGGCCCGCGACGTACGAGAGGCCGCGCAGCAGGTCGTAGAAGCCGGGCAACTGAGCGGCGAACACCTCCGTGCCGAGCGCCTGGCCGTGGCGGAGGGCGTCGGTCGCGGCGAGGTAGACGTCCTCGTCGTAGTTCGTCGCACCGCGGATCGGCTGGGCGAACAGGACGGCCTGCGCGGCCACAACCCCGGCGAGCGCCACGATCTCGCCGATCCTCGCCCTCGACATTCGCCCGAGGGTACTACGGCTGCTGCGAGAGCCTGAGGCCGCGCACCGAAGACACCGCGGCGCGCCACAGGGCTGCGGCCGGAGCCTGCGCCAGATAGGTGAAGACGGCCAGCGAGAAGCACGCCACGATGCCGCTCGACCAGTGCAGTGGCGGGAAGTGGACGAGCGGCTGGCCGAGGGGGCTGAACTCCGGCGTGTACCAGCAGAGCGACTCGTCCGCGAAGCCGTTCGACGCGCAGAACCCGAGTGAGGTCGCGAGATCGGCGATCGCCCCGCTCAGCCCGACCCAGGCGGAGCCGATGAGGACCGCGAGCACGACGCCGTCGAACAGCGCGGACTCCCCGACCCGGTCGAGCGCGACGACGAGCGCGATCGACGCGGGCACGGCCGCGAGCAGGAAGAACCGGGGCCCCCAGCCGATGCCGCCGTACCAGGCCCACCACTTCGCGTAGACGAGCACGAGACCGGTGGTGAACAGCAGGAGCAGCGTGACCGGCGTGCGCAGTCCCCCGGCGGCGCGCCTGAGCGCGAGCGAGCCGAAGAGAACGAGACCGGGCATGAAGAAGACGAGCCCACGCCCGAACGAGAAGAGAATCGAGAAGACGCCGAACACGAACGGGTAGCTGAAGGTCGGGCGTCCCGAGTACGGCATGACCGTGACGTAGCCGTGATCGCCCGCGTAGCCCGTCGTCAGCGGCCCGCCGCGCCGGATCCAGGCCTCGAGCATGATCAGCGCGGTCGCGCCGACGACGGGCAGGAAGGGGCGAAGGTCGCGCCGCCGGGCCGCCTCGAAGGCAGCTACGACCAGCAAGCCGACGATCGCGGCCGGGGTGTTGACGACTCCGATCACGATCGTCGCCCACCCGGCCCGTCGCCTCCCGGTCTCGAGGAGGACGATGCCGACCGTGATCAGGGCCGCGCTCGTCACCTCGGCGTTGTAGTCGCGCAGACGGCTCGTCAGGAAGGAGGCGAACAGGAGCACGAGAACGGTCCGCCGGAACAGGCTCCGGTCGATGCGGCCCCGGAGGAGCACCCACAGCGTCGCGGCCGCGGCCGCGACGACCACGACGTTGAACCGCTCGGCCCACCAGGCCGGTGAGCGGACGAGCTCGCCGAGCAGCAGCAGCGGTGCCGAGAGCAACGGCATGACGAGCGAGTAGCGACTGTCCGAGAGGTGACCGTGATGCAGCAGCCCCTCGATGTCCGCGAAGCGCACGAGATCGTCGTTCGCGAGCGAGTGCGGGAGCAGGAAGAACAGGGCGGCGAAGCCGGCCGCGATCATGCCGGTCTCGAAGAGCCCGGCGGCGCTCGATTCGGTGAGCGCGCGTCTCACGGGCTGCACCCTAAATCGTCTAGCTTTGCGCCGTCGTGCGCATCCCAGCCACCGACCATGGGCCAGGTGCGCATGTGCGGGGTCCGCTTGCGGCCGGCGTCGTCCCCCCGCTCGCCGCTTTCGTTCTGGCGCGCGGCGTCGTCTGGGCGGCGAGTGCGAGTGTCGGCCTCGGGTTCCCCGGGGCCGCCGACCTGAGTCGCCACGACTCGCTCCTCTACCTGTCGATCGCGCGGCATGGATTCACGATCTTCGCTTGCCCGCGCCCCGGGGGCTGGTGCGGCAACAGCGGCTGGATGCCCGCCTACCCGCTGCTCGTCAGCCCGTTCTCGGCCGCGGGGCTCTCGGCGATGACGGTGGCGGCGATCGTCTCGGCTGTCTTCCAACTCGCCACGCTCGTGCTGCTCTGGAACGGCTTCTGGCACGGGCGTGTCACGGCGAAGAACGTCGCCGCACTCGCCTGCGCCGCCGTCTTTCCGGGCGCGATCTACTACGCAGCCGTCTTTCCGCTGTCGCTCCTCACCTTCTTGTTCCTGCTCGGCCTGTATCTCGCGGGGCAGCGGCGTGTCGCCGCAGCGGTCGTGTACGCGGCCGCGGCCGCGACGTACCCCGTCGGGATCCTGCTCGGTGCGGCGGTCGGGTTGCGCGAGTCGATCGCTCGCGGCTCGATTCGCGAGCGGGGCATTCGGGCTGCGCAGGCCGCCGGGGCCGGGTTCGCGGGGCTCGCAGCGGTGTCGGTGGTCCAGCGGGTGACGACGGGTCACTGGGATTCGTACGTCAAGGTCCAGCGCTTCTACGGGCACACGGGTGTCGATCCGCTGACAACGCTTCGCCGGGCGAAGGCGGCGACGTTGTCGTTCCTTCAGGATCCGCATCGGCTCGATCTCGTGCCGTCGGTGCAGCTCTTGCTGACCGCCGCCTTCGTGGCGACGGTGCTGGTCATGGCGCTCGCGTCGCGGCGCCGGGCCGATCTGGTGCCCGCCCTTCTCGTCGGAGGGGCCTGGTTGATGCCGCTCGCCCTCGGCGGGGTCGCCCTGTATCGCTCCGACGCTGCGCTTCTCCCCGGCCTGCTCGTTTCTCGGCGTCTCCCGCCTGTCGCTCAGGTCGGGTTCGCGGTCGTCGCGGGGCTCGTCGCGTTCCAGATGGACCGGCTCTTCTTCCAGAGCAGGTTGACATGAGCCGCCCGGAACCGAGCCTCGCCCGCCGCGAAGTCGGTCTGTGCGTTCTCGCCGCAGGCGCCCTGGCAGTCGTGATGACGTGGCCGCTCGCCCTGCACATGGGGTCGGAGCTGCCGTCAGACCCCGTGAACGTGCCCGACGTCCTGCTCGAGGCGTGGACGGTGGCCTGGGGGGGCCACGCCCTGATCCACGCGCCGTTGCACTTCTTCAACGCCAATGTCTTCTGGCCGCTCGGCTCGACGCTTGCCTTCACGGACTCCCTGGCCGGGTACGCACCGGCCGGGCTCGTCGGGCACGGGGCCGAGGCGGCGACCACCCGCTACGACCTGTTGTTCCTCTTCGCCTACGCGCTTCCGTTCGTCGGGGCGTACGTACTCGCGCGCGAGCTCGGCGCGCGTGTCGCCGGTGCGAGCGTCGCCGGAGCGGCGTTCGCGTACGCCCCGTTTCGTCTGGCGCATCAGAGCCACCTTCACGTTCTGTCGAGCGGCGGGATCCCCCTGTCGCTGTTCCTGCTCGTTCGCGGCTACCGCCGCCGCCGAGGGGTGCCGATCGTCTGTGGCTGGCTGGTCGCCTTGTGGCAGATCAGCCTGGGGTGGAATCTCGGGCTGCCTTTCGCCTACTTGCTCGCCGTGCTCGCGGCCGGAGCGATCGTGCTCTGGCTGCGCGCCGGTCGCTCGGCCCAGCCGCGCGTGGTGTGGGCGGCCACGCTCGGAGGCACTGCCGTCCTGGTCGCGGGGACCCTGCTGCTGGCCCTCCCGTACATCCATGTGCTGAGCCGGCATCCCGAGGCGCGCCGAACTCCCGACCTCTTGTTCTACTTCTCGCCGACCGGGCGGGGGCTTCTTGCAGCGCCGTCGGAGGACCTTGTCTGGGGACGGGTGACGGCCGCGCTCAGAGTCGTGCCCGCGGGGGAGAAGACGCTCTTTCCCGGTGCGACGGTGCTTGTGCTCGGGCTTGTCGGACTGGTGTACGGGCGCCGGCGGCGGGCGTTGCGGGCCGGGCTCGCGTGCGCCTTTGTCGCGATCTGCGTTCTTGCGCTGGGCTTCGGGTTCCACGGCGGGCAGGCGAGCTACCGGATTCTGTACGACTACTTTCCCGGTTGGCAGGGTCTGCGGACGCCGGGGCGGCTGATCGCGTTCGCCGCTCTCGCGCTCTGCCTGCTGGCTGCGATCGGTGCCGACCGTGTGGTCGACGTTGCTCGGGCGCACGGCGGTCGCCTGGCGGCCGCTACCGGTGCGCTGCTCGTCGGGCTCGTTCTCCTCGAGGGTTACGGGACGATCGGACGAACTCCGGTCCCGGCGATCCCGTCGCTTCCGCGCGGAGCGCCCCCGATACTCGTCCTCCCGCCTACGAGCGACCTCGCGAACGCGACCGCGATGTTCTGGTCGGTCGACGGCTTCCCCGCGGTGGCCAACGGCTGGAGCGGTTTCCACCCGAACCAATTCGTCACGCTGACGGCCGAGAGCTCAGGCTTTCCGGACGCGGCCAGTATCCGAGCGATCCGCGCGTACGGCGTCCACACGGTCGTCCTCGATCGGGCGCTGGCCCGGGGCACGCCGTGGCAGTCGGCGCTGACTCGGCCCATCCGTGGCCTCGGGATCACCCGGTCAGACGCCGGGCCGCTCGTCTATTTCACCCTCTCGCGCGCCCCCTGAGCGTCCGACGAGACGAGGGCGCGACGTACTATCGCCTGGTTGTGATCGCGGTTCTCATCCTCTTCTGGACGAGCCTGGCGGCGCTGGTCTGGACGCACGTCGGCTACCCGGTGTTCGCCGTGCTGCTGGCCCGGGTCGCCCGTCGGCCGGTCCGAGCCGCGGACGTCGTCCCGACCGTCACCGTGATCGTGGCCGCCCACAACGAGGAGACGGTGATCGCGCGCCGGATCGAGAACCTGCTCGCGCTCGACTACCCGGCGGACAGGCTCCGCATCGTCGTGACGTCGGACGCCTCGACCGACCGGACCGAGGAGATCGCGCTCCAGTACCCGGGCGTGCTCGTGATCTCGAACCCGCGTGGAGGCAAGGTCGCCGCCCAGGACCGGGCGGTGCGCCAGACCGACTCCGAGCTCCTCGCCTTCTCGGATGCGAACGCGACCTGGTCGGAGGACGCCCTGCGGCTCCTCGTCCGCCCGTTCGCCGACCCCGACGTCGCCTACGCGTGCGGCCGGCTGCAGATCCTCGCTGCCGACGGCTCCAACCGCGAGGGCCTCTACTGGCGCTACGAGATGGGGGTGCGCGGCGCCGAGTCGCAGCTCGGCTCGGTCACCGGCGGCAACGGCTCGATCTACGCCGTGCGCCGGTCCGACTACGTCGAGGTCGATCCCCGCTTCGGCCACGACCTCTCGCTGCCCTACGTCATGGTCCAGCGGGGCCGACGGGCGGTGTACGAGCCGTTGGCACAGGCCTGGGAGAAGCCGACGCCGACGAACGAGACCGAGTACCGGCGCAAGGTCCGGATGTTCGAGCACTGCTGGCTGATCGTGCTGCGCGGCAAGATGCTGCGGCGACTTGGCCCGCTGTATGCGCTCGAGATCGTCTCGCATCGGCTGCTTCGCTACGGCTCGGGCCTCCTCCACGTCGTCCTGCTCGCGACGTCGGTCGCCCTGGCCGGTCACGGCCTCGTCTACGCCGCCGTCCTTGCGGCACAGCTCGCGCTGGTGCTGGCGGGTCTGCTCGGCGTCGGTGTCGCGCGGTACTACTCGCTGATCACGCTGGCGACGCTCGTCTCGCTCTGGAACTACCTGCGCCGCGGCGTGCCCGCGACGTGGGAGGCGGCGGAAGGCACGCGCTGAACCGCGCGCTCGACGTCGCGATCGCCGGCGCGGGACTCGTCGTCTCGAGCCCGCTGCTCGCGCTCGGCGCGCTCGGAGTCAAGCTCGGCGACCGCGGCCCGATCCTCTTCCGGCAGACGCGGGTCGGCAAGGACGGCGTCGACTTCGAGCTGCTGAAGCTCCGCACGATGGTCGTCGGCGCCGAGCGTCAGGGCGCGGGGTACGCGGTCGACCGCGGCGACGCGCGCATCACCAGGCTCGGCCGCGTGCTGCGGCGCCTCTCGGTGGACGAGCTGCCGCAGCTCTGGAACGTCGTGCGCGGCGACATGTCCGTGATCGGCCCTCGGCCGACGCTGCGCTACCAGGTCGACGCCTACGACGAGCGTCAGCTCCATCGGCTCGACGTCAAGCCCGGCATCACCGGCTGGGCCCAGATCCACGGCCGTGCGACGTTGCCCTGGGCCGACCGGATCGAGCTCGACCTCTGGTACGTCCGCCACCACGACTGGAAGACCGACCTGCTGATCCTGCTACGCACGCCGCTGGCGCTGTTCGGCGGGACGTACAAGGGCGAGCGAGGAGGCTGGAACGCGCCGACCGACCCGTCTTAGGGTGTCAGTCGCGCGTCGAGACGGATCGCGCTCGCGAACTCCGCCCGGCGGTCAGCGGCGTTCGAACGAACTCCTAGACTCCCTCCGTGCTCGGCGTTCCCGGATCCCCCGGTGCCTCAGGTTGGGCCCTGCTCGCGTTGGGGGCGTTCGTGGCGGTTGCGGCGCTCATCTTCCTCAACCGGCGACTGCGCCGCGAGCCGCCCGCTACCGCTGCCGGCCTCATCTGCCTCGTTGCGACCGTCTGCGCCGTTCCGTACGTCGTGTGGAGGATCCAGGAGGATCTGCGGTTGACGACAACACTCCACGGCTACAGCGCGGAGGCGGCCGGCCCCATCCAGGCATACCTGCCCGGCTACCTGGTCGACGGCGCTCGGCGACTCATCCCGCGTGACGCGACGTATGCGACGGCCGTCAGCAGTGCCGTGCCGTGGGCGCCTGCCCGGGCGGCGTTCCCTTCGCTGGCGCTGATCACGCTCTTCCCGCGCCGCTCGGTCGCGGATCCCCGCCAGGCCGACTACATCGTGTCGTGGGGCATCCCGCCTGCGCAGGTCGCTCCAGTGACCCGGGTCTGGGTCGCACAGGCGAGAGCCGGCGCCTATCTCGCCGTGTATGTGGCGCGGGTGAGGCGGTGATCGCGGACCTCGGCGGCCTCCTCCTGCTGAACGCCTGCATCCTCGCGGCGGGCACGGGAGTGACGTGCCTCGCCGGCTGGTGGCGTGATGCGCGGTCGCTTCGGTGGTCGGTCGGCGTCTCGTATCTCGTCGGGCTCGCGACGTACGGCGTGACGGCGCAGCTCCTGTTCGTGCTCGGTGCTGCGATGACACGCTGGGAGGTGATCGCTGTCTGCGCGATCCCGGCATTCGGCTCGGTTGCGGCTCTCGGCCGCGGCGGGAGCGCCGAGCTACGGTGGCCGGCACGGACGCGTGCGACGACGATCGCTGCGGCGGCCGTGGTCGCCTTCCTGGCGCTGCTCGCGGTGGATTTGTGGTTCCAGCCGCTGTGGGCGTTCGACTCCTGGACCTTCTGGACGCCGAAGGCGCATGCGCTCTATGCCCTGAACGGGCTCGATGCCGGGTGGTTCTCGCAGGGCGATCTTGCGAACAAGGACTACCCGTTGCTCCTGCCCGCGGTCGAGGCGGCCGGATTCCGCTTCACCGGCTACGAGACGTCGCTGCTCGACCTCCAGTCATGGCTCATCTTCGCCGCATTCCTACGCGCCGTCTACGAGATCGGCGCCGGTCGCGCGAAGGCCGTCGTCCTCTGGGCGACCATCGCCATGCTGGTCGTTGCTCCGTCCGTCGCCGACCAGCTGGCAGCAGCCGAGGCCGACATCCCGGTCGCGGTGCTCTTCGCCGTCGCCGGGATGTGCGCCTGGGTGTGGCTTGTGGAGCGTCGCCCCGGCGCGCTCGTGCTTGCCACTGTCCTCGCGGGCGGCGCTGCCGCCACGAAGGTGGAGGGGTTCGTATTCACGGTCGCACTGTTCGCGGCGCTCACGCTCGTAGCCGCCGCCGAGCGTCGGAGGCGTGCGGCCTGGCCCGTCGCGGCCGGGTTGGCTGCCCTCGGGATCGGGATCCTGCCCTGGCGCATCTGGATGTCCGCGCACGGGATTCACAACCAGGCATCGACTGGCCGGCTCGTGGACTGGTCCTATCTCGTGCATCATGCGACGCGCATCCCGCTCGCGATCGGCTACATGGTTGTCAAGCTGGCCGATCCGAGGGCCTGGCTTCTGGTGATCCCGTTCGCCGCGGTCCTGATCTTCCTGGCGCTTCGGACGAGCGCCAGACGCGAGGCCGTGTTCGTCATCCTCGCGGTGACCTTGGCCTTCGCGGGCCTCGTTCTGGCCTACTGGACGACGCCGTTCGTCTTCCACCACCACCTGGCGACCTCGGCGCGCCGCATCATCACCGGGATCGTCTTCTTCGCCGCAGCGCTCGCGCCGCTGCTCCACCGCAGCGAAGGTGGCGAGCGACCGTCTAGCCTTGCGCCGTGACAGCCGTCCTGTTCACGTGCGCCGGGCAGCGTGTCGACATCGTCTCGGCGTTCGGGCGGGCGGGCGCGACCACCGTGGCGGTCGACACGAACCCGCTGGCGCCGGCGCTCTACCACGCCGATGTCCGCGCGGTCGTCCCACGCGTCGACGACCCCGGCTACGTGACGGCCCTCCGCGACCTCGTCGCGTTGCACGACGTGCGCCTGGTCGTCCCGCTCACCGACCTCGACCACTCGGTGCTCGCGGGCGCGCGCGACGCGCTCGCTCCGGCGCTCGTGCTGGTTCCGGGGGAGCGCACGATCGAGCGCTGCTCCGACAAGTACCTGGCGCACCGGTTCTTCGAGGCGAACGGGATCGGCTCGCCCGCCACCTGGCTGCCCGGCGACCTGCCCGAGACGCTGCCGTTCCCGCTGCTCGTGAAGGCGCGCAAGGGCTTCGGCTCGCGCCACATCTATCGCGCGCACGACCGGGCGGAGCTCGACTTCTTCCTTGGCTACACGACCGCCCCCTCGATGGTGCAGGCGGTGTGCGCCGGCGAGGAGTTCTCGGTCGACGTGTTCTGCGACCTGGAGTCGCGCTGCCTGAACGCTGTGCCGCGCACGATGATCGAGTCGAAGGGCGGCGAGTCGATCAAGGGGATGTCGCTGAAGGACACGGAGCTGATCGAGTTCGGCCGGCTGGTCGCCGAGACGCTCTCACTCGTCGGCCCCGGCAACGTCCAGTGCTTCCGCGAGCCCGACGGCTCCCTCCTCGTCACCGACGTCAACCCGCGCTTCGGCGGTGGGTTCCCGCTCCCGACCGCCGCCGGCTCCCGCTACCCGGAGCTGGCGCTGGCGCTGGCCAACGGCGAGCGGCCGGAGCCCCGTCTCGGTGAGTTCCGCGCCGGTCTGGTGATGACCCGCTTCTTCTCGCAGGTCGTGCTCCACGAGACCGGCGACGGGACGTTCGAGCCGCTCGCCGACGCGGCGGAGGCCGTTCCCGGCGACGCGTGAGGCGCCGGCTCCTGGCAGCGGCCGCGCTGCTCGTGCTCGCCGCGGGCGGCGCGGCGATCGCCTACTACCTGCACGTCAAGCACGCCTCACGCGACATCCAGGGGTCGCCAACCGTCGAGTTCGTCCCGACCCAGACCGTCGCGCCGGCGGTCACCCGGGAGCCGGACGTCCCCTGGCCGATGTACGGCCACGACGCCGAGCGGCTGCGGGTCGCGGCCGGCGTGACGCTGGAGCCGCCCTTCCGCCGCATCTGGACGTTCCGCGCGCAGAGCCTGGTCGAGTTCCCGCCGGCCGTCGCGTACGGCCGCCTGTACTTCGGCACCAACTCGGGCCGGGTGATCGCCATCGGCGCGGCGAACGGCCTCAAGGCCTGGAGCTACGACTCGCACCGGTGCGAGGCCGCCTCGCCGGCGGTCGACCGGCACCTCGTGTTCCAGGTCTTCCTGAACGTTCCACCGTGCAACCGGCCGAACTCGAGCTCGCTGACGGGCGAGCTGGTCGCGTTCGCGGCCGGGTCGGGAAGCGTCGTCTGGCGGCGGGCGATCGGGCCGTCGGAGACGAGCCCTGCCGTCGCGCACGGCATCGTCTACGTCGGCGACTGGAACGGGCGGGTCTCGGCGTTCGCCGCCGGTACCGGCAAGCTGTGGTGGTCGACGCAGCTGCGCGGCGAGGTGAAAGGCGGGGTGGCGGTGGTCGGCTCCCGCGTCTACGCCGCCGACTACTCGAGCCATGTCTACGCCCTCTCGGCGCGCACCGGCCGGATCGTCTGGGAGTCGTCGGCGCAGCCGCGCTTCGGCAGTACCGGCACCTTCTACGCCACGCCGGCCGTCGCCTACGACCGCGTCTACGTCGGCGCGACCGACGGGAAGATGTACTCCTTCGGAGCGGCCACGGGCGAGCTGCGCTGGTCGACCTCCACCGGCGGGTACGTCTACTCGTCGGCGGCCGTGTGGCACCAGCGGGTCTTCGCCGGCTCCTACTCGCACGAGTTCTTCTGCTTCGACGCGGCGAGCGGGCGCGTGCTCTGGCAGTTCCACGCCGACGGGCCGATCTCCGGCTCGCCGACCGTCGTCGCGGGCAGGGTCTACTTCGCCACGCTGGCGGGCACCACCTACGCGCTCGACGCCGTCACCGGCCGCCAGGTCTGGACCTACCCCGACGGCAAGTACTCGCCGGTCGTCGCCGACACGAAGCGGCTCTATCTGACCGGTTACGCACGGCTCTACGGGCTCGTGCCGCAGCGGCGGACGGCGAAGCGGGCTGTACCCTCCAACCCCTGATGCGCTACCTGGTCACAGGCGCAGCGGGCTTCATCGGCTCGCAGCTCGCGACGACGCTCGCCGGGGCCGGCCACCACGTCGTCGGGCTCGACAGCTTCACCGACTACTACGACCCGGCCCTGAAGGAGCGCAACGCCCGGGGCCTCGCCGCGCTCGGGATCGAGACCAGGCGGGTCGACCTCGCCGAGGACGAGCTCGACTTTGCGGGCCTCGACGGCGTCTTCCACCTGGCCGGCCAGCCGGGCGTCCGCAGCTTCGGCGACGTCTTCGCGCTCTATGCCCGCCGGAATCTCGTCGCCTCGGAACGTGTCTTCGCCGCGGCGGCAAGAAGCGGGACGAAGGTCGTCTTCGCCTCGTCCTCGTCGATCTACGGTGCGGCCGAGCGGTATCCGACGCCCGAGGACACCCGGCCCGAGCCGCTCTCCCCGTACGGGATCACGAAGCTCGGCTGCGAGCAGCTGGCCGCCGCGTACGCGCGCGAGTTCGCCCTCGACTGCGTCGTGCTCCGCTACTTCAACGCGTTCGGCCCTCGCCAGCGGCCCGACATGGCGTTCGCGCGGATCGCGTTCGCGCTCGCGTCGGGCGGCTCGTTCGAGCTGTACGGCGACGGCGACCAGTCGCGCGGGTGGACCTACGTCGCCGACGTCGTCGATGCGACGGTCGCGGCGATGGAGCGCGGCCACGGCACGTACAACGTCGGCGGCGCGATCGAGGCGTCGATGAACGAGACGATCGCGCTCCTCGAGGAGGTCTCCGGGCGGTCGCTTCAGCTCGAGCGGCGCGCCGCCGTGCCGGGCGACCAGCGTCGCACCGCCGCCGACACGACGCGTCTCCGCTCGGAGCTCGGCTGGGCGCCGCGCGTGTCGCTGCGCGAGGGGCTCGCCGCGCAGTGGGACTGGACGTGGGCGAGCACCGGGGTGGGCCGTGTCGGGTAAAGTCGCCTCCCGGTGAGCTCCTTGCCCGATTCGACCCTCGACGCCGAGCGTGAGATCGACCTCGCGCGCTGGCGCGCCGCGGTCGGCCGTTTCTGGTGGCTGCTCGCAGCCGGCTTCGTCGCCGGCGCGATCATCGGCTTCCTGTTCTCGTTCGGCGGCGGGAGCGTCTACAAGGCGACCGCGCTGATCTCGCTCGGCCAGCCCGTCTCGCCGGGCGGCGTGGTGCTGCAGGGCTTCGGCCAGAACCCACGCGCCGTCAGCGAGATCACGAGCTCCGCCGAGGCGCAGGATGCGGCGGCGCATGCCGCCGGGATGGCGCCGGGCCTGCTGCGCGGCAACGTCTCGATCGCCACGGTCGGGGCGGCGACCGCTTCGGGCGTGCGCGCCGCGCCGCTCATCTCGCTCACCGTGCAGGGCAAGGTGTCGAGGAAGATCGCGGCCGCGGCGAACGCGCTCGCCGACATCGTGGTCGCGAAGACGACGGCGCCGTACGTCGGGACGAAGATCGCCGCGTTCGTGCAGGTGCTGAGCACCACGGACTCGCAGCTCGCCTCGATTCGGGATCGCCTGGCGAACCTCAACAACGCCCTCGCGGTGTCTCATCTCGACCCGCTCAACAAGCTCGTCCTCGTCAGCCAGATCGACAACGCCGAGCAGCGCCAGGGCAACCTGAACGACCAGGAGGAGACGACGCGCCAGCAGCTGGCCTTCGCCCGCCAGGTCGAGAGCGCGAAGGTGATCACGCGGGCCTATGCGGTGAAGTCGGTCGCCCGCTCGCGGCGCACCTCGATCCTGATCGGTGCGCTGATCGGGCTGATCCTCGGCGCGATCGCCGCGATCGTCGCCGACGGGCGGGTCAGCCGGGCCGCACAGCCCGTCTGAGGACAGCGTCGACGCCCGCCGCGGCGAGCACGAACAGCGGCGGCAGGGCCACGAACAGGAACCTCGGGTGCAGGGCGGTGATGTAGTAGGCGCTGTAGAACGCGGCGGTGATGACGATCGTCCCGCCGAGGAGCACCGACTCCCGCCGTCGCCCGCGCAGGGCGTAGGCGCCGAGGAGCGGCAGCGGCAGGAGCAGCACGAGCATCCGCCAGTCGAAGACCCCCGAGTCGCGCCACGAGCGCAGGAGGTAGTGCCACGAGAAGATCCCGTCGGGGGCCTGCGGCGAAGCCTTGTCGACGAACGTCGCATAGCCCTTCGACCAGAACTCGGCGGCGATCAGGCCCACGCCCGCGGCCGCCACGGTGAATGCGGCGATCACCCTGCGGTCGCGCGAGGTGAGCAGTACCGCCCCGACGAGGAGCACGACGGTGACGTTCGACAGCCGGGTCGCGGTCGCGAAGGCCGTCAGCGCCCCGGCCGCCGCCGCCGCGGCCGGCATCGCCGGGCGCGTGATCACGAGTGCGAGGGCGACCGCGACGAGCGCCGTGGAGAGCGGCTCGGAGTAGAGCTGCACGCCGGAGTCGGTGAGCCAGGAGCCGTAGACGGTGTTGCCGGTTCCCTCCACCAGGCGCATCAGGAAGGGCCAGACGACGAGCAGCGCCGGGGCGACGAGCGCGACGCGGCCGGGCAGGAGCTTGCGCGCCACGACGGCGGTCGCGACCACCGTCGCGACGTTGCACGCGAGCAGGATCGCGACGCCGAGGTAGTAGGCGACGTGGTAGCTCAGGAGGTGGGCGGCCCGCAGGGGGAACATCGGCAGGCTCCAGACGATCGGCCAGCCCACCGCGCCTGCGCCCGTCGGCACCATCGCGCGCACCGCGAGCGCGACGAACGCGCCGGCACCTGCGCTGACCACCGCGACCGCCGTCCCGCGGGCTCCCCGGCGCCAGGCACGACGGCCGTAGAGCGCGATCACCATCAGCGCGAGCGCCGCCACGGCGAGCAATGGGCGCGAGACGTGCCCCCAGGCCGACACGAACTCGCGGGCCGCGGCGTAGAACCCGTACGTGTCGCCGTCGGGTGGGCCGTAGGCCGAACCGGGGAGGCCCGGCAGGCTCCGGCCGTCCGCAGCCAGCACCACGAGCGCGGGCACGACGCGGAGCGCCGCCAGCAGGGCGACCCACACCGCGAACCGTCTGGTGATCATCGCCACGGACGGTAGACGATCGGGTCGCGGGACTCCGTCAACCAGGCAAGCCGCCGGCGGCGCAGAATACGCTCACGATGCTCGCAGGGAAGACGATCGCGGTCGTGGTGCCGGCCTTCAACGAGGAGGCGCTGATCGGCCCGACGCTCGAGGGCATCCCGGCCTTCGTCGACCGGGTCGTCGTCGTCGATGACGCCTCCACCGACGCGACCGCCGAACGTGCCCGCGCGAGCGACGACCCGCGCGTCGAGGTCGTGAGCCTCGCGAAGAACGGCGGCGTCGGCGCCGCGATCGTCGCCGGCTACAAGCGGGCGCTCGTGCTCGGCATCGACGCGACGGCCGTGATGGCCGGCGACAACCAGATGGATCCCGACGAGCTCGAAACCCTTGCCCTGCCCGTTGCTCGCGGCGAGCTCGACTACGCGAAGGCGAACCGCCTGTTCACGGGCCGTGCGTGGGAGCAGATCCCGCACACCCGCTACCTCGGGAACGCCATGCTCAGCCTGCTCACGAAGATCGCCTCGGGCTACTGGCACGTCGCCGACTCGCAGGCGGGCTACACCGTCATCTCGCGGCGCATGCTCGAGCTGCTCGACCTCGACCGGATCTACACCTCGTACGGCTTCCCGAACGACATGCTGGTGCATCTGAACGTCTGGAGCGCCAGGGTGCGCGACATCCCCTCCCGGCCGATCTACGGCGTCGGCGAGCGGTCGGGCATCAAGATCCGGCGCGTCGTCCCGCGCATCTCGTGGCTGCTCCTGAAGGGCTTCTTCTGGCGCCTCCGCGAGAAATACATCATCCGCGACTTCCACCCGCTCGTCTTCTTCTACCTCCTCGGCTTCCTGATGGGCGCGCTCGGCCTGGTGCTCGGGATCGCCGAGACGGTGCTCCGCCTGACGGGCAACCACATCACCCCGGCGACGATCGTCCTGGTCGCCTTGCTGCTGATCTCGGGCAGCCAGTTCATGCTGTTCGCGATGTGGTTCGACATGGAGTCGAACAAGGACCTGCGCTGAGCCTCTGAAGGATCCCAGCCGTTCGGAGGGCATCGGCCCCGCGGTCTGGAGTTAGCAATCCGGGCCCGAGGGTCGTAGTGTGCAGCCGGTGAGAAGCCTCGCGTGCTGTCTGCTCGTCGGCTCGGTGGTCGCCCTGGCAGGCGCCGGCGCCGGCGCAGGCCGGGTCGCGCCACGTGCGCCGTTGCCGAGGCTCGGTACGCGGCGGCTCGACTCGCGCCTGTCGCAGATCGCGGAGGCGGCGTCGGCCGGCGGCTCGCCGGCGGCGCTCTCGGCGGCACGGGCGGACAGTCTTGCCACCAGTCATGGCCGGGTCCGGGTGATCGTGACGCCTCGCGCGGGACAGGTCGCCGCCGCTGTGGCTGCCGTCGGCTCCCTCGGCGGTGTCGTCGAGGCGCAGGCCGACGGCCTGCTGCAGGCGCTCGTCGCGCCGGGAGCGCTCGGCTCCCTGGCCGACAATGCGGCTGTCGGCGGTGTCGCCCCGCCGGCCATGCCGGTCGCCCAGTCGGTCGACGAGGGAGTTGCTGCGACCGGGGCCGACGTCTGGCAGACGGCGGGCTACGACGGTGCCGGGGTGAAGATCGCGATCATCGACCTGGGCTTCTACGGCTATCAGTCCCTGCTCGGGTCGGCGCTGCCGGCGTCCGTGGTGACCGACGACCACTGCGGCGGCAATCTCTCCGCTTCGCCCGGAGCCGGCGGGACCGAGCATGGCACGGCGGTCGCCGAGCTCGTGCATCAGATGGCCCCGGGCGCGCAGCTCTATCTGATGTGCGTCGACACGCAGGTCGATCTCGCGCTCGCCGAGCAGGACGCCGTCGCGGACGGCGTGCAGGTGATCAACCACTCGGTCGCCTGGTTCAACACGGGCCGCGGCGACGGCACCGACCCGCCGGGCTCGCCGAACGCCATCGCAGCCGACGCGCAGGCCCACGGCATCCTCTGGGTGAACGCGGCCGGGAACTACGCCGAGGATCACTGGAGTGGCACGTTCGCTCCCGACTCGAGCGATCCGAGCTTCAACGACTTCGCGCCGGGGGACGGGTCGGACTCGGTCGTGATGCTGGCCGGGGAGCAGGCCTGCGTGGCTCTGAAGTGGGACGCCTGGCCCGTGACGACGGAGGACTACGACCTCGGCCTCTACCGCGACAGCGACGGCGCGCTCGTCGCGTCGTCCACGAACGACCAGTCCGCCGCTCCGATGTCGCCGACCGAGGGGCTCTGCTACACGAACACCGGGCCGACGCAGCTCTTCGACATCGCGATCGAGCGCTACAGCGCCGCGGGCAGCCCGCGCCTCGACCTCTTCTACCTCGGCGACGCGCCCCTCCAGTACGCGAACGCGTCAGGGAGCGTCACCGAGCCGGCGTCGTCGCCGTCGGTGCTCGCGGTCGGGGCGGACTGCTGGCAGACGAGCACGCTCGAGCCCTTCAGCTCGCAGGGCCCCACGGTCGACGGGCGGACGAAGCCGGATCTGATCGCCCCGGACAGCGTCTCGACGCAGACGTACGGCGCCGCCACGGCCGGAGCAGGGGGCTGCGGCGCCTCCGGGTTCGCCGGCACGTCGGCCGCCTCGCCGCAGGTTGCGGGGGCCGCCGCCGATCTGCTCGAGCAGAAGCCGCTGGACACGCCGGCCAAGCTGGCGGCGTCGCTCGAGGCGCGCGCGCTCGCGGCGAGCGGTGGCACGGGCGCTGCAGACGACGTCGGCAACGGCCAGCTCCAGCTCGGGCTCACGGCGGGCGTCGGCGCGATCGCGTACGAGTCCCAGAACCATGTCTATCTCGCCGATCTCGACGGCGCCGGTACCCACGAGCTGCTCACCTCCCAGGCGTTCGCGCCCGCGTGGTCGCCCGACGGCACGAAGCTCGCGATCGAGACCGCCGGCGGCATCGAGACGATCGACAGCGACGGGACGAGCCGGAACGTGATCGTCGCGCGCGGCAGCGCCGGGCTCGTCGACGACCCGGCCTGGTCGCCCGACGGCACCAAGATCGCCTTTGCCGACACCCAGAACGGCGGGATCTGGGTCGTGCCGGCAGCCGGCGGAGCCCCGACCGAGCTGAACGCGGATGCGACCGTCACGTCGCCGGCGTGGTCGCCGAACGGCCAGAAGATCGCCTTCCTGGCCCAGACCTCCGGGATCTGGCACATCTGGATCATGAACGCGAACGGGTCGAGCCCCACCGAGCTGGTGACCACCAACCAACCCGCGCCGGGCAGCGCTGTCGCCCGCAACCTCTCGTGGTCGCCCGACGGCACAAAGCTCCTGTTCGCCAACATCCTGTCGCCGCCGGTCTATGCACCCGGGCAGAACCCGCTCAGCATCGATGTTGCGAATGTCAACGGCTCCGGCGACCAGATCCTGGTCACGGACAACACCAACGGCTCCTCGTACGCCGACCCCATCTGGTCGCCCGACGGCGCAACGGTCGCCTTCACCGACACCGCGCTGCAAGGCCCGAACCGGCCGCCGCCGGGCCTCTACGAGACGAGCGCCGCCGGGGCGAATCTCGCCCAACTGCTGGAGACCGACATCCCTAGCGGGCCCTGGCCGATCGACACCCCCGCGTGGGCGCCGCAGAACCTCGTGCAGGCGTCCTCGCCGCCCACGATCAGCGGCACGCCCACGATCGGCACGATCCTCCAGGCCGACCCGGGCCTCTGGTCCGACAGCGGCGGCTCGACCTACGCCTATGCCTGGGAGCGGTGCAACGCATCGGGCGGAAGCTGTGCGCCGGTCGGCGGCGCCACCAGGACCTGGTACGGCCTCGGCCCTTCGGATCCCGGCTCGACGATCCGCGTCCAGGTGACGGCGAGCGATGGCTCGTCCAGCACGATCGCCGTCTCGGCACCGACGGCTGTGATCTCCGCCCTCGGCACGCCGTACGCGACCGCGCTGCCGACGATCACCGGATCCGCCGCGTCCGGCTCGACGCTCACCGCCACGACGGGCACCTGGGCCGGCGCGACGCTGCCGTTCGTGTACCACTGGCGTCGTTGCGCGACCGACGGCAGCACGTGCGCCGACATCGTCGGCGCGACGGGGAGCTCCGACGTGCTGGGCTGCGCGGATGTCGGCTCGACGGTGCGGGTTGCCGTCGGCGAGCCGTCGGGTGGCAGCGACGTGTGGATCTCGTCGGCCCCGACCGCGGTCGTCACCGGCTCGCCCTGCGGTGGTGGCGGGGGTGGCGGCGGTGGCGGTGGCGGTGGTGGTGGCGGCGGTTCGGGGTCGGTGCCGA
>CAYXXE010000012.1:0-29094 GCA_964468985.1 uncultured Gaiellales bacterium | reverse complement strand
GGGATGCAGTCGGTCGCGTTCACGCCGGCGACGGCGATCGCGGCGATCTTCGCCGCCACCGGCCAGGATCTGGGCATGGTCGGCACGTCGTCGATGGCCCACGGGACGGCACGGCGGGTCGACGGCGGCCTGCAGGCGACGATCCGGTTCGGCGGCCTCGAGGTGGGCACCGTCGGCGGCGGGACGACGCTGCCTTCCGCCCGCGACTGGCTCGCCTCGATCGGGTGCGCCGGCGCCGGCAAGGTCTATCGCCTCGCCCAGATCGTCGCCGGGGCAGCGCTCTGCCTGGAGATCAGCGCGTCGGCGGCGATGGCGACGGCCGGCAGCGAGAACTTCTTCAAGGCCCACCACGAGCGCGGCGGGCTGCGCTGATCGCCCTGGTCTTCACCTACGAGGTGCGCGACATCGACGACTTCGAGGCGGCATACGCCCCCGGCGGCGAGTGGGCCGAGTTCTTCCGGGCCGGCCGCGGCTACGCGGGCACCGAGCTGTTGCGCGACCTCGAGCAGCCGGGGCGCTACGTCGTGATCGACCGCTGGGAGTCGAGCGACGCCTACAACGCGTTCGTCTCCGACCACCGGGACGAGTACATGCGGCGGGTGGACGAGACGATGCTCCTGTACCGGCACGAGTTGCGCTTCGGCACGTTCGAGGACGTCCGGCCGGCGTGACCCCGGCGATCCCGCCGCACCACGACCCGGTCTGCTGGGGCTGCGGCGACAACCCGATCGGCCTCCGCCTGCCGACGCCCGCGGCGACGGGGCTCCTCGAGTACGAGGCATGGTTCACCTTCGACGAGCGCCACCAGGGCGGCCCGGGGCTCGCCCACGGCGGGCTGGTGGCCGCGGCGCTCGACGAGGCCTGCGGGCTGCTCGCGACCTGGTACGCGTTCCCCACCGTCACCGGACGCATCTTCGTGCGCTACCGGCGCCCGGTGCCGATCAACACGGAGCTGCTCCTGGCCGCGCGTATCGACGAGGTCGCCGGCCGGCGGCTCCGCCTCCGTGCCTGGATCTCGGACGGCGACGAGCGCCTGGCGGAGGCACGGACGACGATGCTGCACGTGCCGCTCGAGCACTTCCTCGCGACGCCCGAGGGCCGGCTCGCGGCGGAACGCTGGAGCTCACCCGGCGACGACCTCGCGCACGCCCCGCAGGCGGGTGCGGAGTAGCCCGGCTGCGAGCGAGCTGTCGAGCGTGACGTCCGGCGCGCGGTCGGCGGAGGTCTTCGCCGCCTCGATCCGGGCCGGGTCGGCCCCGAGCAGCAGCGCGAGGTCGTAGCGGCTGACGTCGTCGGCCCCGCCGAGGTGGATCGGGCCTGCGTGGTCGAGCGCGACCAGCTCGAGCAGAGCGGATGCCAGGTCGGTGACCTGGACCGGCGAGCGCAGCTCGTCGACGAAGAACCGGCTGCCCGTCAGAGCCAGCCGCTCCTGCGGCCCGGGCTCCCGTCCGCCGTAGATGAGCGATGTCCGTGCGATCGCAGCCTCCGGATGCAACCGCGCGACCAGTCGTTCGGCCTCGGCCTTCGAGCGGCCGTAGTCCGACACCGGGCCGACCGGGTCGGTCTCGCGATAGCGGCCCTGTGTGCCGGCGAAGACGAGATCGCTCGAGACGTGGACGAGGCGGGCGGCGCGTGCCGCCGCCGCGACCGCTGCGGTGCCGTCGACGTTCGTGCTCCAGGCGTCGTCGTGCTGGCGGTAGGCGGTGTGGATCACCGCGGTGACACCCTCGGCCGCGGCGCGCATCGCCCCTGCGTCGCGGATGTCCGCGCGCACCCACTCGGCGCCGCCGTCCGGCGGCTCCGTCCACCAGGTCGCGCGCACCTGCCAGTCGAGCCCGGGCGCGAGCCGGACGAGCTCACGGCCGAGGTAGCCGCGGCCGCCGGTGACCAGGAGGGTCGGCATCGACCTCGACGGCCGGTCGGGGGCTACCAGCCGCGGCGTTCGAGCAGCTCGGACGGGTCGAGCGTGGCGGTCGAGATCCCCACCATCGGCTCGCCGAGCCCGGCCGAGACGCGGGCCAGCACTGCCGCGTCGAGGTAGTGCGTCGTGGCCTCGACGATCGCACGGGCGCGCTTGTCGGGATCGCCCGACTTGAAGATCCCGGAGCCGACGAACACGCCGTCGGCGCCGAGCTGCATGCACAGCGCGGCGTCTGCCGGCGTCGCGATGCCACCGGCCGTGAACGTGACCACGGGGAGGCGGCCGTGCTCTGCGACCCACCGCACGAGCTCGTACGGCGCCTGCAGGTTCTTGGCCTCCGTGTAGAGCTCCTCGCTGCGGAGCGACTGGAGGTGGCGGATGCTGCCGAAGACCGAACGCATATGGGTGACGGCATTGACGATGTCGCCGGTTCCCGCCTCGCCTTTCGTGCGGATCATCGCCGCGCCCTCGCCGATGCGGCGGAGCGCCTCGCCGAGGTTCGTCGCGCCGCAGACGAACGGGACGGTGTACTCCCACTTGTTCACGTGGTGCAAGAGGTCGGCGGGCGTCAGCACCTCCGACTCGTCGATGTAGTCGACCTCGAGCGCCTGCAGGATCTGGGCCTCGGCGAAATGGCCGATGCGGCACTTCGCCATCACCGGGATCGTGACGGCCCGCTGGATCTCCTTGATCATCGCAGGGTCGGACATGCGGGCGACGCCTCCGTCGCGGCGAATGTCGGCCGGGACGCGCTCGAGCGCCATCACGGCGCAGGCGCCGGCTTCCTCGGCGATCTTGGCCTGTTCGGCGTCGACGACGTCCATGATCACGCCGCCCTTGAGCATCTCGGCGAGGCCGCTCTTGACCCGCATCGTGCCGGTCTCGGTCATGGCGTCAGTGTAGCCGCCGGGTTTCCCGGCAGCCGTCAGCCGCCCGAGCCGACGTAGGCCGCGACCGTGCCGCCGCCCGTCGCGTCGTAGATGACGCCGTCGGCGGCGATCGGCGGGGCGTACGAGCCGCCGATGTCGAGCGTGCTCAGCACGGTCCCGGTCCCGGCGTTGATGAAGGCGAGCTTGCCGTCGTTCGGGCCGAGCGTCAGCACGACGTTGCCGATCGCGAGCGGCTGCGTCGCGGTGCCGCCGCCGAGACCGACGTTCCAGGCCTGCGTGAACGTGCAGCCCGCATCGACGTGGAACGCGACCGGGCCCTGCGTCTCGGTTCCGTCGACGGTGACGTCGCCCGCGGCTGCGACGAGCATGCGTGCCGACGCGACCCAGGTGGGCTGCGACACGAACTCGCCACCGCTGGTCTGGCCGATCCGCGCGACGAGCAGTGGAGGCACCGTCGGGTTGCCGAACGCGGCGCCGCGACGCCACACGTACAGCGCGCCGTTCTTCGAGTTCGCCGCCGCCAGCGGCGGGCACCCGGACGGCCGGAAGAGCAGCGGCGTCGAGCCGAAACCCTGATCCGTCCCCGAGTGGAACGTCTGGCTCTCCGACCCGAGCAGCTTCAACGACGGCGTCAGGTGGACGACGCGCTCCGCATACGGCGGGTCCTCGACGAGCGTGCTGCCGTTGAAGGTGAACGCATTCGAGGTGCCGGCGTAGAGCGTGCCGTCCGTCGGGTCGACGGACACGCCGCCGAGCGCCCACACTCCGCCGCCGTTGTCCGGCCCCGGCACGACGTCGAACCTGAACACGGTGCGCCGGGTCGACTCGTCGATCGCGACGATCCGGCCCTCCGGGAAGACGCCGTTCTGGGGCTGGTCGCACGTGTTGGCGATCGGGACGTAGATCCGGCCGCCGACGATGCGCAGAGCACCCCAGACGTACTCGACCGCAGTGCGCGAAACGACGCCGACCGGCCAGCCGCGCGCCTCGGCCCCGCTGTTCAGCTCGAGAGCGTGGAGCTTGCCGCGGTCGCCGATCACGTAGAGCAGGCCCTTCTGGAGGTCGATCACGGGCGTCCCGTTGATCCCGTTCGTCCCGCCGCAGATGTTCTTGACGACCGTGCCGAGCGACCGGCGCCAGAGGACGGCTCCGCTGTGGGCGTCGAGCGCATAGACGAGGTTGTGCGTCGTGGCGACGAACAGCACCCGATGGACGACGCCCCCGACTTCGAGCCGTGACACGTAGAGCGGCTCGGCCACGACCGCGCCGGAGACCGCGGTGCGCCACAGGAGCTTCGGGGTGGCGAGCGCAGCCGGCGTGAGGCCGCCCACGGCGGCGGCGACGTTCGACACGTCGGGCGTGCGCCCGTAGGCGAGCCAGTTGTCGCCCGTGCCGGCTGTCGTCGCCGGGCGTGAGCCGACGGCGAGGATGCCGGCGCACGCCACGAGCGTCGCGAGCGCGCCGCCGGCGCGGGCAATGACCCTCATCCCGACAGCGTCGCACAGTCCTCTGACGTCGCCGTCGAGGCGGGAAGCGGGACGACCCGCAGCTCGGGTGACGGGTGCCGCAGGAACGACGCGACCAGTCGCACGTCGTCCGCCGCCTCCGGCGCGTGCGTCGGGGTCGCCCGGCGCACGGCCGCGAGGCCGGCCTGCCATTCGAGCCCACGCTCGTCGGGGAGCCTCCGGACGCAGACGATCTGGCCCTTCGCGACGAAGAAGCCGCGCGGCGGTCCGTCGTCGGGGGACGGCGCGATGACGCAGACTGCGAGCTGCCTGACCTGCTCGAGCAGCGCGAGGTCGTCCGCCACCTCCTGCAGCGCGAGGAGCCGGTCGCGGAGCCGGGCCGCGTCCTCGAAGCGCTGGTCGGCGGCAAGGCGGGCGAGCCGCTCGCGCACGGCCGGCAGGGCGTCGCCCGGCCGCTCCCAGGCCAGCCCTTCGAGTGCGGCCGCGGCGAGCCGGGCACGGCGGCGGCCGGCGATCGGCCCCAACGGCCCGGGCTCGGCGGTGGTGACGACCCCCTCGCCACGCCGGCGCAGGTAGACGTAGCGGTCGGGGCGCGCGGAGCGCGCGTTCGCGGGGGGCCGCAGCTCCCGCAGCAGGCGGAGCTCCTCCAGTCCCGCCTCGAGCTCCGAGCCCAAGACGCGCCACTCGATGCGCTCGAGCGCGCCGACGGCGGCCTCGACGGCGGGCCGCTGCCGGTCGGAGCGGAAGTACGAGCGCAACCGCGCCCGCAGGTCGCGCGCCCGGCCGACGTAGAGCACCTGGTCGTGGGCGTCCCGGAAGAGGTAGACGCCGGGTCGCGGCGGCGCGCCGAAGGCCAGCGAGCGCTTGCGGTGAGCCCGCCGCGGCCGGGTCGCCGCGAGCTCGACCAGGTCGTCGACCGTCCGCGCCCCGCGCTCCTGGGCCAGGCCGATCAGGCGCAGCAGGATCTCGGCGGTCGCCTCGGCGTCGGGGAGCGCACGGTGGCACGGGCGGGCCTCCGTGACGAAGCGGTGCGCGAGTGCGGCCAGGTTGGCGGGCTGCCGGCCGAGCAGGCGCCGCGCGAGGCCGACCGTGTCGACGACGGTCGCGTCGACGCGCTTGCCGGTGAGCCGCATCGTCTCGGCCTCGAGGAAGGCCAGGTCGAACCGCGCGTTGTGGGCCACCAGGATCCCGTCGCCGGCGAAGGCGAGAAACCGCCGGACGGCCGCTGCGACGGGCGGCGCGCGGCGGAGCTCGACGTCACGGAGGCCGGTGAGTGCGGCGACGGCCGGCTGGAGCCGGGCGCCGGGATTCGCGAGTGTCTGGAAGCGGTCGGTCAGCTCGAGCCGCTCGACCCGGACGGCTCCGAGCTCGCACGGCCGGTCGCTGCCCGCGCGCAGCCCGGTCGTCTCCAGGTCGAAGACGACGAACGTCGCCTCCTCGAGCAGTGTCCCGGGGCCCGCCGGCGTGGCGAGCGCGACGAGGTCGCCGGCCCAGCGGAGCCGGCAGTCGTCGGTCACCGCCTCCTCGAGGAGCGAGCGCGCCAGGCCGACGGCCACGGGCGTGCTCAGCTTGAGAACGGCCCGCGCCGCCTCGTCGGCCGGGACAGGCCCACGCCGGTCCTCGACCAGCTCGACGAGGCGATCGGCGGCGTCGAGGCGGAGTTGCACACCTGGACGCTAATACGAACGTGTGTTCGTGTCTAGCCTGTTCTGGACACGGCCACTCCGGTCAGGAGCTCACGCACCGTCCGCTCGGCCACGAGCGCGGTGATGTCGGCCGACCCCACGGCGCTCGGCAGCACCTCGACGATGTCGGCGCCCACCAGCTCGACCCGCGAGCCGATCTCCCGCACAGCCCAGAGGAGGTCGGCCGAGGTCATGCCGCCGGGCTCCGGCGTGCCGGTGCCGGGGGCGAACGCCGGATCGAGCACGTCGACGTCGACGCTCACGTAGACCGGCCCCTCCCCCACGTGCGCGAGCGCCCGCGACACGACCTCGCGGATCCCGAGCTCACGGACGTCGTGCATGAAGAACGCGGCGATCCCCTGCGCGCGCTGCCAGGCGAACTCGGCCGCGCCGGGCCAGTAGCCGCGAAGCCCGATCTGCGCGTAGCGCGCCCCGGGAACACGTCCCGCCTCGACGAGGCGGTACATCGGCGTCCCGTGCGAGTGCGCCACCCCGAACACCTCGGTTCCGGTGTCGGTGTGGGTGTCGAAGTGGAGCAGGCCGACCGGGCCGCGGCGCGAGGCGATCGCGGCAATGCAGGGCTCGGTGATCGAGTGGTCGCCGCCGAGGGTGATCGGGGTCACCCCGGCGTCCACGACCTCACCGACGAGCCGCTCGATCGCCGTGGCCGTGGCAACGGGGTCGGCCGGCACCACCGCGGCATCGCCGTAGTCGACGACCCGGAGGACGTCGAACGCGTCGACACCGGCTCCGAGGTGCGGCCCCGGCGGGCACGAGGCCGCGCGGATCGCCCGCGGCGCGAAGCGGGTGCCGGGCCGGTCGGAGACGAGGTCGTCGGTCGGTGCGCCGACGATCGCCACGTCGAAGCCGGCCAGATCGGCGGCGTCCTCGGTGAACGGCAGCCCGGCGTACGAGAGGAAGCCCGCGTAGTCGGGCTTGTCGGGGAGCGGCCGCCAGCGCTTCTGCGGGTCGAAGAGCGCCACGCTCAGCCCCCGCTTCCGGCCCGCAGGGTGTCGTAGACCCGGGCGATGTCCTCCTCGGCGTGACCATGACGCGCCGACAGGCTGAGCACTTCGTTGCTGATCGCCGCCGCCGGCATCGCAACACCATGCACGCGGGCCAGTTCGAGGGCGAGCGAGAGATCCTTCTGCATCAGCGCCGTCGTGAAGTACACGGGCTCGGTCTCGGGCTCGAGGAACGAGCGGCGCTTGAAGTGCACGAACGGCGAGGCAACCGCGCTCGTGGCGAGCACGTCGTAGGCGGTGTGAGCGTCGATCCCGGCCGCCTCCGCCAGCAGCAGCGCCTCCGCCACCGTCTGGTTCGAGACCGCGACGATCGTGTTGAGGGCCACCTTCATCGCCGCGCCGGCCCCCGACGGGCCGAGGTGGTGCTGCTCCTTCGTCATCGCCGCGAGCACCGGCCGCGCCCGCTCGAACGCCTCGCGATCGCCGCCGACCATGGCGGTGAGCTGCGCAGCCTCGGCCGCCGGCGTGCTGCCGGAGACCGGCACGTCGAGCAGGTGGACCCCGCGCTCGAGCGCTGTCGCAGCGAGTGCCCGGGCGGCGAGCGGCCCGATCGTGCTCATCTCGAGGACGATCGCACCGGGCTCGAGCGCCGTGAGCGCCCCGTCCGGGCCGAGCAGCACGTCCTCGACCGACGCGGCGTCGAGGAGCATCGTCACGAGCACGTCCACCCCGGCCGCGAGCTCAGCCGGCGTCGCAGCGACGGACGCCCCGGCTGCGGCGAGCGGCGCGCACCGCTCGGCCGTGCGGTTCCAGACGCGAAGCTCGGCGCCCGCCCGCAGCAGGTTCAGCGCCATCGGGACGCCCATGCGCCCCATCCCCGCAAAGCCCACTCTCGCCACGCCCACCTCCTCGCCACGTTGGAAGGGCCCGCCTGGATTCGAACCAGGGACCAAGGAATTATGAGTTCCCTGCTCTAACCGCTGAGCTACGGGCCCGGTACGTCGAGCGTACTCGTTACACTCGACGCCGATGAAGGTCTTCCAGGCCGAACGCCATTTCCAGACGACGGGCGGCCTGCACGTCACGGACATCACCGCCGAGGTCGCGACGATCGTGCAGGAGTCCGGCGTCGTCGACGGCATCTGCTGCATCTACTCGCCACACACGACCTGCTGCGTGCGCGTGAACGAGTACGAGCGCGGGATGTTCGAGGACTTCGGCGTGCTGCTCCGGCGCCTGATCCCGCACGAGACGTACTACGCGCACGACGACTGGGACCGGCGCACCGAGAACATCTGCGAGGAGGACATGGAGGTCGGCAACGGCCATGCCCACTGCATGTCGATGCTCCTCGGCTCGGCGGGCGAGTCGGTGCCGGTGGCCGACGGCGAGCTCTGCCTCGGTCAGTGGCAGCGCGTCCTCTTCATCGAGCTCGACCGCTCACGCCCGCGGCGCTGGGTGTGCAAGGTGGTGGGCTCGTAACCGATGTGGTGGTGGCTCACCCCCGTCGTCATCGTCGGCTCGCTGCTGCTCCTCTTCGGGATCTTCGTCTTCCTGGGCCGGTTCCGGCAGGGCGCCCTGCTCCGACCGCTGATCGTCCGGCTCTCGCGCATCGGCTTCATGAACCGCCTGTTCCAGAAGGCGAGCACGGCGGCGATCGAACGGCAGAACCCCGAGCTCGCGGGCGCGCTACGCAAGCTGAACACGGTCGCGGCGAACCCGAACCCGCAGGCGATGCAGAAGGCGATGTCGCGCCTGACGCCCGCCGAGCGTCGCGCCTACATGGAGGCCGCCGCCGAGCAGGGCTCGTCGTCCGAGACCGCGAACCGCCAGATGCGCCGCCAGGCCGAGAAGCTGCAGCAGCAGTCACGCGGCGGCGGCGGCGGCACGGGCGCAGGGAGCTCCGCGACGACGGGCAGCCGGCCCGGCGCGGCCGGCGTGCGCAAGCGCAAGCGCCGGTAGCGCCAGTCCGTGCTGACGGCGCCGCTCCCTGAGGCGCTCCAGGAGGCGCTCGCGACAACGCTCGGCACGACCGATCTCGCCGCCGCGAGCGCGCTGCTCAGCGAGCGCTACCGGGAGCCGGGCACGGGACGTCCCGTCGCCCGGTCACGGGACGAGGTGCTCGCCTACGCGGCCGCCCGGCTGCCGGCGACGTACGCCGCCGCCCGCGCGGTCTTCGGCGAGGTCGCGGCCAGGACGCCGGCACTCACCCCCCGGACGCACCTCGATCTCGGCAGCGGGCCGGGCACCGCCCTCTGGGCCGCCCGCGAGGCTTGGCCGACGATCACCGACCGGTCGGCGCTCGAGGCCGAGCCCGAGATGCGCCGCCTCGCGCGAGAGCTGGCCGGTTTCGACCCGAGCGGCGGCAGCGTCCCCGACGCGATCCCGGACGGCCCGTTCGACCTGGTGAGCGCCGTCTACCTCCTCGGGGAGCTGCCGCCGGCCGGCCTCGCGGAGACCGTCCGGCGCGCGTGGGCCGTGTGCGCAGGTGCCCTCGTGCTCGTCGAGCCGGGCACGCCGGCCGGGTCGGCACGGATCCTGGCCGCGCGCGAGCTCCTGCTCGGCCTCGGCGGAACGATCGTCGCCCCCTGCCCGCACGGCCGCGCCTGCCCACTCGCCTCGCTTCCCGGGGAGTGGTGCCACTTCGCCGTCCGGGTCGCCCGTTCGCAGGCGCATCGCACCGCGAAGCGCGCGCAACTCGGGCACGAGGACGAGAAGTTCGCCTATGTCGCGGTCGTCCGTACGCCCGGCACCCCCGCCGTCGCCCGGGTACTGCGCCATCCTCAGCTCCGCCCGGGCCACGTCGTCCTCGAGTTGTGCGCCGCCGACGGCGTCCACACCGAGACGGTCTCGAAGCGCCAGGGCGAGCGCTACCGGCGTGCGCGCTCGCTCGACTGGGGCTCGGCCTTCGACGACAGCGCCCCGGCCGGGTAACGTCGGCCCGTGCCCGGTGCCGACTTCGACCTCGTCGCCGCCTCGCTGCGCGCGGATGCCGGCGACGTCCGGGCCTACGTCGAGGCCCTGGCCACGAAGCTCCTCGGCGCCCTGCCCGGCCGGGTGACCGTCGATCGCAAGGGACCGCTCTTCGGCGGTGCGAAGAAGGTGCGGCGGATCGCCGTCCAGCTCGGCGACGACCAGCTCGAGCTCGAGCACGACGCCGGTCACGTCACCTGCCGCCGGCGGACCGTCGTGCGCGGCATCGCGCTCAAGAGCGACGAGATCCCCCTGTCAGCCTGGATCGACGAGGTCTCGGGCGCGCTCGTCGCGGAAGCCGAGGCGAGCGAGCACGGCCGGCAGGCGCTGGAGCGCCTCCTCGGTTGATCCCGGACGGCTGGAGCACCTGCGACCTGTCCGACGCCCACGGCGACGCGGCGCGTGTCCTGCCGCCTCTGTTCCGCCACTTCGGCGGCCGGAGCCGCTTCTCCGGAACGGTCGCGACCGTCGAGTGCTTCGAGGACAACTCGCGGGTGAAGGAGCAGCTCAACACGCCGGGCGAGGGCCGCGTGCTGGTCGTCGCCGGCGGCGGCAGCATCCGGTGTGCGCTGCTCGGCGACACGATCGGCGGCGAGGCGGTCGCGGCGGGCTGGGCGGGCGTGGTGCTGGACGGCTGCGTGCGCGACACGGCAGCGCTCGCGACGCTCGACCTCGGCGTGCTCGCGATCGGGGTGGTGCCGCGGCGGTCGCTGAAGAACGGCCAGGGCGTCGCGGGTGGGCCGGTCGAGGTCGCGGGCATCCCCTGCGTGCCGGGCGACCTGCTCTTCGCCGACGAGGACGGGGTCGTGCTCCTCCCGGCCGGTAGCTAGAAGTCGAGCTCGGTGCCGAGCCCGCGCTCGCGGGCTCGGGCGATGCAGAGCTCGGCCGCGGCCAGGTCCTCCACCGCCAGTCCGAGCGACTTGAACAGCGTGATCTCCGTGTCCGAGGTCCGGCCCGGGTGGGACCCGACCAACAGCTCGCCGAGCTCCGCGCGGATGTGGTCGGGGCCGATGCCTGCCTCCTCGACGGCCATGAGGTAGTCGCCCGACTCGGCGAGCGTCGACTCGCGCCGATCGACGAACAGGCTCGCGGCCGCGACCGCCGCGCCGTCGAGCTCACGCGAGGTCGGCACGCTCGCGCCGACGGCGTTGACGTGGACGCCCGGGGCGAGCTGCCGCGCGAAGAGGATCGGGTCGCGCGAGGCCGTGGTCGTGCAGATCACGTCGGCGCCGGCGACCGCCTCGTCGACGGTCGACACCGCTGCGACACGCAGCTCGCGGGCGAGGGCGCTCGCCCGCTCCGCGGTCGGCCCCCAGAGCACGATCTCGGGCTCGGCGAGCACGGCCCGCATCGCCTCGACGTGTGCGCGTGCCTGGATGCCGGCGCCGAGGATCGCCACCCGGCGGCTGCCCGGACGGGCGAGCAGGCGGGTCGCCAGCCCGGAGACCGCGGCGGTCCGGATCTCGGTGACCGCCGAGGCGTTCAGGACGGCCCGGAGCACCCCGGTCTCACCGTCGTGGACGAGCACGGCGCCCTGGTGCGGATCGAGGCCGCGCTCCCGGTTCCCCGGCGCGACGACGATCTCCTTGAGCGCGAAGACCGGCGCGGCACCGGCGCGGTGGGCGGGCATCAGCCCCAGCAGCGGCGGGCTCTGGGCGGGCCGGACGACGAACCGGAGCGGCATGGTCGCCTCGCCGCGCTCGAGCGAGGCGAGGATCCCGGCCATCGCCTCGATGCACGACTCCATGTCGAGGGCGGCGCGGATGTCGGCTTCGCCGAGGACGAGCAAGGTCACACCGCAATCAAACACCACGAGGGCCCGGGTTGCGGGGAAACACGCCACGCGAATCCGTAGCCGCGCGGATTGCCGCGCGGCGGCGCCGCTGCGACCCTGAGCAGCGTGACACTCCATCCGAGAAACACGACCGACCTGTCGCTCGCGCCGGTGGCGGCGTCGATCGACCTCAACCTGCAGGAGCTGCGCGACCGTGGGCCGGCCGAGATCGACCAGGCGCTCGCCGTCAAGCTCAACGTCGACCCACGCGGTGCGACGCCGGCCGACCGCCGCGACTGGCTCCTCCAGGCTGCCCTCCGTGACGTGAACCTCCACGACTGGAGCGCCGCGATCACGGGCGACGACGCACGGCTGCGGCTCGAGGGCGGCTCGGTGACCCTCGAGCTCGGGCTCAGCGCGACCCTGCTGCGCTACCTCCAGCTCGGCTCCGCCGGGTAGGCGGGCAGCAGGAGCATCGGCGGGCGATGCTCCTGCTCGAACCGCTCAGAGGCGCTTAGAAGCTCTTACGCCGTCTTGTGGACGACGACGGGGAACGCCGTCTCGTGCGGCGGTGCGGCGAAGCCGCCCTCGATGCCCGCCGCCATCTTCGGCATCAGGACCGTGTCGCGGAAGCTCTCCCAGCCTGCCTGCGAGTCGTGGATGGCCACGATCACCCAGCCGTCGGCCGTCGGGCCGGCGGCGTGGAAGATCTGACCCTCGGGCAGGCTGCCGTCGGCGGGATGAACCGCCCCGACCGACGCCTCGTACTGCTCCTTCGTCCCGCCCGCGAACGTATGAACGACTCCGTACGCCATCTTGGTGCTCCTCTCGAAACTGCCCGTCGTCCGCCCCAACGGCGTCCGATCGCAGCCCGAGTCTGGCACACATCCCGCCGCCTGCGGGGAAGCTGCCCGCTGCGGGGTGTCAGATGTCCATGGCCGTGCCGAGGCGGGCCGACGCGATCTCGTCGGCGACCCGGCGGCTGCGGGCGTGGCCGACGACCGCGGTGAGGAACGCGTCGCGGCCGACCGCCCAGAGGACGCTCGGCGCGGCGCCGCGCACGGTCGCCGTGCGCGGGATGTCGCGGAGCAGGGCGATCTCGCCGACGTAGCACGGCGCGACCTCGGTCTTGACGCGGTCGGGCAGGTCGATCTCGACCGCCCCCTCGGTGACGATGTAGAAGCGGTCGCCCGGCGCGCCCTCCTCGAACAGCACCTCGCCGGCGGCGAGCTCGAGCCGCTCCAGGCCCATCGCCAGCGCCTCGATCGCGGGCAGCGGCAGCGTCGACAGGAACGGCACCCCGCGCACCGCCGCCAGCTGGTCGTCCGGCACCGCGGCACCGGCGTCGACGACCCGGAGCTTCGGCCAGCACAGCGCGGTGAGCAGCGGCAGCGCGAGGCCGGCCGCGATCAGCGCGCCCCGGATCCCGACGACCGCGATGAGCGCGGGCGCCAGGAGCGCGCCGAGCCCGAGCGCGCCGACGAGCATGCTCTCGAGGACGCCGAACACCCGGCCGGCGACCTCGGTCGGCGCGGTGCGCTGCAGCAGCGTGATCGCGCTCACGTCGACGATCGTGTTGCCCGCGCCGACGACGGCGAGTGCCAGCACGGCGATCGCGGTGTGCGGGAACGTCCCGAGGAGCGCCAGCGGGAGGCCCCACAGGAGAAGGCCGAGGCCGAAGTCGCCGGCCAGGCGCTTCCGCCCCACGAGTGCGACCACGACCGCGGCACCGACGAGCGCGCCGACGCCGCTCATCGCGTCGAGCAGGCCGACACCGCCGCTGCCCATCGAGAGCAGATCGAGCGCCGTCGCGACGACGAGCACGCCGAGCACCCCGGCGACGACGCACTGCGCGCCGTAGAGGCCGATCAGCAGACGCAGCCGGGGCTCGGCGCGAATCGCCCGCACACCGCCCCAGATGCCCTGATGCTCGTGCTCGCCGCCGGCGAGCCGAGCGGGAGCCTCGGTGTGGATGCCGGAGAGCAGCACGGCGCTCCAGAGGAACGTCCCGGCCGTCACGCAGAACACGAGCCCGGGCCCACCCGCGACCAGCAACAGAGCGCCGAGCGCCGGGCCGGCGAAGAGACCGAAGCTGTCGAACGTGCTCGAGGAGAGGTTGGCGGCCGTGAGCTCCTGGGGCGAGCGGGCGAGCGTCGGCACGAGGGCCGCCTCGGCGGGCCGGAACACCGTCCCGAACACGGTGGTGAGCGTCGCGAGGGCGTACACGACCAGGCTCGGGGCGCCCGCGAACACGGCGGCGGCCGCGCCCGACACCGTCACGCAGCGGAGCAGGTCCGAGCCGATCATCACCCGCTCGCGGCGGAACCGGTCGCTGATCGAGGCCGCGACGGGCGCGACGACCGCTGCCACTCCGAGCCGGATGAACGTGAACACGCCGACAGCGGTCGGCCCGCCGTGGCGGAAGGCGAACACAGCCACCGCGGTGACGTAGGCATACGAGCCGATCACCGACCCGCCGAACGCGAACTGCACGCGGCGGATCTCCCGGTTGGTGAACACCCCGCGGACGGCGCCGAGCGACTCGTGGATCTGCGTCCGGATCGACTTCCCCATGGTGCGCGGATCACATCATTCCGCAGCTCGCGATGCGGCAGGGAAGATTCCGGCCGCGTACTCCGTCTTGTGGGCGTGGGTGAGACCACACCACACCACCCGCAACGAGCAGTTCGGACGACGGACGATCTGGAGGCCCACGTGCACAAGAAGTAGCCCCCAACCGACTCGAAACGAACCACCGAGAGCCCGGGCGACCGGGCTCTCGCGCGTCACGGCCCGAGAAGCTCGGCGTCGAGCATCAGCGCGCGCCCTCCGCACTCACGGCTGCCGCCGCGGCAGCGGCGAGCGCCCGCTCGGTCAGCCGGCTGCCGGGCTGCGCGGCCAGGTTGATCCCCACCAGGTGCGCCGCCGCCCGTGACGCACCCGCCGCCAGCATGGCGGCGGTGACGGCGTCCTCGGCGAGCTCCACCCTGCCACCGGCGGCGAGCTCGGCCGCGAGCGTCGCGACGTCGGCGGCGGCTTCGGCGATGCGGAGCGGCACCACGGCCGCCTGCTCGAGCGTGCGACCGAGCGCGAAGTCGGCCGAAGCGGTCGTCGCACCGCCGTCGGCGCTCTCCGCAGCGCGCTCGAGCGCCGCCAGCGCGAGCGTCAGCACCTCCGCGTCGCGGGTGGCGAGCACCGTGAGGCGCTCGGCGAGCGTCCGGGCCTGCACGGCCGCGGCCGCGTCCCCGCCTCGCTCCGCGACCTTGGCCACGACTCCGGCCGCGACCGCGGCGGCGATCGCCGCCGCCGACCCCGCCGAGGGAGCCGACTCGGGGGCCGAGAGCCGCTCCACCGCCGCGCGAAGGTCGCCGCCCGCCATCGCCCGACTCAGGACAGGCGCCGTCGCACGAGCTCGACGACCCGCGGCGTGGGGGCGATCCCCACCTCCGTCAGCGCGCCCTCGAGGTCGGCGATCAGCCGCGCCCGCAGCTCGGCGTCGGCCTCCGCCTGCTCGAGCAGCGAGTCGAGGGCCTGCCGCACCCGCGGCAGCTCCTGCGCTGCCTCCACCCACCCTTCGGGGGGCGGCGGCAGCGCGCCGAGCAGGCGCGCGATCGTGTCGAGGTCGCGGCTCATCTCCCCACCGGACGGGCGGCGGGCGCGAAATCTTCCAGGACGGCCTTCAGCTTCTCGAGACACCGTGAGATGCGACTGGCGATCGTCCCGGGCGGAAGCCCGAGGTCGTCGGAGATCGACCGGTAGCTCTCGTCCCGCGCGAAGAAGCGGTCGAGGATCTCGCGGCAGTCGCCGGGCAGCTGCGCGAGGCCGTCCCGGACGGTGAGCGCCTCGTCGAGCGTCGCCAGCACGTCGTCGGAATCGGCCAGGTCGTCCTCGACGGTCGCCGCCTCGCGGCGCCCGGCGCGGAGGCGATCGATGCAGACGCGACGTGTCAGCTGCGCCAGCCAGGGCCTGAAGGCGTCGTCGTCACGCAACCGGCCGAGCTGCTCGTACACCTTCGCGAAGACGTCCTGGAAGGCGTCCTCTGCGTCGTGGGCCTGCAACCGGAAGCCCTGGACGCAGATCGCGTAGACGTAGCGCGAGAAGCGCTCGACGAGCGCGTTCCAGGCCTCGCCGTCGCCGGCCCGGCAACGCGCGACGAGCTCCGCGTCGGTCCTGTCAGCCGGCCGGCCTTCCACCCGCCGATCTTACGCCAGCCGCCGTCAGGCGTCGGGTACCGGCGGCGTCGGCCCGCCGCGCGACTCGCGCTCGCCCGGGGCTTCGATCGTCACGTTCGGGAGCGCCCGGTCGAGCCAGCCCGGGATCGACCAGGAGCGCTCGCGCAACAGCGTGAGCAGCGCCGGCACGAGCGTCATCCGCATCAGGAGCGCGTCGGTGAGGATGGAGACGCCGAGCAGCAGCCCGAACTCCTTCGAGACGCGGTCGGGGCTGAGCAGGAAGGAGAAGAACACCGACGACATGATCAGCGAGGCGGCGACGATGACGCGGCCGACTCCGGCGACGCCGTCCTTGACCGCCGCGGCGGTGTCCTCGCCGTGAATGTGCTCCTCACGGATGCGGCTCATCAGGAAGACCTCGTAGTCCATCGAGAGCCCGAAGAGGATCGCGAATGCGATCGGCGGCACGAAGCTCTCGATCGGGCCGGTCCGGTCGAGCCCGATCAGCCCCATGCCGTACCCCTTCTGCACGACCAGCGTCAGGACGCCGAAGCCGACGAGCGCCGACAGCAGCGTCGTCAACGCGGCCTTCAGCGCGATCACGGCCGAGCGGAACGCCATCGCGAGCAAGAGGAACGTGATCCCGATGATGTAGAGCAGGAACCACGGGGCGTGCGAGAAGATCCGGCTGCCGATGTCGGTGAACGCGGCGTTCGACCCCGATACGTAGGCATGCGCGGTCGACCCTGCGAGCGCGTGCGGGATGACGGTGTGCCGCAGCTCCGAGACGAGCTTGTCGGTCTTCGCGTCCTGCGGCTTGAACTTCCCGTAGGTGTCGATGATCGCGACCGAAGCGAGGGCGTGGTTCTTCTTGTTGAAGATCGGCTTGTCGACCTGGGCGAGCCCGGGCACCGCCTGCAGCGCCGTCTCGAGCTTCGTCGTCGCCGCGTGGTCGGATTGGAGATCGACGACGACGGGGATCGGCTCGGTGAAGCCGGGGCCGAAGCCCTTCGACAGCAGGTCGTAGGCCTTCCGCGTCGTCTGCGACTTGGGCGCCGTGCCCGCGTCGGCGAGCCCGAGCCGAACGGCCAGCACGGGCGAGGCGAAGAGCAGCAGGACGACGATCACGACCGGCAGCACCACCTTGGCATTGCCGGAGACGAAACGGCCCCAGGCGGCGACGGGCGTGCCCGCCTGCCCTTCGCGCGACTCGTCGACGCTCGGCAGCCCGAGCCGCCCGCGGTCGATCTTCCCGCCGAGCAGCGAGAGCACGGCCGGCAGCAGCGAGTTCGCGAGCAGCACGGCCGTGACGACACCGAGCGCGCTGCCGATACCGAGCTTCGTGATGAAGTCGAGCCCGATCAGCGCCAGGCCCGTGATCGAGATCGCCACCGTGACGCCGGCGAAGATGACGGCGCGGCCCGCTGTCGCTCCCGCAGCGGCGGCCGCCTCCTGTGCCGAGAGCCCGTCGTGCAGGAACTGCCGGAAACGGGTGACGATGAACAGGGTGTAGTCGATCCCGACCCCGAGCCCGATCATCGGCACGAGGATCTCGGTGACGGTGTTGAAGTGGGTCAGCCTGGCCGCGAGATACAGCAGCAGGAACGCGCCGACCACCGCGACGATCGCGAACAGCAGCGGGATGACGGTGGGCACGAGCGCCCGGAACAGCACCATCAGGATCACGAAGGCCGCGAGCAGGCCGATCAGGTCGCTGCTGCCCTGGCTCGGCGACGCATTCTCGGCTTCACCGGTGAACTCGACCTGGAGGTTGGCCGGCGCGGCGAGCGCCCGCAGCTGATTCTCGTAGGCGACGATGCCGCTCCGTGGCAGCTGGAAGCTCGTCCGGTCGTACTGCACGTCGAAATACGCCACCGTGCCGCTCGACGACAGCTGCTTCGAGCCGGCGGCGAGCGGGCTGTCGATGGCCGTGACATCCTTCGCCTTCTCGTCGAGGGAGCGCTGCGACGCCGTGCCGGCGGCCAGCATCTTCTGCACCGCCGCCGCGCCCGCGGCACTGTCGAGGCGGCCGCCGGCCGGGGCTGCCAGCACGACGCGGAGCGCCGCTCCCTTCTGCGCGCCGAACTTGGCGGTGATCAGGTCGGTCGCCTTCTGAGTGTCCGAGCCGGGGATCTTGAAGTCGTTGATCAGCTTGCCGTGGTACGCGGCGTTCAGGCCGATCAGCAGGACGAAGACGGCCAGCCAGGTGCCGATCACCCGCCAGGGATGCCGCGCGCAATGGCCGGCGATCCGCGCCAGGGCACCGGTGTGCGCGAGGCGCTCCACGGCAGCCTGCGAGGACGCAGCTGGATCGGGCCGGCCGTCGGCCGTGGTCTCGTCATGCATGTGTGGTTCCCCCCTCGTGCTCGCGGTCGCCGCCCCAGAGTAGACGTCGCGCGAGGGGAGGCGTCACTCCTCGGGCTTGAAGAGGGCGATCGTGTTGCCGTCGGGGTCCTTGAACCACGCCGACGTCCCGATGCCGGGGCTCGTCGCGACGCAGTCGACGGTCTTGAACGTCGGGAAGTCGTACTCCTCGAAGACGACGCCGCGCGCCCTGAGCTCCGCGACGTCGGCGGCGACGTCACTCGACCAGAACCGCACCTGCGTGTGGTCGGCGACGTTCGGGCTCGGCCGGCCGTAGACGAGCAGCGTCGTACCGTCGCCGCACTCGAAGAGCAGGTGGTTCTTGATCGTGTCGGACGAGAGGCGCAGCCCGACCTGCTCCTCGTAGAACGCCTGGCTCCGTTCGAGATCCGTCGAGCAGAGAACCGCCGAGATCCTGTTCGTCGCAACCACCTTGACCTCCTCGCAGAACGCCGGTTATAGAGCGAGACGACCGTATCGCGGCGCCGCTCCCGCCGCCAACGGGAGTACCGTCCCGCCTGATGCTTCTCGCACTCGACGCGATCAAGTTCCACCGCTTCGGACTGGGCGGGCGTGAGCCGCTCCTGCTGCTCCTCGGCGCGTCGTTCCTCACCTTCGTGCTGACGCGCCTTTACACGCGCATCGCGCGCGTCCGCGGCTGGCGCAGCGGGCACGTCGGCGACGTCCACGTCCACCACATGGTCGCGGGCAACGTGCTGACGCTCACGTGCGGGATGATGGAGATCGCGTTCCAGCCCGGCGACTTCGGGCTCGACCTGCTCGCGGTCGGCTTCGGCGTCGGGGCGGCGTTCGTGCTCGACGAGTTCGCGTTGTCCCTCCACCTCCGCGACGTCTACTGGACGCCGGAGGGCCGGCACTCGATCGAGGTGAGCATCATCTGGACCCTGCTCGGCCTGATCCTGCTGACAGGCATCTCGCCGTTCGGGATCCACGACCAGACCGAGACGCCGAGGATGATCGGCTTCGGGATCGTCGCCGTGAGCATCGCCCTGTCGATCGCGACCTGCCTGAAGGGGAAGCTGACGCTGGGTCTCGTGAGCATCTTCGTGCCGCCGGTCGGACTGATCGCCGCGCTGCGCCTGGCCAGGCCCGGCTCGGTCTGGGCCCAGCTCTTCTACGACGACCGCCGCCGGGCGGCCGCGGTCGCTCGCTTCGACCCGGCGTCGTCGCGGCTCGAGCGGCTCCGGCATCGGATCGCCGACCTCGTCGGCGGCAGCCACGATCTGCCCTCGCCGCGATGAGCCGGGCTCGCGCCGGCGCTTTCATCGTCCTCTCATCGAACGGCTCGTAGCGTTCCCGCCCGGATGCGGGATCGTTCAGCTCCGTGAGCGGCCCGCTCTCGCCGATCGAGCGCCGGTCGCGCCAGCAGGCGGCTCGCCGCCGCGCCCGACGTCTGCGACTCCTCGCACTTGCCCTGGTCGTCGCGCTCGCGGCCGGCGCCGGCGTGCTGCTCGTGGGCGGCGGCGGCAACAGCTCCCGCGCCGCCGGCCCGACCACGACGGCGACCGTCGTCTCGGGCCGCGCGGTCGCCCGGGCCACTGCACCCCGCCCGCGCCGGACGATCCTGGTCGTGCGCCGGACGAGCGCGCTCGGCGCGGCCCTGCAGGACGCCTCCGGAGCGACCGTGGGCGGCCGCAGCCTGCTCTTCGGCGGACTCACGGCGGCCGACACGTCCACCGACGGGATCGTGCTCGTCTCGGCCTCCGGCAGCCGCGTGCTCGGGCGCCTGCCGTCGGCCCGGCACGACACGGCCGCGGTCGCGATCGGGCGGTACGCCTACGTCTTCGGCGGCGGGAACGGCATCTCCCAGCTCGACGACATCGTTCGTGTCGACCCGGCGACGGGGACTTCGACCATGGCCGGCCGTCTGCCGTCCGCGAGCTCCGACTCGTCCGGGGCGGCGATCGGTGGGACGGCCTACGTCGTCGGCGGCTACACCGGCTCCCGCTGGCTCGACACGATCGTCGCCTGGCGTCCCGGAGCCGCAGCACGGGTCGTCGCGAGGCTTCCGGCACCGGTGCGCTACGCCGCCGTGACCGCCGTCGGCGGGCGGCTCGTGATCGCAGGCGGCTCACTCGAGAACGGCACCGCGAGTGCCGCCGTCTACGCGTACACGCCGGGGCATGCGACGCCGGTGCGGCTCGGGACGCTTCCGTTGCCGACGACGCACGCGACGGCCGTCGCGCTCGGCTCCACCGCATACGTCATCGGCGGTCGTGGCGCCTCGCTCGACTCGCCGACGACGGCCGTCGTCGCGATCGCTCTCCCGTCCGGGAGGATCGCCGCCGCGGGCTCGCTCGGAGCCGCCCGCTCCGACCTGACAGCGCTCCGGTCGGGCTCGCAGGTCCTGGTCGCCGGCGGGCGGACGGCCGCCGGCACGACCGCGACGGTCACCGAGCTCGCTCCGGCCCAGGTGAAGGTCGCGAGCACGCGCCTGCCCACGATCGGCGCGAAGATCGACGTCTACGCCCGCGACGGCGCCAACATGCTCACGGCCGTCACCCGCACCGCGCGTTCGCTCGTCTACGTGCCGAACAGCCGCAGCGACACGGTCGACGTGATCGACCCGAGGACCTACCGGATCGTCGAGCACTTCGCGGTCGGCGCTCTCCCCCAGCACGTCGTCCCGGCGTGGGACCTGCGGACGCTGTACGTCACGAACGACGCCGGCAACAGCCTGACGCCCATCGATCCGCGGACGGGGAAGCCGGGCCGGACAATCCCGGTCGACGACCCGTACAACATGTACTTCACCCCCGACGGTGCCCACGCGATCGTCGTCGCCGAGCGGCTGCAGCGGCTCGACTTCCGCAATCCCCACACCTTCGCGCTGCAGAACTCGGTTCCGGTTCCCTGCTTCGGCGTCGATCACATCGACTTCTCGGCCGACGGCTCGTACCTGATCGCGACCTGCGAGTTCTCGGGCCAGCTGATCAAGGTCGACGTCGCCTCCGAACGCGTGGTCGGGACACTCACGCTCCCGGACGGGCGCGGCGGGATGCCGCAGGACATCAAGCTCTCCCCCGACGGGCGCGTGTTCTACGTCGCCGACCAGCACGCCGGCGGCCTCTGGGAGATCGACGGCACACGCTTGCGTTCGATCGGCTTCATCCGCACCGGCGCCGGCCCGCACGGTCTCTACCCGAGCCGGAACGCGAAGCTGCTCTACATCACGAACCGGGCGGCCGGCTCGATCTCCGTGCTCAGGTTCGCGACACGCGAGGTCGTCGCCACCTGGCCGATTCCCGGCGGCGGCAGCCCCGACATGGGCGGCGTGTCGGCGGACGGCCGCGTGTTGTGGCTCTCCGGCCGCTACAGCGGCGTCGTGTACGCGATCTCCACGCGCGACGGCCGGCTGCTCGCGAAGATCCCGGTCGGCAGCGGACCGCACGGCCTCTGCGTCTGGCCGCAGCCGGGCCGCTACTCGCTCGGCCACACCGGCATCCTGCGCTAGCGCCCCGGCACCACTCACCCTTCCAGGGACGGCTCCGAACGGTGTTGGGGATCGTCTGCGACCCGAATCGGTCGATGCTTGAAGCATGATGAGAGAATCTGAGCTGTTCCGCGGGGCGCCCAACCAGACGGGCGGCCTCCACCAGATCGAAAGCCACACCGTCGATCTCGACCTTCGCTGCGAACGGGAGCAGTGGGCGACCGTCCACACCCTCGGGTGGGACACCGACAGGAACGGCCACGCCAGCAACAAGACCTGCACGTGCAAGTCCTGCCTCCGTGGAGCGAACACGCGGCCCTGGCCGACGAAGCTCGAGCTGCAGGACGCCGGTGCCGCCCCCGATGTCCCCCGCTCCGAGATCGACGAGCACCTGAAGTGGCCGTTCACGATCGCCGGCTGACCGAGCGGCCTCGCCAGACGATGAGCGGTCTTCCCGCAACGGTTGTCGGGAAACCGCACCCGAGCGTCGACTAGCATCGCACCGAAGCAAGTCGTCTCACCCGGGGGGTCTCTCATGAACGCTTTCTTCCGTCTGCACCATCGCGGCGGTGCGCATCGGCGTGCCGTGGTGCGCTGCTCGGCGCTCGTGGTCGTCGTAGCCGCCGTGTTCGGCACCGTCGGGATCCGAGCGCAGGCCCAGCCGGCGGAAAAGGCCCCGCCCCCGATCCCGGACTGCTTCAAGACCGGCTCGGGTTACGGGCTCTGCAACGGGATGGTGATCCCGGGCGGCGGCACGATCGTGAAGATGGAGGTCGCGAACAAGAAGGACACCTTCCTGCTCACGGGTCCCGCGCCGCTGCAGACGACGAAGTCGGTCGCCTGCGGCGATCTCGGCTGCGTGTACAACCATCTCAACTGGTCGCTCGGGCCGGGCGTCTCCCCCGTACTCGGCTGCCAGCCGAACCAGACCACCTGCGACGTCACCGTCGCTCCGGGATCGACGCAGTGGACGGCGGTGTACGTGCGCCAGAACAACGACGCGCCGATCCTGTGGGCGATCTGGAACACGGGCAAGAAGGGTGGAGCGGTCATCAACGGCTACATCCACGACAAGCAGGGCAACGGCTTCGCCGGCTCGACGATCACCGCCTACTCGACGAGCCGTCGCGGGAGCGGGGTCGCGGTCTCCGGCGACCAGGGCTTCTACTCGATGGAGGTGGAGCCCGGCAGCTACAAGATCATCCCGTCGGGCGGCGTCGCCGGCAAGAAGCCCGCGAAGTACAAGAGCGAGAGCGAGGAGCGCACGGTCGCCGCAGGCGACAAGGCACGCGCCGACTTCACGCTCGAAAGCGGGCTCGTCGTGACCCTGACCCTGTCGAGGGAGACGACGAAGGCGAACGGCACCACCGTCGTCGACGGCTTCGTCGAGACCACGGAATACGGCAAGCCGACGGGCGGGGTCAAGGTGTCGCTGCGCCCGAAGGCCGGCGTTCCCGAGCCGCAAGGCGTCGAGAGCGGCGCCCGGGCGACGATCTGCGGTAACGCCGGGATCAGGATCTGGCCGGGCGGGACGCTCGCGACACCGAGCGGGTCGCCGGTCGACGTCGTGACCACGGCTGCCGGGACCGGCGTCAAGAACCAGCTCGTGGGCCGCTATCCGTTCTCGATCACGGTCGGGACGGTGCCGGGACCGTTCGAGCTGACGGCCTGGGCCGAGGACTCGAGCGGCAAGCTGATCACGAAGGACGTCACGGACGTCTCCGACGAGGCAACTCTGAGGCTGGAGCCGACGGGGTCGCTCCCGCCGACGCACCTGTTCGACGAGATCAGGACGCTGCTGGGCGACAAGAACGTTGCTGCGGCGGTGGCGGGGATCACGAACGACCCGACGAGCATCCTCGACACGCTCGCGAAGCTGAGCGACACGATCCCGCAGTTCGGCGGCATCGGCTACACGCTCGCGAACGGGGCCGCCGGCGGCGGCGCCGTGCTCGTCTACCCCGATACGACCGCCCCGAAGGTGAACGCGAGCGGCCAGATCACGTCGAGCGACGGCTTCGTGCTCTCGCCCGGGCTCTGGGCCGGCAACGCGATCGGCCAGTTCGTCCAGGGCACCCCGCTCAGCAACTTCATCCAGAAGGGGCAGCTGAGCAACCTGCCGACCTTCCCGCAGTGGCTCGCGGGCGCCGGCGTCCAGGGCTGGAACCTGCAGAAGAACACGGCAACGATCGTCTCGCAGAGCTTCGAATACGCCGGCTGGCCCTACCCCGCCACCCAGCTCCAGGGCGCCGGCGGCCCGTGTAACTGAGCCGTCCGGATGATCGTCCACACGAGGCTCGAGAGCGCGCACCTCGCCGGGAACCTCCTCGGCGACCCGAGCGAACGCGACCTGTTCGTCTACCTGCCGCCCGGCTACGACGACGATCCCGGGCGGCGGTACCCGGTGGCCTACCTGCTGCACGCGTACGGCGGCAGCGCCGAGCTGCTCGTGCGCCCGGCCACCGACGGCGAGCGCTGGTCGCCGCCGCTCGAGGACGTGCTCGAGCCGGTGTTCCGGCGTCTCGGCAGCCCGCCGCTGATCGTCGCGATCCCCGACGGCTGGTCGCGCTGGGGCTGCAGCCAGTGGGTGGACTCGCCGGTGACGGGGAACTTCGAGCAGTACGTGCTGCACGACGTCGTCGGGCACGTCGACGCCGCCTATCGCACCCTCCCGGCCGCTGCGAGCCGCGGCGTCTTCGGCTTCTCGTCGGGCGGCTTCGGTGCCTGGCACCTCGCCTCGCGCAACCCCGGTGTCTTCGGCGCGCTGGCGGTGCTGTCGGCCGACTCGTTCCTCGACCTGACGCACAAGCACTTCGTCTACGAGTACCTCGACAGCATCTGGCCCGAGGCGCCGAGCGGCCCGATCGAGGGCAACGGCCTGTCGGAGATGATCTACCAGTACGCCGCGTGCTATTCGCCGAATCCCGACCGGCCGCCGTTCTACGTCGACCTGCCGGTTGCGTTCCCGAGCGGCGAGCTGCGCCAGGACGTGTGGGATCGCTGGCTCGCCTTCGACCCCGTCGTGAACGTCCACGACCGCCTCGACAACCTCCGCCGGCTGTCGGGGATCCTCCTCGACGCGGGCGTCAAGGACGAGTACCAGCTGCAGTGGGGTCACCGGCTGTTGAGCCACCATCTGACGGAGGCCCGCATCGCGCACGAGCTGGTCGAGAACGCGGGCAATCACGGCGGCCGGTCGCGCGAGCGCTACCAGGTGGCGCTCGAATGGCTCGCGCGGGTCCTGCGCCGCGACTGACCGGGCGGCGCGGGCTCGCTCAGCGCGGGAACGCGGCGTCGAGCTCGGCGATCGCGGCCTCGGACATGGGCGCGAGCGCACCGAGCGGCCGCGCGTTCAGAAGCGCCTCGGCCGTCGACTCGAGCACCTCGAGCCGGTCGAACGCCTGCAGGATCGAGCCGCCGACCACCAGGACGCCGCTGTTGGCGTTGACGACGGCGGGGCGCTCCGGGCCGATGGACGCCGCAAGGCGCTCGTAGTCGCCGAACTGGAGCCGGAACGGCGCGAACGACGGCGTCCCGAGGACGACGTGGCTCTCCGGGATCGTGCGCGTGTCGGGAGCCTCCCCCACGAGGCTGAACGCGGTCGCGTTCACGGGCGCGGCATTGACGATCGCCTGGATCTCGGGGTGCCGCCGATAGAGCTCCCGGTGCAGCGCGGCGGCGTAGCTCGGGTGCGAGCCGGCCTCGCGCGCGCCCTCCGCGATCAGCACGAGGTCGGCCGCATCGAGCCCGGCCCGGTCGGCGTGGTGCGGCGTGATCACGAACGCGTCCTCGGCGAGCCGGGCGGAGAACGTGCCATGCGTGCTGATGAACAGCCGCTGGCGATAGCCGCGGCGTACGAACTCGCCGAGCTGGGCTCGGAGCTCGAGCTCGCCGGTGCTCGGCCGGCCGGGCCGCTCCGGCGCCTGCGGAAGCGGCTCGCGACGTGCGGCCGCGGCGATGTCGTCGTCGGTGAGCTGCGAGATCGGCCGTTCGAGCAGGCGCGCCTTGACGATCGTCTTGCCGACGAACTCGAACGTCTCGAAGCGTCTGAAGGCCTCGGCGAGGTCGCGCCCCACGGTCACGACGCCGTGGTTCTCGAGGATCACGCAGCTGCGATCGGCGCCGAGGGCGGCGACGATGCTCTCGCCGAGCTCGGCGCTGCCCGGGAGGCGGTAGGCGGCGAAGCCGGCCTCGCCGCAGATCCGCCAGGCCTGGTGCAGGACGCGCGTGTCGGGGACCTGGTGGACGACGCTGAACGCGACGAGCGCCACCGGGTGGGCGTGGAGGATCGCGCCCACGTCGGGGCGGGCCCGGTAGATCGCCTGGTGGAGCGGCAGCTCGGACGACGGCGGCGCGTCCCCGTGCCTGCTGCCGTCGGCGCGCACCTCGACGATGTCGGAGCGCCGCAGCGCGCCCTTGTCGACGCGCGCCGGTGTGATCCAGACCTCCCCGTCGCCACCCCGGATCGAGAGGTTGCCGCCCGAGGTGGTGGTCATGCGGTACCGGTAGATCCGGTCCATGCACTGCTGCAGCTCGTCTCGTGGATGCAGGAACGACGGCGTCTGGCTCATCGGGTGCGCATCTCCACCCCGAACGCTACGGCAAGCAGTCCGCTCGCCGATCCGCGTCAGCGCCGAGCCGGCTGCGGGGAAGTACCGTCAGCGGGCGCCCGGTTTCCGGGCCGCGACGACCCGCGCGCCCACGGTCGACGGCGGCCAGCGCCACCTGGGCAGGTCTGGTGGTCGCCCGTCAGGACGCCGGCCGTGGGGCTTCTCCCCGGACATATTGGTAGGCGAGCCCGCCGATCGATGTGCCGAGGATCGGCGCGAGGATGTAGAGCCAGAGGGCGTGCAGATCGCCTGAGACGAGGGCGGGCCCCAGCGAGCGCATCGGGTTCATGGAGGCGCCGGAGACCGGCCCGCCGAACATCGCGTCGAGTGCGATCGTCCCGCCGATGGCGATGGCGGCGGCCTCGCCGACTGCGCGGGTATCGGTCGCGACGGCCAGAATCACGAACATCAGGAAGCCGCTCAGGACCGCTTCCCAGAGGAACGACTGTCCCTGCGAGCCCGAGGGGAGCGTCGCCCCGACGTGAGCGATGTTGCCGAGCGAAGCGCGGAGCAGTGCAGCGGCGCTGAGCGCGCCGACGAACTGGGCGCACCAGTAGGCGACTGCCCGCGTCCATGGGAAGTGCCGGGTGAGCGCGAATGCGAACGTGACCGCGGCGTTGAAGTGCGCGCCGGAGACGTGCCCGACGGCGTAGATCATGACCATGATCACCAGTCCGAAGGTGATCGCGACGCCGACGTGCCCGAGCGCGTGCGTCTTCGCGTCGACCATGATCGCCCCGGCGCCGGCGAAAACGAGCGCGAACGTTCCGATCGCCTCCGCGGCGAGCGAGCGCATCAGCGATGCCTCAGGCACTCAGTCGGTCTCGTGCGCTGCGGGCTTGGTTGCCTTGACGATCGCTCCGTGCAGCCCGTCGGCGACTTCATGGGTGAACGTGACCGAGACCGCCTCCAGCCCGACGCCGGCGAGCCCCGCTTCGTACTCGCTCTTTGAGAGCGCGCCGGCAATACAGCCGACGTGACTGCCGCGCTCCGCGCGCTGCTCCGGCATGAGCCGATCCTCAGCGACCACGTCCGAGATCCCGACCCGGCCACCCGGCTTGAGGACACGCGCCAGCTCCGCGAGCACGGCGGGCTTGTCACCCGAGAGATTGATCACACAGTTCGAGATAACAACGTCGACACTCTCCGCGGGCAAGGGCACTTCCTCGATGACACCCTTCAGGAAGACGACGTTCTCAACGCCCGCTTCGGTGGCGTTGCGACGCGCGAGCGCGAGCATCTCGTCCGTCATGTCCAGCCCATAGGCGGTCCCGGTGGGGCCGACTCGCCTGGCCGAGAGAATGACGTCGATCCCGCCACCGGAGCCAAGATCGAGCACGGTCTCGCCTTCGCGCAGCTCCGCGACGGCCGTCGGGTTGCCGCAGCCGAGACTCGCGAGCACCGCCAGGTCGGGAAGATCACCGCGCTCCTGGTCACTGTAGAGCGCCTGGCCGAAGTCCGCCGGCGCCCCGCCGACGCAGCAGTCGTCGCCGCAGCAGTCGGTGCTGCGTTCCCCGCTGGTGCAGCACGAGGTTCCGCAGCCGCAACTCGATCCGGCACTCGCCGCCCGAGCGGCATCCGCGTACCGCGTCCGGACCTGTTCACGCAGGGCATCGTCGCTCACACTCATCGGGCCGCCTCCTCGAGTTCGGCAATCAGCTTCTGGACACGGCCGTCGATCTCGTCACGGATCCGCCGCACCGCGTCGAGGTCCTGTTCGGCCGGGTCGTCGAGTTCCCAGTCCTCGTACTTCTTGCCGGGATAGATCGGGCAGGCATCGCCGCAACCCATCGTGATCACCACATCGGCCGCCCGCACAACCTCGTCGGTGAGCGGCTTCGGGAACTCCTCGCTCATGTCGACGCCCAGCTCGCTCATGGCTTCGATCACAGCCGGGTTGATCTCATCGGCCGGGGTGCTCCCGGCCGAGCGGACGTGAACACGTCCCTGCGAGCGCAGCTTGACCAGGCCGGCCGCCATCTGACTCCGACCGGCGTTATGGACACAGACGAAGAGCACCTCAGGCTGATCCTTCCCGATCAACTGCTCCGCCTGCGCGAGCGCCCGCAGCCGTTCGCGCGCGAAGCGGTGTGCGAGCACCGGCACGAAGACGTTGATCCGCGAGTTGCCGAGCAGATCGAGCGACTCGCCGATGTAACGCTCGACGGTTGCGACGGAGAACACCCCGGCGAACTCGCCCTTCAACTGCTCGGCCGCCTGCCGAACGTGCCGCTGCGTCAGCGGATCCAGCGCCTGGCTCATCACGGAGTCCCTCCGGTATCGATGGAGATCAATGTCCCGTCAGTCTGCCAAAGACATCGATATCTGTCAATATGTGCCGGTGAAGCCGATCCTGACCCTTGCCGCCTGCTGCCCGCCACTGCTCGCCGGCCCGCTTGACGCCGACGAAGCCGACAGGCTTGCCACCGCACTGAAGGTCGTCGCCGACCCGACACGCCTACGCCTGCTCAGCCTGATCCAGGCCCAGCCCTCCGGCGAGGCCTGCGTCTGTCACCTCACCGAGCCGCTCGGCCTGACTCAGCCGACCGTCAGCCACCACCTCAAGGTGCTCCTTGACGCCGGACTCGTCGAACGCGACCAGCGCGGAAGCTGGGCGTACTTCAGCGTCGTCCCTGAAACCCTCGCCGTGCTCCGCAATATCCTCGGCTGAATCACGCGCGACGGCCACCGGCCGATGAGACTGCCCCGTCTCGGACTCGTGGAGTTGATGACGGCGCTTATAGCATGTTGGAATACATGCAACAGAAATGGAGGCGGCGGGAATCGAACCCGCGCAAGGTTCCGTCCAACGCGTCAGCG
>CAYXXE010000011.1:0-29192 GCA_964468985.1 uncultured Gaiellales bacterium | reverse complement strand
AGATCGACTTGACCTGCGGGTCGCGGGTGATCACCTCGAGCGCGTCGACGACGCCTTCGGCGCTGCCGCCGCCGCCGAGGTCGCAGAAGTTCGCGGGCTGCCCGCCGGCGACCACGACGACGTCGACGGTCGACATCGACAGGCCGGCGCCGTTGCCCAGGATGCCGACCGAGCCGTCGAGCTTCACGTAGGTGACGCCCTTCTCGCGGGCGAACGTCTCGAAGGGGTCGGCGGCCGCGTTGTCGCGGTAGGCGGCGATGTCGGGGTGCCGGTAGAGCGCGCTGTCGTCGACGGTGAACTTCGAGTCGAGCGCCTTCACCTGGCCGTCGGGGGTGACGATGAGCGGGTTGATCTCGCAGAGCATCGCGTCGGCGCCCACGAAGCAGGCGTAGAGCTGCTCGACGATCGCCGCGAGCTGCTTCTGCTCGCCGGGATCCTCGACGCCCGCGCCGTAGATCAGACGACGGGCGATCCAGGGCTGATAGCCCTCCAGCGCGTCGACGTGCAGACGCACGAGCGCGTCGGGGCTGTTCGCGGCGACCTCCTCGATCTCGACCCCGCCCTGGGTCGTGAACATGAAGAGCGGCTGCTTCGCGCCCCGGTCGAACGTGACCGAGAGGTAGTACTCCTTCGCGATGTCGGAGGCCGTCTCGATCCAGAGCCGGCGGACGACGTGGCCGCGGATGTCGAGGCCGAGGATGTCGCGAGCCTTCTGCTCGGCGTCGGCCGGGTCGGTGGCGAGCTTCACGCCGCCCGCCTTGCCGCGCCCGCCGGTGAGCACCTGCGCCTTGACGACCACCGGGCCGCCGAGCTCCTCGGCGGCGGCGCGCGCCTCCTCGGGCGTCGTGGCGAGCCTGCCGTCCGAGACGGGGATCCCGAAACGGCGGAAGATCTCCTTGCCCTGGTACTCGTGCAGGTCCACGTCGCGACTGTAGCCGCGAGCGCGCGGCCGGTGACGCAGTTGGCGCCTGCGCCGCCTACGACCCGGCGCGGGGGACGATCGAGCAGATCGGCTGGCCGGTGGTGACCGGCTGGCCGACCGTGACGGCGAGCCCGGCGATGGTCCCGGCCCGGTGCGCCGCGACCTCGTTCTCCATCTTCATCGCCTCGACGACGCAGATCACCGTCCCCGGCTCGACGGCGTCGCCGTCGGTGACCTTCACGGCGAGCACCGTGCCCTGCATCGGGCTGGCCACGAGCCCGGTGCCGGCCTGCCCGCCGCCGGCGGCCACACGCTCTCGGCGGCGGCGCGCCAGCTCGCGGTGGGGCGCCTCCGGCACGACGAGCCTGACGGTCACGAGCCTGCCGTCGACCTCGGCCACCGTCTCGCGCAGCTCGGTGCGGCCCGCCGGCGCCGCCGCCGCGGCCGCTCCGCCCGCGCCGCGCACCGGCTCGGCGGCCAGCTCCTCCGCGCGCGCCGCGAACTCCGCGGTCTCGATCACCCCGAGACAGGTCTCGCCCGCCCGGAAGCACGGATGCTCGAGCAGTGCCTTGTGGAAGCCGACCAGGCTCTTCACGCCGCCGATCTCGAACTCCCCCAGGGCGCGCAGCATCCGGCCGATCGCGTCCTCCCGGTCGACGCCGCGCACGATCAGCTTGGCGATCATCGGGTCGTAGAGGGGCGAGATCTCCGAGCCGGCGGCGACACCCGAGTCGACGCGCACGCCCGGCCCTGACGGCTCGCGGTACGCGGTGATCGTCCCGGGCGACGGCCGGAAGCCGTTGGCGGCGTCCTCGGCATTGATCCGGCACTCGATCGCGTGCCCCTGCAGCCGGATCTCGTCCTGGGTGAACTGGAGCGGCTCGCCGAGCGCGATCTGGAGCTGGGCCCGCACGAGATCGACCCCGGAGACGACCTCCGTGATCGTGTGCTCGACCTGGATCCGGGTGTTCATCTCCATGAAGTAGTAGGAGCCGTCCGGCGCGAGCAGGCCCTCGATCGTCCCCGCGGAGCGGTAGCCGGCCGCGCGTGCGGCGTCGACGGCGATCCGGCCGATGCGCTCGCGCAGCCCGGAGTCGACCGCCGGCGAGGGCGTCTCCTCGACGAGCTTCTGGTGGCGGCGCTGGATCGTGCAGTCGCGCTCGCCGAGATGGATCACGTTGCCGTAGGCGTCCGCGAGCACCTGCACCTCGACGTGACGCGGATCCTCGAGGTACTTCTCGACGTAGACCGACGCGTCCGCGAAGTAGGCGAGCCCCTCGCGCTGCGCCGACTCGAACGCCTCCGCCGCCTCGGCCGCCGAGTAGACGGTCTTCATCCCCTTGCCGCCGCCCCCGGCCGCCGCCTTGATCAGCAGCGGGTAGCCGATCTCGTCGCCCAGGGCGGCCACCTCGGCCGCGGTCGCGACCGGCTCGGTGGTCCCCGGGATGATCGGGACGCCCGCGGCCTGCATCGCCCGGCGCGCACTCGTCTTCGACCCCATCAGCTCGATCGCGGACGGCGGCGGCCCGATCCAGACGAGGCCGGCCGCCTCGACCGCGCGCGCGAACGCGGCGTTCTCGGCCAGGAAGCCGTAGCCGGGATGGACCGCTTCCGCGCCCGACCGGTCGGCCGCCGCGAGCAGCTTCTCGACGACGAGGTAGCTCTCGGCGGCCGCCTCGCCGCCGAGTGCCTGCGCCTCGTCGGCGTAGCGCGGATGCAGCGCCGACCGGTCGGGATCGGAGTACACGGCGACCGAGCCGAGGCCCATGTCGCGGAGCGACCGGAAGATGCGGATCGCGATCTCGCCGCGATTGGCGACGATGACCTTGGAGAAAGGGGGCATGCGAGCCGTATTGTGTCGAGTCGTGAGGCTCGCGGATCAGTTGACGCTCGCACGCGCCGTCGCGGTTCCGGTGGTGGTCGCCCTCTTCGCCGTCACCTTCCACGGCCACGACTACTGGGCGACGATCATCTTCATCGTCGCGATGGCGACCGACTTCTTCGACGGCAAGATCGCGCGGCGGAGCGGCGTCACGTCGGCCTTCGGCTCGCTCGTCGATCCGATGGCGGACAAGGTGCTGGTGCTCGCGACGCTCGTCGTGCTGCTCGACCAGCACGTCTTCCCGGCCTGGATGGTGGCCGCGATCGTCGCGCGCGAGCTCCTCATCTCGGGCCTGCGGCTCGCGGCCGTCGAGCGCGGGATCGTGATCGCCGCCCGCGACCTCGGCAAGCTGAAGACGTGGGCGCAGGCGATCGCCGCGGGCGCCGGCGGCTTCGCGGCGGCGGGCGCCGTGCGCGACGGCGCCGCCTGGTGGACGCTGGTCGTCGCCCTCGCGCTGACGTGGATCTCGGGCGCCGACTACGCGCGCTCGGTGCCGCGGCTCTTCCGCGGCACGCCCGCCGTCGCGCCCTGAACAGGCGCGCCTCGCCACCAGGCCGAGGCGCCAGGCGGCCGGTCGCGGGCCAGAAGCGCAGCGATCGCAGTGGCGATCTGTGGCGGCTGGGCGGGCTCGAGCTCGAGCCCGACGTCGCCTTCTTCGCCTGAAAGGGCCATGTCCGAAGCCTACGTGTCCCGATCGGGGTAACTCGTTCGAGTGATCTTCGCTCTCCGGAGCCCGTCCTACCCCCTCCGGGTGATGACCCGTTCGGGAGGGGCCGCCGACAATTCCACCGTTGCGGCACCCTCACCCGGAGGCACAATCATGCTTCAGTGGAACGTCAGAAAGCTCATCATCGTTGCCGTCGTGACCGCGTTCTCGGTCGGCATGGCGAAGTTCGGAGTTCCCGCCAACTTCACCTGGTAACGGTGTAGCTCGATTGGCGGGACGGGCACTCCCCCCCGCGAGGCTCCTCGCGGTTGTCGTGCCCGTCTCGACGGTGGGCGTCGTCGCGTATCTCGCGGCGGCGCTCACATTCGTTTCGAGGGCACATTCGGCGACGACGCTCGCCGGCGTGCTCGCCTTCCTGGTCGCGTCGACCTTCGCCGAGCGCTACCCGGTCCCGGTCGAAGGCGCCGACGCGAACGGCGTCTCGCTCGGCTTCGTCTTCGCCGTCGCCGCCTTCGTCCTGTTCGGCTGGGCGCCGGCGACCTTCCTCTACGCGTCCGCGCCGACCCTGGTCGCGCTCCTGGAGGGACGCGCCGCGATCCGGATCGTCTACAACTGCGCGGTCTTCGGGATCGCGGGCGGGATCGCCGGGCTCGTGCTGCCGCACATCGGCGGTACCGGAGCGACCCACGTCGGGATCCAGGTCGCGGTGATCGCGGCGATCCTCTACGTCAGCAACATGGTGCTCGTGACCGCCGCGATCGCGGCCTCCGGGTCGAAGCTCGGCTACCCGCGCCTGATCCGCTCGAACATCCGCTGGACGATCATCCCGTTCGCGCTGATGGCGTCGACGGCGCTGATGCTGGTCGTGCTCTGGCAGCGCACGCCCTGGCTCTTCGCAGCGCTCGCCGGGCCGCTCGTCGCGATCTCGCTCTACCAGCGCACCACCCACAAGGCGCTGAGCGCGATGCGGCTGGCGCTCACCGACCCGCTCACCGGCCTCGGCAACCACCGGCACTTCCAGGAGCGGCTGCAGCGGGAGCTCACGCTCGCGGAGGCGAGCGACGGCCCCGTCGCCCTGTGTCTGCTCGACCTCGACGGGCTCAAGCAGATCAACGACAGCCACGGCCACCAGATGGGCGACCGCGTGCTCGCGCAGGTCGCGGCCCGCCTGCGACAGGGCGGCGAGGCGTTCCGGCTCGGCGGCGACGAGTTCGCGGTGCTGCTGCCGGGCGTCGCGGCGCTCGCCGCGACGGAGATCGCACGGTCGATCGTCGACCGCATCCGCGAGTCGACGATCCCGCCCGTGGGCGCGGTCACGGTCAGCGCCGGCGTCGCGGCCTTCCCCGAGCACTCGCTCGAGCGCGAGTCCCTGATCCGGGTCGCCGACGGTGCGCTCTACTGGGCGAAGGAGCACGGCAAGAACCGCGTCCACATGGCGCATCCGGCGTCGCCCGCCCCGCTGACGCGACCCACGTCGGCGCCGTCGACCGCCGCCGGGCGGTTCCAGGCCGCCGCGACGCTGGCGCGCGCCGTCGACGCCCGCGACGCGTATGCCGGCAGCCACTCCGAGCGGGTCTCGCTGCTCGCCGGCCGGATCGCCGAGCAGCTCCGGCTCACCGAGGCCGAGGTCGAGCTCGCACGGCTCGCAGGCCGCCTGCACGACCTCGGCAAGCTCGCGGTGCCGCAGGAGATCCTGCACAAGCCCGGGCCCCTGTCGCAGGCCGAGCGCGACGTCCTCCAGCGTCACGCCGAGATCGGCCGCCGGATGGTCGAGAGCATCGGCCTCGCCTCGGTCTCCAGCTGGGTGCTGCGCCACCACGAGCGCTGGGACGGGGGCGGCTATCCGGGCGGGCTGCAGGGGGAGGAGATCCCGCTCGGCGCACGGATCGTCTTCGTCGCGTCTGCGTTCGACGCGATGACCTCGGACGTCGTCTACCGCCCGGCCCTGACACGCGAGGAGGCCCTGCGTGAGGTGCGCGCGGGCGCCGGCACGCAGTTCGACCCGGCCGTGGTCGACGCGCTCGACGCGACGCTCGCGGCGGGTGCCGAGGTCGCCGCGGCGGTCTGAGAGGCTCCGAGAAGGTCTACCCTTCGGGCGTGCCGCGGAAGCTCGTCCTGGTGTGCCTCGCGACCGCGCTGGTGGTCGGGGCGGCGGCCGGGACCGCGATCGCCCTGCTCGGACGCACGCACACGTCGGCCGCCGCAACGGCCGACAGCACGGCCGCTGCGACCTGGCCCGCCGGGGCCCGGCTCTCGCCGGCGTTCGCTCTGCACGACGCGAACGGGCGCCCGCTCACGCTGGCCTCGCTGCGCGGGCGGGCCGCGGTCGTCACGTTCCTCGACCCGCTCTGCCGGAACCTCTGCCCGATCGAGGCGCAGACCCTCGAGCACGCGCTCGCCGCGCTGCCGGTCGCCGAACGGCCCGCGGTGGTCGCGGTGAGCGTCAACGTCTTCGGCAACGCGCGGGCCGACCTCGCCACCGCCTTTCACAAGTGGCGCGTCGGGCCGGAATGGCGCTGGGCGATCGGATCGCCCGCCGCGTTGGCGGCGACGTGGCAGCGCTACTCGATCGGCGTGAGCGTGGCGACGCGCACGATCGCCGGCATTACCGTCCACAACGTCTCGCACACCGAGGCGGCGTACGTGATCGACAAGAGTGGCCATCAGCGCGCGCTCTTCGTCTGGCCCTACGACGCCGCCGGCGTCGCGCGCGAGCTCGCTTCGCTCGCCCGCGCCTGACGGCTGCGAAACCCTGAATCGAGGGACGCAGGCGGTCGGACGGGCCGCCGATACGGATTCGGCATGTCGCGTGCGGCCACCCTTCTCGGCATCGTGCTCTGCACGGCTGCCGTCGCACTGCCTGCTGCTGCACGGCCCGAACGGGCGTCCGCCCCGCACGGCGCGAACGCGACCGGCTCGATCGTCGCGCTGACGACCTCCGCCGTCACCGTCAAGACGGCGCGAGGGACGGTCACCTGCTCCTTCGCCGCCAAGTCGCCGTCCGCGGTGAGCTTCGCCGTGGGCCAGCGCGTGCGGATCGCGTGCGCCGGGCCTGCCGGCCACCTGGTCCTCACCAAGCTGCGGCACGTCGGCTTCACGACGACAGCGGCGAACGACGACGCGGCGACGAGATTCGGCGGCGTGATCACCAGCCTCTCCGGCACGTCGATCACGTTGCACGACGGTGACCGCGACCTCACCTGCGCGATCGACTCGACGTCGCCCTCGACGGCGACGCTGGCCGTCGGCTCGCACGTCAACGTCGCCTGCGCCGGCGGAACGCTCGTCTCGTGGGCGCCGGTCACCGCGAACGCCCCGGGCCGCGCCTACCTCGGGACGCTGGCGACGATCGGCACCGACTCGGTGAGCGTCGACTACGCCGGCGGCGTCGCGACGTGCACCGTCGGCGCGGGCTCGCCCTCGCTCACCGGGTTCTCGGAGGGCGACCAGGTCCTGATGGGCTGCAGCATCCCGGCCGGGCAGCTCGTCCTGCTCCGGCACTCGACGACGACCACTCCGGCGCCCCCGACGCCACCGGTCACGACCGCCGACCAGACGACGAAGGGCACGATCACCGCGCTCGGCGGCGGGACGGTGACGGTGCACAACACCGAGCACGGTGACCTCACGTGCACCAGCGGCCCCGGCTCGCCCGGCCTCGCCGGCTTCAGCGTCGGCGAGCTCGCCGGCATGGGCTGCAAGGACAACGTGCTCGTGATCATCGTCGCGCTCGGCAGCGGCAACGGCGGCACCCCGCCGCCGCCGACCACGACGACGCCGTCGACACCGCCGCCGCCGCCAGCGACGGTCGACCAGACGACGAAGGGCACGATCACGGCGCTCGGCGACGGGTCGATCACGATCCACAACGCCGAGCACGGCGACCTCACCTGCACCACCGGGCCTCAGTCGCCCAGCCTCGCCGGCTTCAGCGTCGGCGAGCAGGCCGGCATGGGCTGCCTGGACGGCGTGCTGGTGCTCGTCGCCCAGCCTGCCGGCGCGTAAGCCTGCCGGCGCCTAGCGTGCCGGCGCCCAGCGCCGACCGCACGGCGGCTACAGCGGGATGTTGCCGTGCTTCCGCGCGGGCCGGGGCTCGCGCTTGTCGATCGCGATCCGGAGCGCGTCGATCAGCACCGGGCGCGTGCGCCTCGGCTCGATCACGTCGTCGACGTAGCCGCGCTCGGCCGCCGAGTACGGATTGGCGAACCGCTCCCGGTACTCGGCGATCAGCTCCGCCCGGCGCGCCTCCGGATCGGCGGCGGCGGCGAGCTCGTTGCGGAAGATGATGTTGACGGCTCCCTCGGGCCCCATCACCGCCACCTCGGCCGTCGGCCAGGCGAAGTTGAAGTCGGCGCGGATGTGCTTGGAGCTCATGACGTCATAGGCGCCGCCGTAGGCCTTGCGCGTGATCACGGTCAGCTTCGGCACGGTCGCCTCGCAGTAGGCGTAGAGGAGCTTCGCCCCGTGGCGGATGATGCCGCCCCACTCCTGCGCCGTCCCGGGCAGGAAGCCGGGCACGTCGACGAACGTGACGAGCGGGATGTTGAACGCGTCGCAGGTGCGCACGAACCGGGCCGCCTTCTCGGAGGCGCCGATGTCGAGGACGCCGGCCAGGGCCTTCGGCTGGTTGCCGACGACACCGACGCTCCACCCCCCGAGGCGCGCGAAGCCGCAGACGATGTTCTCGGCGTACAGCGGCTGCACCTCGAGCAGCTCGCCGTCGTCGACGACCGCCTCGATCACCTGCTTGATGTCGTACGGACGGGTCGGCTCGTCGGGGATCAACGCGTCGAGGGCGGGCGCCTCCCGGTCGACGGGGTCGGTGGGTGGGCGGTACGGGGCAGGCTCGGTGTTGTTCTGCGGCAGGAAGCTCAGGAGGTAGCGGGCGTCGTCGAGCGCGGACTCCTCGTCGGGCGCGGTGAGGTGGGCGACGCCCGACTTCGACGCGTGGGTGAGCGCCCCGCCGAGCTCCTCGAAGGTCACCTCCTCGCCGGTCACCGTCTTCACGACGTCGGGCCCGGTGATGAACATGTACGACGTCCCCTCGACCATCAGCACGAAGTCGGTGATCGCCGGCGAGTACACCGCGCCGCCCGCGCACGGCCCCATCACGAGCGAGAGCTGCGGGATCACGCCGGAGGCCTGGACGTTGCGCCAGAAGATCTCGGCGTAGCCGGCCAGGGAGACCACCCCTTCCTGGATGCGGGCCCCGCCCGAGTCGTTGATCCCGATCACCGGGCAGCCGTACTTGAGCGCCAGGTCCATCACCTTGCAGATCTTCTCGGCGAACACCTCCGAGAGCGAGCCGCCGAAGACGGTGAAGTCCTGGCTGAAGACGAACACCCGGCGGCCGAGCACGGTGCCGTGGCCGGTCACGACGGCGTCTCCGTAGGGACGCCGCTCGAGCATGCCGAAGTTCGACTCGCGATGGCGCACGTACCGGTCGAGCTCGACGAACGAGCCCGGGTCGCAGAGCCGCTCGGCGCGCTCGCGGGCGAGCAGCTTGCCCTGCTCGTGCTGCCGCGCGACCGCCTTCTCCGAGCCGGCGTGCAGCGCCTCGGCGCGCAGCTCCTCGAGCCACGCGAGCCGGTCGGCGGTCGTCGTGTGCGCTCGGTGGTCGGCTCCGGCCATCCCGGGAGACACTACTGGCGATACGTTCTCCGGATGCATGCCGACCGGTCGACGATCTGGCCGTACGACGCGTCGGGCGAGCCCGAGCGGTTCTTCTACTCGCGCTACGACCATCCCGCGGGCGTGGAGGCCGAGACGGAGCTCGGCCGCCGCGAGGGCGGCGACGCGCTGCTCTTCGCGTCGGGGATGGCCGCCGAGGCGGCGGTCGTCCTCGCGCTGGCGGGCCCGGGCACGACGATCGCCCTGGCGGAGCAGGCCTACTTCGGCACGAGCGTCCTGTTCGGCCTGCTGGCGGGTTGGGGGCTCTCGTTCGTCGAGTTCGACCAGACCGGCCCACCGCCGCCGGCGGAGATCGTCTGGGTCGAGGCGCCGGCGAACCCGGCGCTGACGATGCCGGACTGGGAGGCTGTCCGCGCCCACGGCGGCCTCGTCGTCTGCGACGCGACCGTCTCGACCCCCGCCTACCTGCGGGCGCTCGACGAAGGCGCCGACGTCGTGGTGCACTCGGCGACCAAGTTCCTGACGGGCAACCACGCCGCCCTGCTCGGCGCCACGGTCACCCGCGACCCCGAGCTCGGCCGCCGCCTCCGCCAGGTCCGCACGAACACGGGCGGCGTCGCCTCACCCGAGTCGGCGGCGACGCTCACCCGCGGCCTCGCGACGCTCGACGAGCGGATGTCCCGGCACACCGAGTCGGCGCGGGAGCTCGCGCGGCGCCTCGAGCGGCACCCGCACGTGCTGCACGTGCGCTACCCGGGCTTCTCCGGGCTGATCTCGTTCGACGTCGACGACCCGCGTCGCGTCGAGACGTCGCTGCGGCTGATCGTGAACGCGACCAGCCTCGGCGGCGGGCAGTCGACGCTCGAGAGCCGGGCGCGCTGGGAAGGCGATCGGATCCCGGCGGGGCTGCTGCGCCTGAGCGTCGGGCTCGAGGACGTGGACGCGCTCTGGGCCGACCTCGAGCAGGCGCTCGCCGCAACCTGAAGCCGGAGAGGGGACTCGAACCCCTGACCCCCTCATTACAAGTGAGGTGCTCTACCAGCTGAGCTACTCCGGCGCGCGACCGGATCGTACTCCGCCCTAGGAGAGGACTTGCCGGCCGGCCTGGTGGTTCAGGATCTTCCGCTTGACCCGCTGCAGGGCGTTGTCGATCGTCTTCGTGTCGCAGTCGAGCTCCTCGGCCATCTGCTCGTACGACGACCCCTCGAGATAGAGGCGCAAGGCGTCGGCCTCGAGTGACGAGAGCGTGGTCGAGAGGCAGCCGACGAGCGACTGCAGCTCCTCGGTGGAGATCACCTGGACGGCGGGCTCGTGGACCGAGGCTGCGGGGAGCGCGTCACCGAGCGTGACGTCGCTGTCGGAGTCCTGGCCGGCCGGCGTGTGGCTGAACGAGACGTACGTGTTCAGCGGCGCGTGCTTGAAGCGCGTCGCGGTCTTGATCGCCGTGATGATCTGGCGGGTGACGCACAGCTCGGCGAACGAGCGGAAGGACGTCTCCTTGTCGGCGCGGAAGTCGCGAACTGCCTTGTAGAGGCCGACGAGGCCCTCCTGGATCAGATCCTCGGAGTCGCCGCCGGCAAGGAAGTACGAGCTCGCCTTCAGCCGGACGAACGAGGTGTAGCGGCGCATCAGAGCGTCGAGGGCAACCTGGTTGCCGTTGCGCGCCTTCATGACCAGCTGCAGATCCTCAAGTTCTCGTTGAGCCTTCTGCGGCGTCTTCGGTGCGTATGCGGTGCGAACGGCCACGACGAAACCCCCGTAATCAGCGCTTTCCGATGACGGCTCCGACAACGCGCTCCAAACAAGCCTGCGTCGAAGTCTCACCCTGAAGTTGAGGTGAATCTAGCAAGCTCGCGCAAGGAGCACAAGTCCTAATTGCAATTGGCGTATTTTACTCGCCCGCTTGCGGGCCGTGCTCTACGGCTCGCCGCGCCGAAGGCGCTCGAGCTGCTCGCGCGTCGCGGCGTCGAGCTTCCCGGCCAGCCCCTGCGGCGGCTGCTCAGGCGCCGGCACCGGCTCGAGGTCGCGCAGGAACGTCTGCGAGGAGAGGCTCGTCACCTGGAAGCCGGCCGCCGCGGACACCGTCGAGTCGCTCGTCACCAGCAGGACGCGCTCGCGCCCGCGGTGGGTGGCGGCCAGGCGCTCGAGCAGCGTGTCGGCATGGGGGGCGTAGCGGACGTCGAGCGGGCCGCGGCTGACGTCGTCGCCGCGGCCGTCGAAGACGACGATGCCCCGGGCCCCACGCAGGGCGACGAAGCCCGCCAGCAGGTCGACGAGCTCGCGTGGGTCGGCGAAGCCCCCGGCGTACAGGAGGTTGTGGCCGTCGAAGAGATAGAGCGTCTCGTCGGCCACGTCGCAACTACCGCGCCAGGCGTTGGCGGCGGGCCTCGTAGAGGAGCACGGCGGCGGCGACGCTGACGTTCAGCGACTCGATCGAGCCGGCCAGCGGGATCGAGACGAGCGCGTCGCAGGTCCGGCGCACGAGCGGCCTGAGCCCCTTCCCCTCGGCGCCGAAGACGAGCGCCACGCCGCCCGCCAGGTCGGCCTCCCACATCGGGGTCGCCTCCGCGTCGCCGGTGGCGCCGAGCACCCACAGGTCGACGCCCTTCACCTCCTCGAGGTACCGCGCGAGATTCGTCACGACCGCAATCGGCAGATGCTCGACCGCGCCGGCCGACGCGCGGGCGACCGCCGGCGTCACGATCGCCGACCCGTGCGCGGGCACGACGACCCCCGTCGCGCCCGCGCCGTCGGCGCTCCGACAGACGGCACCGAGGTTGCGCGGGTCGGTGACCCGGTCGAGCACGACCAGCAGCGGCTTCGGCGCGGCCGCGAGCTCGTAGGCGTCCGCGTAGGGATACGGGTCGACCGTGGCGACCAGCCCCTGGTGATCGCGTGTCCCGGCCCGCTCGGCCAGCTCCGCCTCGGACTTCACGCGCACGCGAACGTCGGTGAGCCAGGGCTCGCCCCGCACGGCCCGCTCGCTGGCCCACACCTCCACGACCCGGCGGCGGCCCCGGAGCGCCTCCCGCACGGACTGGCGCCCGTAGACCAGGTCGCTCACGGCTTCGCGATCAGACGCGGGCCGCCGGCACCGTCCTGCACTTCGAAGCCGAGCTCGTCGATGGCCGCGCGGAGCCGGTCGGCTTCGGCGAAGTCCTTCGCGGCCCGCGCGGTCTCGCGCCGACGGGCGAGCTCCTCCACCTCGGCCGGCGCGCCCGGGCCCGCGGGCGCCGGCGGCAGGTCGAGGCCGAAGATCGCGAGCCCGTCGCGGACGAGCTCCCAGTAGCCGCGCGCCCGCCAGCCGTGGAGGATCGCCAGCGCCTCCGGCGTGTTGAAGTCGTCGTCGAGGGCGGCGGCGAACCGCCGCCATTCGCCCTCCGGCGGGTCGGAGCGCGGCACGCGGAAGCTCCCCTCGAAGCCGGCCCACTGACTCGCCGCGCTCGCCATCACGTCGTCGTTGAAGTCGAGCGGCTTGCGCCAGTGGCCGGTGAGGAAGAACAGGAGGAGCGGCTTCGCGCCGAAGCGGTCGAGCGCATCGCGCAGCGTCGTCACGTTGCCGAGCGACTTCGACATCTTCTCGCCGGTGAAGCGGAGCATCCCGTTGTGCGCCCAGAGCGCGGCGAACGGGTGGCCGAGCGCCCGCGACTGCGCGAGCTCGTTCTCGTGGTGGGGGAAGACGAGGTCGAGCCCGCCGCCGTGGATCTCGAAGGCGGGGCCGAACGCGGCCTCCGCCATCGCGGAGCACTCGATGTGCCAGCCCGGCCGGCCGGGCCCCCACGGCGACTCCCACCACGTGTCCTCGACCCCGGGCTTGTTCGCCTTCCAGAGCGCGAAGTCGCGCCCGTCCTCCTTGAGCGGGTTCGGCTCCTGCTCCTCGACCTGGTCGGGCCGCTGGCCGGAGAGCCGGCCGTACCCGGCCGCCCGCGCGACGCGGAAGTAGACATCGCCGTCGACGGCGTACGCGAACCCGGCGGCGACCAGCTCCTCGACGAACGCCACGATCTCGCGGATCGACCCGGTCGCCTTCGGCAGGTGGTCGGGCAGCCCCAACCCGAAGCCGCCCACGTCCTCGAGGTACCACTGCGTGGCGCGCTCGGCGAGCTCGGCGCTCGCGCCGGGTGCGGCGTCGTAGATCTTGTCGTTGACGTCGGTGATGTTGTGGACGAGCGTCACGTCGTAGCCGCCGACGCGGAGCCACGACCGCAGCCACATCCCGAGCAGGAACGGCCGGGCGTTCCCGACGTGGGCGCGCGCGTAGACGGTGGGGCCGCAGAAGTACATCCGGACGGGGCCGGGCGGCGCGGGCAGCTCGACCGGACCCCGGCTGAACGTGTCGTAGAGGCGCACGCCCCTAGGGTAGTGCGGCCGTCGCCCGGCCGAGCGCCTCGTCGCGCGGCAACGCGCGCAGCACGGCCCAGAGCTCGGGGCCGCGCTCACGACCGGTCAGCGCCCGGCGGAGGGCGCGCAGGTCCCCTCCGACGGCCTTCAGCTCGCGGACCACGGCCCTCGCCTGATCGGGGCCGAGCAGCTCCGGCAACGGCACGCGCAGCTCGAGGAAGCGCTGCAGCGTCACGGGGCTGCCCGACGGCTCCGGCTCGGGCCGGTCGAGCACAGCGGCGGCGAGAGCGCGCGCCTCGACGAGATCGTGCGCGCCACGCAGCACCGGGGCCGCCTCGAGCGGGACTCCGGCCCGCGCCGCCAGCTCCTCGTCGGCCAGCCCCGCCAGCACGTCGACGGACAGCGACCGGATGCGGTCGAGGTCGAGGTGGACGTCGTGGCGCGGCAGCCCGAGCTCCTCGAGATAGGCGCGCACCGCCTCGGCGGGGTACCCGGCGTCGCGCAGCGCCGCCACGGTCGCGCCCTCGGCCCGCTTCGACAGCTTCTTCCCATCCTCGCCGACCACGAGGCCGTGATGGATCACCTCGGGCGGCGTCGACCCGAGCGCGCGGTGCAGCGCGGCGTGGAGCTCCTCGTTCGGCCGGTGGTCGGAGCCGCGGATCACGTGCGTGATCGCGAAGTCGAGATCGTCGACGACGCTCGCGAGGTGGAAGGTCGGCGTGCCGTCGGTGCGCCAGAGCGGCACGCCGTGGAACACCTGGTCGAGCCCGGCGTCCCTTGCCGCCTGGAGGTGCCGTCCGGCCCGGTCGCTCTGCCGGACCGGCCCCTCGTCCCAGACGATCCCGAGCCAGCCCAGGTCGGCGACGATCGCCTCCTCCCCGCCGGGGAGGTTCCGCGCCGGGTCGGTGTCGTCGATGCGCAGCAGCAGCCGGTCGCCGAAGGCCCGGTTCGCGACGGCGCTCAGGGCGTTGCCGACGTGCAGCGTGCCCGTCGGGCTGGGCGCGAACCGGACGCGGGTGGCCATCGCCCGCGAGCGTACCCCGGTCAGCCGTCGTGGTGGTGGTGCGTGGACGCCCAGTGCGTCCACGCATGCGCCTGCGGCAGCGTGACGAGAGCCACGCCGAGCCCGGCGAGGAGCGACACGGCGATCAGGGCAGCGCGGGCGCCGGCGCGCCGGCCTCGCCGCCCCAGCTCGGCACCGACCTGCCGCGGCAGCTTCAGGACGTGGGCCAGGACGTGCGCGCTCATCGCCGCGAACCAGACGATGAAGCTCGCCTTGTGCAGGCCGAGGACGATCCCGCGCTGCGGCGAGACCGCGATCAGCAGGATGCCCGTGCCGAACAGCCCGGCGGTGGCGGCGACGACGAGCGGCGCGACCAGCACGCGCAGGAGCACCGTCGGCGGCCCCTTGGCGACGTATTCCCGCGCTCCCGTGTAGTACCGCCCGAAGCGCCAGGCCGTCGTGCCGAGCTTGAGGCAGACGACGGGGATCAACGCGACGCCGAGGAAGATGTGCAGCGTCAGCTGCGAGCCGAGCATCAGGATCGTCTCCCCCTCGACGGCCAGCAGCACGAGCAGGACGACGGCCGTGAGGCTCGTCAGGCGCTCGTTGCCCTCGGCGTCCATGCGCGGATGGCACCAGCAGTCGATGAGCCCCGGATGAGAGCGGTCTGCGAAACCCCGCGTACGTCGTGACAATGGGCCCATGCGAGTCCTGGTGGTGGAAGACGAGCCGAAGATGGCGGCGCTGATCGCGCGAGGCCTGCGCGAGGAGGGGCACGCTGCCGACATCGCGCCGAACGGCGAGGACGCCCTGTGGATGGTCGAGTCGGCGCCGTACGACGCCGTCGTCCTCGACGTGATGCTGCCCGGGCTGGACGGGTTCGGCGTCCTCCGCAAGATGCGCGAGCGGGAGGTCTGGGTGCCCGTGCTGATGCTGACGGCCCGCGACGCCGTCGGCGATCGGGTGAGCGGCCTGGACGGCGGCGCCGACGACTATCTGACCAAGCCGTTCTCGTTCGCCGAGCTGTTCGCGCGCCTGCGGGCGATCGTCCGTCGCGCACCGGGCGAGCGGCCGACGACGCTCGAGGTGGGCGCCCTGCGCCTGGATCCGGCAGCGCATCGCGCCTGGCGCGGCGACGTCGAGCTGGAGCTGTCGACGCGGGAGTTCTCGCTGCTCGAGCTGTTCGTCCGCCGCCCCGGCGTCGTCCTCTCACGGCTCCAGCTCCTCGACGGGGCCTGGGACATGGCCTTCGAGAGCCGCTCGAACGTCGTCGACGTGTACGTCCGCTACCTGCGCGAGAAGATCGACCGGCCGTTCGGGGTCGAGTCGATCGAGACGGTGCGCGGCGTCGGCTACCGGCTCCGCGCCGACGGCGGGGTCGCCACGGCCGGGGACGCGTGAGCCGGCTCCCGATCAGGCTGCGCCTCACGCTCCCGTTCGCGGCCGCGATGACGGTGGTGCTGGCCGCGATGGGCCTCTTCATCTATCTCCGCGTGGGCGGGACGATGCTGGCGAGCATCGACCAGAACCTGGCGGCGCAGGTCGGGGAGGCGCGCCACAACGCCGCCGAGGGCCATCGGCTGCTCGACGAGGACGTGAGCGACGGCCCCACGATCGCCGAGCTGGTCGGCGCCGACGGGAAGGTGATCGAGTCGCTGCCGAAGCCGCTGCCGGCGCTCGCCTCGGGCGCCGTGACGACGACGTCGCATGCGTCGATCGAGATCAAGGGACTGCGGCACCACTGGCGCATCGTGCGGACGCCGACCAAGGTCGACGGCAGGCCGGCAACACTCGTCGTCGGCCGCTCGCTGGCCGCGCGCGCGGAGACGCTCGACCGGCTCGGCCACGAGTTCCTGTTCGCGGCGCCCGTCGCACTCTTGATCGCGTTGCTGGCCGGCTACGGGCTGGCGGCTGCCGCGCTGCGCCCGGTCGAGGCGATGCGACGCCGGGCCGCCGCGGTCACGGCCGCCGAGCCCGGCCGGCGGTTGCCCGTGCCGCCCGCCCATGACGAGATCTCGGCGCTCGCGGTGACGCTGAACGACATGCTCGCCCGGCTCGAGGGCTCGTTCGAGCACGAGCGCCGCTTCGTCTCGGACGCGAGCCACGAGCTACGGACACCGCTGGCCCTGCTCCGGGCCGAGCTCGAGCTCGCGCTGCGCCGGCCGCGCAGCCGCGAGGAGCTCGAGACGGCGCTCGCGTCGGCCGCGGAGGAGACCGAGCGGCTGGTGCGGCTCGCCGAGGATCTGCTGCTGATCGCCCGCTCCGATCAGGGCCACCTGCCGATCCGCCCCGAGCGCCTGCACGCCTCGGAGCTGCTCGAACGTGTGCGGAGCCGCTTCGCGGCCCGGGCGGAGCTGCTCGGACGGAGGCTCGAGGTCGACGAGTCGCGCGACCCCGAGCTCGTCGCCGATCCCGCCCGGGTCGAGCAGGCGCTCGGCAACCTCGTCGACAACGCCCTCGAGCACGGCGGCGGCGCCGTCGTGATGAGCGCCGTCGCCGGAATCGCGGGCACCGGGCGCGTCGAGCTGCACGTCACGGACCAGGGGAGCGGCCTGCCCGCCGACTTCCTCGACCGGGCGTTCGACCGCTTCAGCCGCCCCGACGACGGCCGGAGCTCGGGCGGGACCGGTCTCGGCCTCGCCATCGTCGCGCTGATCGCGAGGGCCCACGGCGGCGAGGCGTACGTCAGGAACCGCGACGGCGGTGGGGCCGACCTCTGGATCGCCCTCCCTGCCGTCCGGGTCGCGGTCGCAGCTCTCAGGTGAACCACAGGAACCGCTCATCCGAATCTCATGCAGGTGCGGCACCCTCGTCGGGGATGGCTCCCGACCACGAGTCGCACCGCCACCACGCCGCGCGGCGTGCGGCAAACGTCCGCGACGCCGCGCTGCTGCGCGCCCGCACGGCGACCGTCGGGGTCGTCGCCGTCGCGACGGGGCTGACGGGCGTCTTCACCGCCGTCGCGGCCTCGACGACGAAGCACAGCCGGCACACGACGCCCGCCCCGGCACCGACCGCGCCGGCACGGACCGCGCCCGCGCGCGGACGGACGGTCGTGGCGCCCGCACCAGCCCTGATCCCGGTCCGCGGCCAGGGCGACGGTGGAGCCGGGGCGGCAACGCAAGCCCAGGCTCAGGCGCAAGCTCAGGCGCAGGCTCAGGCGCAGGCGCAAGCTCAGGCCCAGGCCCCGCTGCAGAGCTCGGCGCCGCCCGTCGTCGCGTCGGGTGGCTCGTGAGCGTCCACGCGACCCTGCTCGCGGCGGGCGGCGGCAACGCCAAGGTGCTCTGGTACCTGACCCGTGGGAGCGGGGTCGTCGCGCTGCTGCTCCTGACGGCGTCGATGCTCCTGGGCGTCCTCGGGGCGCTGCGCTGGTCGGCCGAGCGCTGGCCCCGGTTCGCGATCACGAGCATCCATCGGAATCTCACGCTGCTCTCGATCGTCTTCGTGGCCATCCACGTCGTCACGACCGTGGCGGACGGCTTCGCCCCGATCGGCCTCCTCGACGGCGTCGTGCCGTTCGCGTCGCCGTACCGGACGGTCTGGCTCGGTCTCGGCACCGTCGCCTTCGACCTCCTGCTGGCGCTCGTCGTCACCAGCCTGCTGCGGGCCCGCGTCGGAGCGAGGCTGTGGCGGGCCATCCACTGGCTCGCGTACGCCTCGTGGCCGATCGCGCTCCTCCACACGTACGGCACCGGCAGCGACGCGCGGTTCGGCTGGCTCCGGCTGCTCGGCTTCGGCTGCACGGCGCTCGTCGCGCTGGCGGCTCTCGTCCGGGTCGCGGCCGGCGGACTGCCGGTCGCGCGCCTCGGCGGCGCGGCCGCCGCGCTGGCGACGCCGATCGTGCTGTTCGTCTGGTACTCCGGCGGCCCCGCCAAGCACGGCTGGGCCGCCCGCGCCGGCACCCCGGTCTCGATCCTCCGGAGGGTGTCGGCGGCCTCGAGCCGAACGTCGGGCGCGTCGCGCACCCTGACGAGCGCCGCGACACCGCCGACCTCGTTCTCCTCGACGCTCACCGGCCGGCTCACCCAGTCGCAGGCCGCGAACGGGCTGGTGACGATCCACCTCCTGCTGCGGCTGCGCGGCGGACCGGGCGGCGCCGCCCGGATCGACCTCCAGGGCGTCCCCGACGGCGGCGGAGTCTCGCTCACCGCCAGCGGTGTCTCGTTCGTCCCGGCCACGACGGGTGCGGTGTACTCGGGTGCGGTCACAGGCCTGCAGGGCAGCGATGTCGCGGCGACCGTGCGCGACCCCGCCGGCGACCGGCTCGCCCTGGCGTTCGGCCTGCACATCGACGCGAGCACCCAGCGCGTGCTCGGGCAGGTCACGGCTTCGACCGGCGGCGGCGACCAGTGACCGCCGCGCGCGCGGAAGCACCCGTGGAGCAACTCGCGCCGGGCCGCCGGCCCCGCCTGTTCCTGGGACTCCACACCGACGACCGCGCGGTGTCGCTCGACGCCCACCTCCGCCGGTTCGGTGCCGTGACCCCACGGCGCGACCTGGTGGCGGCGGTCGAGGCCAGCGGGCTGCGTGGGCGCGGCGGCGGCGGCTTCCCGGTCGCGCGCAAGCTGCAGGCCGTCGCGTCAGCGCGCGGCAAGAGCATCGTCGTGGCGAACGGCGCCGAGGGCGAGCCCGCGAGCGGCAAGGACAAGGCGCTCCTCCGTTTCAACCCGCACCTCGTGCTCGACGGCATCGCGGCCGCCGCCGGCGCGGTGGGCGCGGACCTCGGCATCGTCACCGTCTCCGAGCGGGCGGTCGTCGAGCGCTCCCGGGTCGAGACGGCGCTCGAGGAGCGGCGGCGCGCCAGGATCGACCGGATCCCGATTCGCCTCCACACCGTCCCCGAGGCGTTCGTCACCGGCGAGGAGACCGCGCTCCTGCGCGCGATCGCCGGCCGCCCGGCGAAGCCGACCACGAAGCCGCCCTACCCGTTCCAGCGCGGGCTCCAGAACCGCCCGACGCTGGTGCAGAACGTCGAGACGCTCGCGCACCTCGCGCTCATCGCCCGGTTCGGGCCCACCTGGTTCAGGCAGGCGGGCGACGACGACGCGCCCGGAACCGCACTGATCACGCTCTCCGGCGCAGTCGCCCGCCCGGGCGTCCACGAGATCGAGCTCGGCGGGCTGCTCGGCGACGTCGTCGACCAGTGCGGCGGCACGTCGGCGCCCGTCTCGGCGTTCCTCGTCGGCGGCTACTTCGGCGGCTGGGTCGACGCGTCCGAGGCCGCAACGCTCAGGCTCACGGCCGACACGATGGGCGCCGGTGCGATCGTCGCCTTCCCCGAGTCGGCGTGCGCGGTGGCCGAGAGCGAGCGCGTCCTCGCCTACCTCGCCGGGCAGAGCGCAGGCCAGTGCGGCCCGTGCGTGCACGGCCTCGCCGCGATCGCGGACGGCTTCGGCCGGCTCGCGCGCGGCGGCCACGACGTCGGCGTGCCCGAGCTCGAGCGGTTCGGCGCCCTGGTCACGCGGCGCGGAGCCTGCAGCCATCCCGACGGCAGCGCGCGGTTCCTCGCGAGCGCGCTCCACGTCTTCGCGCACGAGCTCGAGCTACACGCACGCTCCGGACGCTGCGGCAAGCAGGCCAGGCAGATCCTGCCGCTACCGAAGGCCGCCCGGTGAGCGAGGTCGTGATCGTCGACCCGATCGCGTGCGACGGCCACGGCCTGTGCGCCGAGCTCTTCCCCGAGCGGATCGGCCTCGACGACTGGGGCTACCCGATCGTCGACCCGACGCCGTTCGGGAGCGGCCTCGATGCGCACGCACGCCGCGCGGTGAGCCAGTGCCCCAAGCTCGCGCTGCGCCTCCAGCGCGTCAAGCAGACCGCCAAGAGTTCTTAACGAACCCCCGCTACCCTCGCGGACGATGCGTTGGTCGCTCGCCGTGGGGGTCGCGGTCTCGACGCTCGTTCTGGCCGGTGGCACGCCCGCCGCGGTGCAGCCGCTCCCGGTCCAGAGCGCAGCGCTGCATGCGCTCGCCGTCGCGGCGGCGGCCGGACGGGTGGACGCGGCGACGGCCGCATCGGGACGCGCCGAGATCAACCGCGCCGCCAGGCTGATCCGGAACCTCCCAGCGCCACGCGGCCGGCCCGTCGCGCAATGTCTCTCGCAGGTCGCCGCGCTGGCCGGGAAGCTGTCGCAGCCGCGGGCGGTGGCACTGCTCGGCCAACTGCGCGCCGACGACGGCTGGTTCGCGCAACGGCCGGCACCCTCGGCCAAGACCGACATCGCGGACGCCGACGGAGTCGTCTATCGCTACTTCCCCGGCCGCTGCTTCGAGTTCCATCCGCTGGCGAACTTCGGCGCCCTGAACGCCGACGTCGCGGCGGGCGACACCGCCGCGGCCGCCCGCCTCGCCACGGCCCTGGCCGCCCGTGCCCAGCCCGAGCCGGGCGGCGGGCTCGGCTGGGAGTACTACTTCGACTTCGGCGGCGGCCGGGCGCCGTGGCTCTCGGGGATGGCACAGGCCGTTGCCGCCCAGGCGTTCGTGGGTGCCGCCGCGGGCGATCCCGCCCTGTCGTCGACGGCAGCCGCGGCCTTCCGGACGATCGGTGCCAGGCACCTCCTCACGACGGTCACGGCCGGCCCGTGGATCCGCCTCTACTCGTTCTCGCCGGTCGTCGTCCTGAACGCCCAGCTGCAGACGGTGATCTCGCTGCAGGCGTACGCGACCGCGAGCGGCGACCCCGACGCGGCGACCCTCGCCGCGAACCTCCAGGCTGCCGCGGCCGACACGCTGCCGCGCTTCGACACCGGCTTCTGGAGCGACTACTCGCTCGACGGCACCCCCTCGCCCGTCGACTACGCCGAGTACGTCGCGCAGCTGCTGCGCAAGCTCGCGCCGGCCGACCCCCGCTTCGCCGCCGCCGCGACGCGCTTCACCGCCTACCTGACCGAGCCGCCGGCGCTCCGCCTCGCGAACGCCGCGGTCGGCGCGGCCCGCTTCTGGCTCTCGAAGCCCGCCACCGTCCAGGCGACGTCGTCGGCCGGCGCCACGCGCACGCTCTCACTCGACCCCGGCTGGCATACGGTCGCCTGGAAGCTGCCGGCCCGGGCGGGCCTGTATCCGGTTCAGGTGACGGCGCGCGACTGGGCCGGCAACACGACGACGGTCGCCGCGCTGCCGATCGTGCGCGCCGCAGGCACGACCACCACCACCACCAACAGCCGCCGCGAGCAGAGCGCGGCCCGCGAACTGGGCCAGCCGCAGGTCGGGCAGCCGACGTTCGTGGTCGGCGCGGGCCTCGACAGCCCCACCCAGGCGACGGCAGCCCGCCAGTTGGGCCTGGCGGTCGTGCGGCTCGGTGTCGCCTGGCCCGCCGGCGCGTCGACCGTCGATCCAGGGCTGGCTCAGGCGCTGCAGAAGGTCCCGGCCGGCGTCGGGATCGTGGTCGAGCTGATCGCGTCGCCGCTGCCCGCCGACGACGCCGGGCGAGCGGCGCTCGCCGCCTACGCAGTCGCCCTGGCCCAGCAGGTACCGGCGATCCGCGACCTCGTGCTCGCGCCCGCCGTCACACCGGCCACGGCCGGCGCGTCGGTCGCAGCCCTCGCGGCGATCCGGGATGCGATCCAGACCGCAGTCCCCGCGGTCGGGGTCGGGGCGCTGCTCGACGGTGGCGCTGCACCGAAGACCGCTCTCACGGCGCTCGGCAAGGCGGCCGCGGCGACCGGCCGGCCGACCGTGCTCGACCTGCTCGCCTTCCGGCCCGCGGCAGCGCCCGGCACCGGCCTGTGGGCGGCGGCCGACCTGAGGAAGCTCGAGGTGGCGCTGCCGAAGGCCTTCGCCACCCCGCCCCCGATCCTCGTCGACGGGCTTTCGGTCCCCACCGCGATCCCGGCCGCCGAACTGCCGCTCTACGGCGCTCCGAGCACGCCACCCACGACGACATCGACGACGACATCGACGACGACCTCGACGACCGCCACAACCACCACCCCCACAACAACCACGACGACGACCACGGCCACGAACCCTGCCGCGCCGCCGTCGGGCGGGTCGACCGAGGCCGACCAGGCGGCCGCCTACGCGGCGGCGATCTCGACCTCGAGCTGCGACCCGGCCGTCGCGGGCGTGATCCTCGACCGGCTCGTCGACGCCCCGGGCCCGACGCCCACCGGTGGCCTGTTCTACCCCGACTCGACGGCGAAGACGAGCGCCGCCGCGGTCGGTGCAGCCGCGGTCGCCGCACAGCGCGGAGCGCTCGTCTGTCCCGGCTTCGCGACACCCGCGACGCCGACGTCGCTCGTGTTCCCGAGCGCCCTCGCGAACGGGTCGGCGGCGATCGTCCAGCTCGGCTGCAGCCGCGACTGCCTCTACCTGCTGACGCTCGAGCGCTCGGACGGCACGCCCGTCGCGGCCCGCCGCGGCGCGCTGGCGGGCGGCGCCGCGCCGAGGGCGATCGGGCTGCCGCGGGTGGCGCTCGCGCCCGGCGACTACACGCTGTCGGTGCGGCTCGTCACGCAGACGAACCCCGGCCCGATCGCGCTGCTGCAGAGCGAGCCGCTCACGGTCTCCTGAACCGAGCATGATCGTCGAGCGATGACGCCGATTCTCGACACGCATCTCCATCTGCTCTATCCCGGGCGACTGCCCTACGACTGGACTGCCGGGATACCCGCGCTCGCCGGCCGGACGTTCGACCACGACGCGTACCTCGCCGCGGCGGCGGGCTGCGGCGTCGAAGCGAACGTCTTCATGGAGGCGACGACCGCCGATCCGGCCGAGCACGACGAGACCGAATTCATCGCCTCACTCGCCGCGGGCCCGAGGAAACGGCTCGTCGGCATCGTGGCCGCCGCGCGGCCCGAGAGCGACGACTTCGAACGCTTCCTCGACGCGCTGCCCGAGCGGGTGGTCGGCCTGCGCCGCGTGCTCCACGTCGTGCCCGACGACGTGTCACGCGGCCCCCGCTTCCGCGAGGGTCTCCGGCTGGCGGCAGCGCGAGGGCTGACGTTCGACCTCTGCGTGCTCGCCCGCCAGCTCCCGCTCGCGCTCGAGCTGGTCGAAGCGTGCCCGGAGGTCTCCTTCGTGCTGGACCACTGCGGCGTACCCGACGTCGCAGCCGGTGCGCTCGACCCTTGGCGCGACGGCATCGACCGCCTGGCCGGGCACCCGAACGTCGTCTGCAAGGTCTCCGGCCTGCCGGCCTACTGCGACCCGAGGCACGTGAGCGCGGCGACGGTGCGCCCGTACGTCGAGCACGCGCTGGGAGCGTTCGGCTGGGATCGCGTCGTCTGGGGGAGCGACTGGCCGCTTGTCGAGATCAACTCGACGCTCGCGGCCTGGGTCGCGATCAGTCGCGAGCTGGTCGCAGGCGAGCCCGAGGCGAACCGCCGCAAGTTGTTCCACGAGAACGCCGCCCGCGTCTACAACGTCACGCTCGACGCGGCGGACGGCAGCGGCTGATTCTCCCGTGCGTCGACGATCGGACCGGACGGCCGGTTCAGGCCTCGACACCGGTCAGAAATGCGACCTCGTCGACGAAGCACCAGAACCAGTCCTCGCCCGGCTCGAGCGACCGGATGATCGGATGGCCGCTCGCCGCGTAGTGCTTCGACGCGTGCCGGTTCGGGCTGTCGTCGCAGCAGCCGACCTGGCCGCATTCGGTGCAGCGCCGCAGGTGGACCCAGCGGGAGCCGATCGCGATGCATTCGGGGCAGCCGGGCACGCCCTCGCGCCCTTCGGCGTGCTGGATCGTGTCGAGGTGCGTGCAGGTCCCGGCCATGCTGCCTCCCTCAGGCTACTACCCTCGTACCGGTGAAGGATCTGTTGTTGCCCTGGTACCGCGAGAACGGGCGGGATCTGCCGTGGCGCCGCACCACCGATCCCTACGCGATCCTCGTCAGCGAGGTGATGCTGCAGCAGACGCAGGTCGACCGGGTGATCCCGCGCTGGCAGGCCTGGCTCGAGCGCTGGCCGACGGTCGAGGCGCTCGCGGCGGCTTCACCCGCGGAGGCGATCGTCGAATGGCAGGGGCTCGGCTACAACCGGCGCGCGGTGTCGCTGCACGCCGCGGCGCGAATCGTCGCCGCCTCGGGCTGGCCGGACGACCTGACCGGGCTGCCGGGGATCGGGCCGTACACGGCGGCTGCGGTCGGGAACTTCGCCTTCGGGCGCGACGTGCTGCCGGTGGACACGAACGTCCGCCGGGTGCAGGAGCGCACGGGCGAGACGTTCGACGGGAGCTGCGCCCAGGCGCTGTTCGACCTCGGCGCGACGATCTGCCTGGCGCGGATCCCGCGGTGCGGCAGCTGCCCGCTCGCGGCCGCGTGCCCGTCGCGCGGCTCGCGCTACGAGCCGCTGCGCCGTCAGTCGCGCTTCGAGGGCTCGTTCCGGCAGCGTCGCGCCAACGTGCTGCGGGCGGTCGCGGCCGGTGAGCCTGCGACCGACGGCGACGCGCTCCTCTCGCTCGCGCGCGACGGGCTCGTCGTGCTCACGGACGGCGTCGCGTCGCTGCCGCGCTGACGAGCGCTACGGCGCGGTGAACGACGTGTACGTCTCGTAGCTCTGCTGCAAGCCCTTGACCGTGCAGTTGTCGTCGACGTAGACGTACAGCGGCCCGTGCACCGACGACGGGACATGCCAGACGAACGTGAACGTCCCGTGCGGCCGCACCAGCTTCGCCGCGCCGAGCGAGTGGCTGACAATGACGCTGTTCCCCGCGTGCTTCCATTTGAGGACGACCGCCTTCGGACAGCTCTTCACGGGAAAGCCTGTCCCGGTCAGCGTGACGACCCGGCCTGCGACCTTGATCCCGAACTGGGGCGACGCGGCCGCCGGTGCGGCCGACGCGACGACCAGCAGGGCGGCGATGAGCGCCACGAGCTTCGTCACGGCGCGATCCTACTCCTCGACGGCCGACTCGAGCAACGCGACCGCGTGCGCGGCGAGGCCCTCGCCCCGCCCGGTGAAGCCCAGGCGGTCGGTGGTGGTGGCCCGCACGTTCACGACGCCGTCGCCGAGAGCCTGCTCGAGCCGGCTGCGCATCGCCAGGCGATGCGGTGCGATCCTCGGCTCCTCGCCGATCAGGATGCAGTCCGCGTTCACGAGCCTCCAGCCGGCCCGGCGCACCTGCCGGTAGGCCTCGGCGAGCAGGTCGAGCGACGAGACGCCCGGGGCAGTCGTGTCGTCGGACGGGAAGAGCGAGCCGATGTCGCCGAGGCCGGCCGCGCCCAGCAGGGCATCGATCAGCGCATGGGTCAGGACGTCCCCGTCGGAGTGCCCGGCCAGCCCGCGGGCGTGGTCGAGCTCGACGCCGCCGAGCACGAGCGCCACCCCCGGCTCGAGCGCGTGCGCATCGACCCCGATGCCGACGCGGTAGGTCATGCCAGCACCCCGGGCAGCTCAGCGAGGCTGTGGATCTGCGCGACCTCGGGCGGCGGCGAATGGAGGATCCCCCACGGCCCGCGACGGACATGGATCGCGGTCATGCCGGCAGCCAGCGCCGGCAGGACGTCGTTGTCGACGCGGTCGCCGACGTAGGCCAGCTCGGCCGGCCCGAGGCCGCTCTCGGCGACAAGGCGCGCGAAGAACTCCGGGGCAGGCTTGGCCACACCCCAGCCCACCGACGAGCCGACGATGTCGGCATACGGACGAAGCCCGGCCTCGACGGACGCCGGAGTGTTGCCCACCGCCCCCACGACCAGCCCGCGCGAACGCAGCTCCGCCAGGCACGGCAGGGCGTCAGGAAAGAACTCGTCTTCCGTCCACGTCGACGCAGGGCGCTCGACTTCGAGGAGCTCCCAGACCCGGTCGTGGTGCTCGCCGCGCGCGGCCAGCCCACCGAGGACGCCCAGCAGCGTGAAGCGCGGCACACCGGCGGCGTCGGCCGCGCGCTCCCACATGCCCGTCTCGTCGACCAGCGTCCCACCGACGTCGAAGAAGACGCCCTTCACAGCCATGCGGTGACCCGTTCGAGGTCGGCCGGCGTCGTCACCTTCAGGAGCCGCTCGTCGCCGGCGACGACGGCCACTCGCCCGCCGTTCGCCTCGACGAGCGACGCGCAATCCGACCCCTCGCCGTGGATCGCCGCGCGCAGGACGGAAGCGACGAACGCCTGCGGCGTCTGCACCGCGACGAGCTCGCTGCGGACGAGCGTCTCGGCCACCCCGCCCTCGTGCACGCGCTTGACGGTGTCGGCGACCGGCACGCCGGGGACGGCGCCGTCCCAGCCCTCGGCGAGCGCGGCGAGCAGGCGTGGGATCACGTCGTCCGGCAGCAGCGGCCGCGCGGCGTCGTGGACGACGATCGTGGCCGCGTCACCGGGCACCTCCGCGACGCCGAGCCGGACCGACTCCGACCTGGTCGCCCCACCGGTGACGCACGCGCTCACCTTCGACGCTCCGAGCTCCTCGGCCAGCAGGATCGCGGGCTCCTCCCAGTCGGCCGGCGTCACCACGACAACGCCGTCGATCGACGCGCTCTGGTCGAGCCGCCGGAGCGGCTCGGCCAGCAGCGGCAGGGCCCCGAGCCGGACGAACGCCTTCGGGCGATCGGCGCCGAGCCGATCCCCTTGCCCGGCGGCGACGAGAACGGCCCAGGTTGTCATACGATCGTCCGCGGCGGGCGAGCGGCACCGGCCGGCCCATGCTCAGACGGCGGCAGGGGCCTTCGGCTTCGCGGCAGGCTTCGCGGCCGGCTTCGCGGCGGTGGTCTTGGCGGCGGTGGTCTTGGCCGCGCCTGTCTTGGGCACAGCCGTCTTGGGCACAGCCGTTTTCGGAGCCGCCACCTTGGCCGCAGGCTTGAGGACCGGCTCGTCCTCGTCGAAGTCGTCGTCGGCGGCGGCGTCGTCGTCGGCCACCACGGCGGCCTTCCGGGCGGGCTTCGCCTTCGCGCCGGCGGTGAGCGTCTCCTCCAGCCAGGCCAGCGCGTCGTCCTCGCTGAGCGCCTTCGCGTACATCAGCTCGGAGGCGAGGATCTTCTTCGCCTTCACGTACATCTGCTTCTCGCCGGTCGAGAGACCCTTCTCGCCGTCGCGGAGCGCCAGGTTGCGGACAACCTCGGCCAGCTCGTAGATGTCGCCGGTCTTCATCTTGTCGCGGTTGTGCTTGAAGCGCCGGTTCCAGTTCTTCGGCATCTCGGTGCCGCCGGAGGTCAGGTACTTGACGACCTTCTTGACGGCTTCCTCGTCGATCACCTTGCGGAGGCCGACGAGCTCGGCGTTCTCGGCCGGGACGTTCACCGTCATGTCGTTGTGCAGGATCTTGATCGTCAGATACTCGCGCGTCTCACCGAGGACAGCGCGCTTCTCGCGCTTCACGACCGTCCCAGCACCGTGGTGCGGGTACACCACCTTGTCGCCGACTTTGTACAAGCTACCGCTCCCCTTTTCGTCCGTAGTCGCGAAAGTGCCGGCGGCCTCGAAGGCTCTACCGGCGGGACCGACAGGCTAGCAGAACTGTGACAAAACGGCTACTTTTGCAGGGGTTTCGCGAAAAACCCCTGCTCAGACAGGGTTCCCGGAGCGGCTCCCCGAGCTGTCCGGGGCGAGGCCCGCCATCAGCGCCGCCCGGAGCGTCTCGGCCGGGAGTTGCGCGCCCTTCGTCCCGGCCGGGGCCAGGACCGCCCGCAGGCCGAGTTTGCGACACTCCTCGACCCGCCGCTCCGCCTGCGCCGCCGCCCGGAGGCGGCCGGTGAGCCCGATCTCGCCGAAGGCGCCGAGGCTCTCGCGCACCGGCGAGCCCTTCGCTGCCGAGGCGATCGCGAGCGCGATCGGCAGGTCGGCGCCGGGCTCGTCGATGCGGACGCCGCCGGCAACGTTCACGAAGACGTCGGCGTTGCCGAGCGGCAGCCCGGCGTGCCGCGCCAGCACGGCCACGATCATCGCGAGCCGTTTCGGATCGACGCCCGTGCCGACGCGTCTCGGCATCGCCAGGTCGGTGGGCGCGACGAGCGCCTGGATCTCGAGCAGGAGCGGACGCGTCCCTTCCAGGGTGCAGGCGACAGCGGCCCCCGCCTCCCCGCCGTGGGTGCGGCCGAAGACCTCGGACGGATCGGGGACCCCGACGAGGCCGGCGCCGGTCATCTCGAAGATCCCGAGCTCGTTCGTCGAGCCGAAGCGGTTCTTGACCGCCCGGAGGATGCGGTGGGCGTGGTAGCGGTCGCCCTCGAACTGGAGGACGCAGTCGACGAGGTGCTCGAGCACCCGCGGGCCGGCCACGGAGCCGTCCTTCGTGACGTGGCCGACGAGGAACGTCGCCACGCCCGCCTCCTTGGCGACGCGCAGGAGACGGGCGGCGGCCTCGCGCACCTGTGAGACCGAGCCCGGCGCGGAGCCGATCTCCTGCGACCAGAGCGTCTGGACCGAGTCGATCACGCACACGTCCGGCCGCTCGCGCTCGAGCGTCGCGCACACGGCGTCGAGCTCGGTCTCGGCGAGGATCCGAACGTTGTCGCAGCCGCCGAGGCGCGTCGCACGCAGCTTCACCTGGGCGACCGACTCCTCGCCGGTGACGAGCAGGGCCTGACGGTCGCGGGAGATCGCGCCGAGCGCCGCCAGCAGGAGCGTCGACTTGCCCACCCCTGGCTCGCCGCCGACGAGCACGAGCGACGCGGGCACGAGCCCACCGCCCAGCACGCGGTCGAGCTCGGGAACCCCCGTGGAGATGCGGTCGGACTCCTCGGCGACGACGTCGACGAGTCGCAGCGGCGTCCGGGCGAGCGCGGCCGGGGCTCCCCGCGCCGGCGGCGTCTCGGCGATCATCGTCCCGAACTCGCCGCAGCCCGGGCAGCGGCCGAGCCAGCGGCCGGAGCTC
>CAYXXE010000010.1:0-30942 GCA_964468985.1 uncultured Gaiellales bacterium | reverse complement strand
GCCCCATGTAGGTGAGCCCGAAGCGGGCGGGCATCTGGCGGTCGAGCTGGATCGTCCCGAGCTGCCAGGACCGCCCGAGGGCGTCGGTGATGTGCAGGTCGATCTTCGGGCCGTAGAACGAGCCCTCCCCCGCCCCGACGACGTACGGGATCGAGTGCCGTTCGAGCGCCGACTGGAGCGCGCCCTCGGAGAAGTCCCATTCCTCGTCGGTGCCGAGCTTGTTCTCCGGACGGGTCGAGAACTCGGCGCGCGGCTCCAGCCCGAACAGCCCGTAGAGGTAGCGCAGGTAGGCGATGCAGCCGTCGAGCTCGTCGGCGATCTGCTCGGAGGCGCAGAAGATGTGCGCGTCGTCCTGGGTCACGTGCCGGACGCGCGTCAGCCCGTGCAGCGCGCCCGCGAGCTCGTTGCGGTGCAGCGGCGCCGCCTCGGCGTACCGGAGCGGCAGATCGCGGTAGCTGCGGAGGGCGCTGCCGTAGAGCAGCATGTGCCCGGGGCAGTTCATCGGCTTGATCCCGTAGATCTGGTCGTTGTCGAGCGGGATCTGGAACATGTTCTCGCGGAACTTCTCCCAGTGGCCCGAGGTCACCCAGAGCGCCTTGTCGTAGATCAGCGGCGTCTTGACCTCGACGTAGCCCCGCCGCGCGTTCTCGCGCCGCCGCAGGTCCTCGAGGATGTTCCAGATCACCATCCCCTTCGGATGCCAGAACGCCGAGCCCGGCGAATGCTCGTCGAAATGGAAGAGGTCGAGCTGCACGCCCAGGCGCCGGTGGTCGCGCTTGCGCGCCTCCTCGAGCCGCTCGAGGTAGGCGTCGAGGTCCTTCCGGTCGTAGAAGGCGGTCCCGTAGATCCGCGTCAGCTGCGTGTTGCGCTCGTCGCCGCGCCAGTAGGCGCCGGCGAGCGAAGTCAGCTTGAACGCCTTGATCGGCGCGGAGGTCTGCAGGTGCGGGCCGCGGCACAGGTCGGTGAAGTCGCCCTGGCTGTAGAGCGTGATGTCGCCGACGGCGGTGTCGACCAGCTCGACCTTGTACGGCTCGCCCTCGGCGGCGAAGCGTGCCTTCGCCTCGTCGCGCGAGCTCTCCTCGCGCGTCCAGCTCCGCCCCTCGGCGAGCTCGCGCCCGACCTCGGCCTCGATCCGCTCCAGATCGGCCTCCGAGATCGGCTCGGGGAACTCGAAGTCGTAGTAGAAGCCGTTCTCGACCGGAGGGCCGATCGCGATCTTGACGCCGGGATAGAGCCGCCGGACCGCCTCGGCGAGCAGGTGGGCGGCCGAGTGGCGCAGGACGGAGAGCGCGTCCGGGTCGGCAGTGTCGCGCGTGGTCAGGATCTGCAGCCGCTGCCCGTCCGCGAGCGGCGCGCGCAGGTCCTGCGGCTGCCCGTCGACGCGAACGAGCACGGCCTGCTCGGCGAGCTTCGGGCCGATCGCCCGCGCGGCGTCGAGCCCCGACGCGCCGTCGGGCAGTTCGAGCCGGGTGCTGTCGGGCAGAACGACGTGCATGGCGACAGGTTAGTCGCGGCCGCGCGCTCCCCTACCGGTTCGCGCAAAGTGCGCGGATTTCGTTCCGGCGGCCCTTGCGCCGGCGCCGCCCCGCGTCGTACTCTCCGGATCCCGCCGGACACGGAGCGCGAGTAGGTCGAAGCCCCGCCAAGCAACTCACGAGCGCGCAAGCGCGAAGGGGTTGGCTGGTGAGGTGGACGAAAGCGTCACCGGGCCGGCGGTTTTTCTTTGGTCCGGGTCGGTTCCGCTGCGCTCCGGATCAGCTCCTGAGCCGGAAGGGCCGGGCACGCCAGCCGGCCCAGAGCCAGTACCAGGCCGGTAGCGGCTTCGGCGCTGCCGCGGGCCGCGAGCCGGATTGGCCGTGCTGCCAGCCGAAGAGCGCCCAGGCCCACCGTGGGAGCGGCCGGGGCAGCCCGACGGGCCGGTTGCTCGGCACGACGACGAAGGGCTGCGACGGCGTGCCGACGTTGCCGGCGGCGTCGACGGCGACGACGCGGTACACGGTCGGCCCGTCGGGGTGGAAGGCGTGGACGACGACCCGGCGGACGCTGCCGGACTTGACGACGAGCGGCTGCCCGTCGAGGAGCACGCGGTACTGCACGATCTGTGAGGCGTCCGGGGCCGGGCCCCAGGTGATCGTCAGGCCGGCGCCGGCGAAGCCCGCCGACACGTTGGCCGGCGGGCCGGGCGGGGTGACATCGGGCAGGAGCGCGAAGATCGCGGGCACGAGCGTCTCGACGTCGATCGAGCCGTCGGCCTCACGCGAGTACCCGGCCTGGACGCCCACCGGCAGCGTGCTGCCCGCGATCGCCGGCAGCGCCGTCCACGTGACCCCGCCGTCGGTCGAGACGGCCGGCACCTCACCGGGCGGCTGGGCGACGATGTGGACCTGCACCGGCAGGACGAAGGTCGTGATCGGGGTCGGCGGCGTGGTCGACGCGTCCGTGGCGGCGAGCTGCACGGCGTACCCGCCGGGGCCGTAGCCCGCCGCCGGCACGGTGAGCGCGAACGGCGTCAGCGCGACGGCGGCAGTCGACGTGAACGCGCCGTCGGGCCAGGTGGCCGTCGCCTTGCTGTCACCCGAGCCGACGGAGCCGGCGGTCGGCGGGGGCGGCGGCTGCGCGGCCACGAGCGGGCCGACGACGGCGCCGTCCACGTAGTCGCTGTCGACGGTGAGGGTGACGCCGCCCCAGGTCTCCTTGTGGCCGCCCTTGTACTGGTGCACGCGCTGATGGTCGGGCCAGAGGCTGTCGGCGACGTACTGGTCGCCGAACACCGAGGCCTGGCCGTTCCAGTTCGCGATCCAGGCCTGGTCGGGGAGCGGCGAGATCGACGCCATGTCGCGGATCGTCGACGCCGCGCTGCCGTACACGCCCGCCACGTAACTGTGCGCGTGCAACTCGCCCACCCAGCCCGACAGGAACGCCTGAACGGTCTGGGTGCAGGCCGGGCTCTTGGTCGAGTAGCCCTCCATGTCGAAGTAGAGCGGGCTCCCGGCGAGGAGCCCGAACGCACCCGCGCGGGCCATGGCGTCGTCGGCGGCCGCCACGCCCTGCGCTTGCGCCTGCGCCGGTGCGATCAGCTGCAGCCCCTGCTGGGAGGCACACGGCGCCTGCAGGCCGACGTAGAGGGGCAGGAGGCTCCAGCCGAGCGCCTCGACGCTGCCGATCCAGGCCGGCGACAGGTTGCCGTCGGCGCACGCGCGGTTCGCGCCGCCGATGTAGATGCCGAGCGCGCGGTACGGCGACGCCGTCCAGGCCTGGAGGGCGGCGACGGACGGCGCCGAGCAGGTGTCGAAGCCGTAGCCGGTGAAGATCGTCCCCTGTCCGCGCACGGCGGCCGACGACCCGCTCACGCCGGTCACCGCGAGCAGCACGGCGACGACGAGTACCCCCGCTCGTCTCATCGGGATCGAGTGTTCCCGACGCCCGTGAAGAAAACGTATGGGCGCCGTTCAGCCGGCGGCGGCCGCGCGGCGGACGTCCGCCGCGAACCCCTGGGCGAGGCAGGCCGAGCGGATCCTTGGGTCGACCCGCCCCTGCGTCCGGCAGAGCACATGGGCCGCATGGCCGCAGCTGCGCAGCGATGCCCCGCCCATTGTCGACGGGAAGACGGCGACCACGCAGCCGGCGTTCGACCGTGCCGGGCCCTTCGCGGCGTAGACGATCGCGAGCGCGACGGCCGCGACCACAACCGCCACGCCGGCCCAGAGCAGCACGGCCCGGTCACGGCTCCGCAGGGGCGCGTTGACGCGCTCCCAGTGGCGTTCGACCGGCACGCCGGCATCTTACGGCCGTCACTTTCGCAATTGAAGTTTGACACCGTCAGCCGGTCGGGCTAGGTTTCCGCGACCTCCGCCGCAGACGGCGGAGGCCCGGCGACGATGCCTGGGGCCCGGTGGGCTCCGGTGACAGCTTCTCGCCGGGGACTCGACGGATCGCTACCGACGCGGGTGGCTCGAGGTGACAGCGCCTCGGCAGGTGCGTCCCTTCGACGTGCCGTCGTGGCATTTCAGCATTCGAAAGGAGAAGGTCTGTTGCTAGCTGCTGCGTGGTCTGCGTACCCGTCCTGGCTGAACCCGGGCGACAACGCCTGGCAGCTCACGGCTGCGACGTTCGTCGGCCTGATGAGCGTCCCCGGCCTCGTCGTCCTCTACGGCGGGGTCATGCAAAAGCGCTGGTCGGTCAACAGCATGATGCTCACGTTCGCCGCCTTCGCCCTCGTCCTGATCGTCTGGGTGCTGTGGGGCTTCAAGATGGGCTTCGGCACCCCCTGGCACGGGCTCTCGAGCAATACCGGCCACGGCATCAAGGGCTTCTTCGCGAGCTTCATCGGGAAGCCCGGGTCGGTGCTGAACCACGCGGCGGAGCAGGGACAGGCAGTCATCCCGTCGATCACGACCGGGCCCGCCTTCAACTTCCCGACCTCGACACTCGTGTACTTCCAGCTCGTCTTCGCCGCGATCACCCCGATCCTGATGCTCGGCTCGGTGCTCGGCCGCGTCAACTTCAAGGCGTGGCTGCTCTTCGTGCCGCTCTGGACGACGTTCGTCTACACCGTGAACGCCTTCCTGATCTGGGGCGGCGGCTTCTGGGCCGCGAACGGGGCCGTCGACTTCTCGGGCGGCTACGTGATCCACCTGTCGGCCGGCGTCTCGGGCTTCGTCGCGGCGGCGGTGATCGGGCCGCGGCTCGCCCGCGACCGTGAGATCGACGCGCCGAACAACCTGCTGATGGTCGCCGTCGGCGCCGGGCTCCTGTGGCTCGGCTGGAACGGCTTCAACGGCGGCGATCCGTACTACGCCGGTGCCGACGCGGCCGCGGCGGTGCTGAACACCAACCTGGCGACCGCCGTGGCCTTCGTCGTGTGGGTCGGGTGGGACTACCTGACGGGCCGGAAGCCGTCGCTGCTCGGCAGCGTGAACGGGATGATCGTCGGCCTCGTGGCGATCACCCCGGCCGCCGGGTTCGTGAACGGCTGGGGTGCGATCCTGATCGGCGTGATCGCGTCGACGATCGTCTACTTCGCCTACAACTACCTGAGCCGGGTCTGGCCGTTCCGGGTCGTCGACGACACACTCGGCGTGGTCTACACCCACGGCATCGCCGGGCTCACCGGTGGTCTGCTCGTGGGCGTCTTCGCCGACTCGAACATGATCCTGTACCCGGGCCTGAAGGGAACCCCCAGCATCTCGATCACCGGCAGCGCGCACCTCGTGAAGATGCAGCTGTACGCCGGGCTCTGGGTGATCGTCTTCTCGGCGATCGGCACCTTCATCCTGCTCAAGCTGGTGGGCCTGCTGATCCCGTTGCGGATGAGCGATGCCGACATGGAGACGGGCGACATCGCGGTGCACGGGCACGAGGTGTACCCGTCCGACGTGCCGTCACTCGGCTACGCCGGCAGCTCGAGCTTCACGCCCTAGGCAGGGCCAGGGCTCACGCGCTCGGCGGCCGCCACCGGCGGCCGCCGAGCGTGGACAATCACGACGACCGTCTCGACAACCTCACCGTCACGGAGGATCAGAGAGGAACCATGCAGCCGACACCCACCGCCCCGAAGATCATCGTCTCGTACGACGGGACCGAGAACGACACGGATGCCCTGGCGTTCGGGCAACTGCTTGCTCGGGCAGGCGGCTCGCTCTCCCTCGCCTACGTCCGGCACGCCGTCGAAGCCGACCCCGACCGCGAAGCCCAGGCGAGCGCGGAGGCGGCCGAGCTGCTGCTCAACGGTGCGACGTGGCTCGGGCTGCCCGACGTGCCGCAGCACGTGATCGTGAGCGGCTCCACCCCCGACGGGCTCCGCATCCTCGCCGAGCGCGAGCAGGCGGACATCGTCGTGTTCGGCTCCGAGTACCGCACCTCCCCCGGCAGCGTCCAGCCCGGCACGTCCGCGCTCCGCCTGCTCGAAGGCGGCCCGATCGCCGTCGGCCTGGCGCCGGCGGGCTACGCGGCGAAGGCCTCGATCCTGACCGTCGCCGCTGTCGGCGAGGACGGCGACCCGGGCCCGCGCGAGACTGCGGCCTCGCTGGCCGCGGCGCTGGGCGCCGAGGTCGTGCCCTCGGGTGGCGGCGAGACCTCCGCGGTCGTCGTCGGCTCGAAGCCGGGCACCGCGGCGGGGCGCGTCACGTTGAGCGCGGCGGCGCAGTACCTGATCGAGCTGATCCGCTGCCCGGTGCTGGTGCTTCCGCACGGGGTCGCGCTGCGATTCGGTGGGCCGGCAGTGCCTGCAGGGCCGACAGCTCCGGCCGGGGCGGCGGGCCCGGCGGGCTAGGAGGCTCTAGGTCTCTGCGCGCTCGCCCGGCTGCACGAGCCCGGCGTCGTAGGCGACGATCACGGCCTGCACGCGGTCCCGCACCCGCAGCTTGCGCAGGATGCTCGAGACGTGCGTCTTCACGGTGGTCTCGCCGAGCACGAGCACCCGGGCGAGCTCCGCGTTCGACAGGCCCGTCGCGAGCAGGCGCAGGATCTCCCGCTCGCGGCTGGTCAGCCCCTCGACCGCGGCGACCGCCGCGTTGCCGTCGGCGGGTCCGACCGTGCCCGAGAACCGGGCGAGCAGCCGCTCGGTGACCGTGGGCCCGAGCAGGGCGTTGCCCGCGGCGACGAGCCGGATCGCGTCGACGAGGTCGCGCGGCCGGACGTCCTTGAGCAGGAACCCGCTCGCCCCGGCCCGGATCGCGGCGTAGACGTACTCGTCGAGGTCGAACGTCGTCAGGACGAGAATGCGCGAGGGGCCGTCGGCGGCGACGATGCGGCGCGTCGCCTCGATCCCGTCCAGCCCGGGCATGCGGATATCCATCAGGATCACGTCCGGGCGCAGGTCAGCCGCGAGCCGGACGGCCTCCTCGCCGCCCTCGGCCTCACCGACGACCTCGAGATCGTCGCGCGTCTCGACGATCAGGCGGAAGCCGCTGCGGACCAGGGCCTGGTCGTCGGCGATCAGGACGGTGGTCGCACTCACCGGCCGGCGCCGACCGGGAGCCGCGCCGAGACGACGTACCCGCCGCCCGCGCGCGAGCCGGCCTCGACCGTCCCGCCCAGCATTGCAGCGCGCTCGCGCATGCCGATCAGGCCGTTGCCCTCGGGCGTGCCGTCCGCGACGACGCCCGGGCCGTCGTCGCGCACCTCGATCCCGAGCACCTCGCCGTAGCGGACCCGCACGGTCGCCCGGCCGGCGCCGGAGTGCTTCAGCGTGTTGGTCAGCGCCTCCTGGACGATCCGGTACGCCGACAGGTCGACGGCGGCAGGCAGCGCCCGTGGCGCGCCCTCGACCCGGAGCGAGACCTCGAGCCCGGTCGCGCGCACCTGCTCGACGAGCCCGTCGAGCAGGGCGAGCCCCGGCTGGGGCTCCAGGCCGGCGTCCGGCTGCAGGACGCCGAGCACCCGGCGCAGGTCGCCGAGCGCCGACCGGGCTGCCGACTCGATCGCGCGGATCGGCTCGCGCACCCGTGCCGGCTCGTGCTCGAAGACGTCGTCGGCGGCGGCCGCCTGGATCACGATCACGCTGAGCGCATGGGCCACCACGTCGTGGAGCTCGCGCGCGATGCGCGCCTGCTCCTCGGCCGTGGCGCGCCGCGCGTCGGCCTCACGGCCGCGCTCGAGCCGGTCGGCCTTCTCCTCGATCTCCCGCACGTAGGCCCGCCGCGAGCCGATGCTGTCGCCGAGCAACCAGAGCGCGACGCCGAAGACGAGCCGGCTCACCGAGTCGCCGAAGCCGAGATCGCCGCTGACGGCCTCCGCGGCGGCGGTCGCCAGCACGGCGGCGGCACCGGCGGCGAGCGCGACCCGGCGCTCGCAGATCGTCGCGAGCGTATACAGCGCCAGGCCGAACTGGAACGGCAGGAACCAGATCCCGAGCGCGACCATGGCCAGCACGAACAGCGTGACCAGGGCGAGGACGGCGACCGGCCGCTGGCGCCGACGGAGCAGCGGCAGCGTCTCGGCGATCCCGAGCACGCAGCCTGCCACCGGATGGGAATGCTGGACGGCCGCCGCGATCGTCGGAATCAGGGCGAGCGCGACGAGAGCGACGTCGACGGCGAGCGGACGGCGCCCCAACCAGTTCCAGATCATCGTCTGCTCACGGTACTCGCCGTCGAGGCACCGTCGAGGCGCCGTCAGGCGTCGCGACGGACGAGCAGGACGGCCGCGACCGCCAGGGCGAGCGCGCAGTAGCCCGCGAAGAGCGCCAGCCCACCGGCCGGCGAGAGCGTGTGCAACCCGTGGTGGAGGTCGAAGATCGCGCGGCCCGCGCTGTCCGGCATGTACTCGGAGATCGACTGGTTCCAGTTCTGCGGCAGGATGTTGAGCAGCGGCGGGACGACGAAGAAGAGCCCGGCGAAGGCGGCGATCGCACCGGCGGTGTTGCGGACGATCGCCCCGACGGCGAGCGCGAACACGCCGATCAGCGTCAGGTAGAGGGCGCCGCCGAGGACGGCCCGGGTGACGCCGTTGGCCGAGAACGAGATCTGGAGAATGTGATGGCCGTTCAGGATCGCCTGGCTGATGAAGAACGCTGCGACGACGGGGCCGACCATCAGCACGAACGTGACGACCGCGAAGATGGCGGCCTTCGCCCAGAGCACCGGCAGGCGCTTCGGGACGGCCGCCAGGCTGGCGCGGATCATCCCGGTCGAGTACTCGCCGGTGATCACGAGTACTCCGAGGACCGCGATCGCGAGCTGGGAGAGGTTGACCCCGGCCAGGGCGATGTCGAGCGGGTGCCGGTTCGCCTGCTCGCGCAGGCTCATGTGGTTCCAGTGCGAGGCGGTGATCGCGGCGAAGAGGCTCGGCAGCCCGACCGTGAGCACGATCGCGACCAGGAACGACCAGCGCGTCGAGCGCAGCGAGTGGAGCTTCGTCCACTCCGAGGCGGCGACCCGCAGCTGGGTGACCTTGCCGACGCTCGCGAGCCGGGGGAGCTTGATCTCTTCCACCGTGATGCTCATGCCGCCACCTCCTCGGGCTCGGCGACGACGCCGGCCTTGTACTCGACGTCGTCGCGGGTCAGCTCCATGAACGCTTCCTCGAGCGACGCCTGGACGAGCGTCAGCTCGTGCAGCACGACGGCGTTCGCGGCGGCGGTCTCACCGACGAGGTCGGTCGTCAGGCCCGTGACCTCGAGCACGCCGCTCTCCGGGCTCGAGACGGCGACGCCGTCGCCGAGCAACAGATCGCGCAGCCGCGTCGCCTCGGGGGCGCGCACCCGCACGACGCTGCCGGACGCGCGACGGACGAAGTCCTCGACGCTCGTGTCGGCGATCAGCCTGCCACGGCCGATCACGATCAGGTGGTCGGCGGTCAACGCCATCTCGGCCATCAGGTGGGACGAGACGAAGACGGTGCGGCCCTCCGCGGCGAGGCCCTTGAGCAGGTTGCGGATCCAGTGGATCCCCTCGGGGTCGAGCCCGTTCACCGGCTCGTCGAGGAGCAGGGTCGCCGGGTCGCCGAGGAGCGCGGTCGCGATGCCGAGCCGCTGCCCCATGCCGAGCGAGAACTTCCCGGCCCGCCGGCGCGCCACGTCGTGGAGCCCGACGAGATCGATCAGGTCGGCGACCCGCCGCCGCGAGATCCCGTGCGTGTGCGCGAGCGCCAGCAGATGGTTCTGGGCCGAGCGCCCGGTGTGCACCGAGCGGGCCTCGAGCAGCGCACCGACCTCGTGCAGCGGCGAGGCGTGGTCGCGGTAGCGCTTGCCGTTCACGAGCACGCGGCCTCCGGACGGGGCGTCGAGCCCCAGGATCAGGCGCATCGTCGTCGACTTGCCCGACCCGTTCGGGCCGAGGAAGCCGGTCACGATGCCGGGCCGGACGGTGAACGAGAGGCCGTCGACCGCCCGCTTCGCGCCGTAGTCCTTGGTGAGGGTCTCCGCTTCGATCATGCAGGCCAGGCTAGCCCGGGTCGTGCGCGGCCGCCTCGGCCCTGCGGACGAACCTCGCTCGTCCGAACGGATGAGCCGGGAATGTTCGAAAGGCCGTGCAGGCTCGCCGAAGCCGCACTACGGTTTGCCGGTCTACGAAAGGGAGCCGATGTTCAACTCGATCTCGATCCGGCGGCCGGGCCGGGCGTTCACGGTGGTGGCCGCGGCGTCTCTCCTGGCGACTGCCGTGGCACTGCTGCTCGCTGTCGGCAGGCCTGCCGGAGCGCTGAAGACCGTCCGGCCGGTGCCGGACCAGCTGGTCTCGTTCACCGACCATCACCTCTACCCCACCCCGCCGACGACCGACCAGTGCCTGTCGGACTTCCAACTCCACTGCTACAGCCCGGCCCAGATGCAGAAGGCCTACGACCTGGCACCGCTCTTCGCGAGCGGGATCACCGGCCGCGGGCAGACGATCGTGATCGTCGACTCGTTCGGCTCGCCGACGATCCAGAACGACCTCCACGTCTTCGACCAGGCGTTCGGCCTGCCCGACCCGCCGAGCCTGAGGGTCTTCCAGCCGGCCGGGCCCGTGCCCGCGTACGACCCGTCGAATGGCGACATGGTCGGTTGGGCGCAGGAGACGACCCTCGACGTCGAGTGGTCGCACGTGATGGCGCCCGGCGCGAACATCGTGCTGCTCGAGACGCCGGTCAGCGAGACCGAGGGCGTCACGGGCTTCCCCGAGATCGTGGCGGCCGAGAACTGGGCGCTCTCGCACAACATCGGCGACGTGATCTCGATGAGCTTCGGCGCGACCGAGCAGACGTTCCCGAGCCCGCAGTCCGTCTATGCGCTGCGGAGCGCGTTCATCCGGGCGCATGCCCAGCACGTCGCGCTGCTCTCCTCGAGCGGCGACGACGGGGCGACCGACAGCGAGCTCGACCTGGTGTCGATCTATCCGTACCGCGTGACGAGCTGGCCGACGAGCGACCCGCTCGTCACCTCGGTCGGCGGTACGCAGATCACCCTCGACGACAGCGGCAACCGCCTGGCGCCGGATGTGGTCTGGAACGACCCCTACGGCGCCGGCGGCGGCGGGCTGTCGACCCTCTTCTCGCGGCCCGACTTCCAGTCGCGAGTCGCGAACGTCGTCGGCCGGCAGCGCGGCGTGCCGGACATCAGCATGAACGGAGCCGTCGACGGCGGCGTGATCGTCTACACGAGCTTCGACAACGGCGATCCGGGGAACACTCCCGGCTTCGACTTCTACGGCGGCACCAGCGCCTCGTCGCCCGAGTTCGCCGGGATCGTCGCGCTGGCCGACCAGCTCGGCGGCCGCAGGGTCGACGACCTCAACGCCAGGCTGTACAGCCTCGACTACCAGCACGGCCTGGTCGACATCACCCAGGGCAACAACACGTACGGCCCCTTCCAGAACCCGGGTGACCCGAGCACCTACACGGTGCAGGGCTTCGACGCGACGCCCGGCTACGACCTCGCGAGCGGGCTCGGCACGTTCGACGCGGCCCAGCTCGTCCCGGCGCTCGCCGGGCATCCGCGCGGCCCCTGGACGCCGCCCCACTTCCCGAACCCGGGCCCGCCCTCGCACCACGGGCCGGACCGCCCGAGCGACGGGCACCACCCGCGGCACGGCTGACCACTCGATCCGAACCGGCCGGCGCCTCGCCTGCGGGCGGGGCGCCGGCGCGCTCGGGGACCCCTACTCGGCGCCCCGGCCCGGACCGGCGCTGAGGGCGATCGCGACCGGCGACAGGACGATCGCGCACACCTCGGCGGCGACCAGCGACGGCCGGTCGCTGATGCCACGCGCCGCGATCTCGGCGATGCTCGCCGCGATCGACAGCAGGCTGCAGGCGCTGACGAGCCCGACCACGGCGCGGCGACCCGCGCCGACCTCGTCGGCATAGACGAAGCCCTTCGGCTGGAGCGCGGGATCGAACTGGACGTAGGGACGGAGCCGGGGATGCAGGAGCTCGTGCGCCCGCAGGCCGGGTTGGGGGATCCGCGGATCGACCTGGCGCCAGACGGGCGGCGCGAGCCGGACGCGCTCGCGCTCGACGGCGTCCCAGAGCCGGTGCACCTCGCGGCGGAGACGCCAGGCGCGCAGGCGCCGCCCCTGATCGACCTGCTCGCCGAGGCGCGCCTCCGCGACCTCGAGCTGCGAGGTGACGAGCAGCAGCCGGAGTTGGGCGCGGAAGAGCCTCGGGGAGCGCGACGCCACGAACGAGCCTTCGGCGGGTGAGTCGATCTTCCTCGTCAGAGGCCGCGGTACGGGTGAGGCGCGAGGCCCCGCACGCCCGGACGGGCCCGGAAGACGCCGCCGGCCGCCGGCTGGGCCGGATCGGGCTCGTCGGGTGCGGCCGTCGTGATGAAGAGGTCGGTGAGGTCGGGCCCGCCGAACGCCGGCTTCGTGACACGGCCGACCGGGACGTCGACGACTCCGAGCAGCTCGCCGTCGGGCGCGTAGCGGTGCACCGCCCAGCCGTCCCACAGCGCCACCCACAGGCACCCTTCGGCATCGACGGCGAGGCCGTCGGGGAACCCGTCGCCGTCGGCGATCGTCACGAGGCGGCGGCGGCCGGAGATCGCGCCCGCCGCGGCGTCGAAGTCGAAGACGTCGACGCCGCACGTCGGCGAGTCGACGTAGTAGAGGAGCGTGTCGTCCGGGCTCCAGGCGATGCCGTTCGAGACGGTGACGCCGGTGAGCATCGTCTCCACCTCGCCCACCGGCCCGAGCCGGTAGACGGCACCGACAGGCCTGACCTCGGCGAGCTCCATCGTCCCGGCCCAGAAGCGGCCGCGGCTGTCGCAGGCGCCGTCGTTCATGCGTTGCTCGCGCAGGTCGGACTCGACCGGCGCAACGACGCGCGTCTCGACGCCGTCCGACACCGCGAACCCGTCGCGCACCGCGAGCGCGTAGCCGCCGGCGGCGCGCTGCACCACCGCGCCGACGGGCTGCCCGGCGTCGAACGTCCGGTCGCGCCCGGTCGACGGGTCGAGGCGATGGACGATGCCCGCGAGGATGTCGACCCACAGGAGCTCGCCGGTGCGGTCGTCCCAGAGCGGCCCCTCGCCGAGGTGCGCGCGCGCATCGCTCACCAGCTCGACGGCCCAGTGCTCCATGGGCCGCATTCTGTCAGCGTCGGCTCAGCGCTGGAGCGCCGAGCGCTCGGCCTCGGTGAGGGGCCGGGATCGTCCGGTCTCGGCATCGCGGGCGACGAGCACGACCTCCGCCACCGCCGCCTGCTCGCCGGCCCGGGTCACGAGCTCCTCGTGTGTGCGCACGCTCGACGTCCCCAGCGAGTCGAGCCGGCACCGCGCCAGCACCACGTCGTCGGCCAGCGACAGCTCGCGCTTGTAGTCGATCGCGACCCGCGCGACGACGTAGTCCCACACCTGGGCCGGATCGCCGAGCGCCCGCCCGAGCCACTCGTCCCGGGCCTCCTCGAGGTACGTCAGGAAGACGACGTGGTTGACGTGGCCGTAGACGTCGAGGTCGCGCCAGCGGATCTCGAGCTCCTTCTCGTGACCGGGCATCAGCCGCTGCGCTCGTCCGCGGCCCCGCGCGCCGCCTGGGTCTGGGCGAGCAGGCCGTAGGCGAGGCGCTCGATCAGGACGCCGGCGGCGCGCGGCGCCTCGGCGCCCGCGTCGACCGCGCTCTTCACGACGGCGACCGCGGCCGGCGGCAGCGCGGCCAGCCGCTGCGCCAGGTCGAGGGCACGTCCGAGCGCCGCCCCCGCCGGCACCGCCTCGGTGACGAGGCCGATGGCGAGCGCCTCGGCGGCCGTGATCCGGTCGCGGAGCAGGATCAGCTCCTTCGCCCTCGCGGCACCGAGCAGCCGGGTGACACGGTGGGTGCCGCCCGAGCTCGGCAGGATGCCGAGGCCGACCTCGGGGAAGCCGAACACGGCAGTCGCGTCCGCGATCCGGAAGTCGGTCGCGAGCGCCAGCTCGAGGCCGCCGCCGAGGCAGTAGCCGTGGATGGCGCTGAACGTCGGCTGCGGCAGGGCCGCGACCTGCTCGTAGACGTCGCCGGTGGCCCGGTAGTAGGCGAGCACGGCCTCGGGCGTCCGCTCGGCGAACTCCGAGACGTCCGCGCCGGCCGAGAAGGCACGGCCGGCGCCGGTCACGACCAGCGCCCGGCTCTCGCCGACCTCCGGCGAGGCGAGCGCCTGCTGGAGATCGCCTTCGAGGGCGGTCGAGAGCGCGTTCAGCTTCTCCGGCCGGCGCAGCTCGAGGACACACACCGCACCCTCGCGGCTCACCGACACGAGACTCACCGCAGCAACCCGCCGATCTCGGCGGCGGCGCGCTTCGTCAGCTGCCCGATCGCGGGCAGGCGGGTCGCGGGCACGCGCCGGTCGGGCCCCCAGACGCTGACGACCGCGAGCGGCCGGCCCTGCCGGTTCAGCACGGCCGACGACGCGCCGAACAGGGACTCCTCGAGCTCCCCGACGCATGTGGCGAACCCGTCGGCGCGCACCGCCGCGAGCTGGCGCTCGAGCTCGGCGCGGTCGACCACCGTCGAGCTCGTGAACCGCTCGAGGCCGGGGCCGAGCACCGCGTCGCGCTCGGCGGGGTCGAGATAGGCCAGGAAGGCCTTGCCGCTCGACGTCGCGTGCAGCGGCACGAGCCGCCCGAGCCAGTTCGGCGCGAGGATCTGGGGCGGGTCGACCTGGTCGACGTAGACGAGGTTGATGCCCTTCGCGAGCGCGAGGTTGACGGCCTCCCCGGTCTCGAGCGCGAGCGCCTCGAGCGCCGGCCGGGCGCGCCGGACGACGGCATCGTGCTCGGCGGAGGCGGCGATGCGGAGCGTCGCGTAGCCGATGGTGTAACGCTGGCTGACCGGGTCGCGCTCGACGAGGCCGTGCGCGTCGAGCGTCGCCAGCAGGCGCCAGGCGGTGCTCCGGTTGAGACCCGTCCGCTCGGCCAACTCGACGACGGTCGGCGGCTGCGCGCTGTCGGCGATCTCCTTCAGCAGCAGCGCCGCGCGGTCGACCGACTGGATCGTGCGGGAGCGACCTGACGGATTCGAGGCGATCGTGGTGGGTGAGGTCATGGGCGGCCGGCCGTTTGCACGATCCGAACGGCTGGTGCGGATTGTGCGGACACCGCCGTCATCGCGCAACCATCAGGTCGTGAGCACGGTGAGGCCGGTCACCTCGCGCCGGTACGGCACCGCGTCGCCGGGGCCGGGCGCATCGAGCTCCTCGGCGTACCGGCGGCCGTCCCACACGGCGGCGGCGATCGTGCCGGGCGCGTACGCGTCGCCGACGAGCCGCACCGAGGCGATGCCCGCGCCCGCCCACTCGCCGCGGCGGCCGAGGAGCTCCTCGCCGAGGGCGTCGTTCGGGAGCCGGGCCGTCACGAGCAGCAGCGCGTCGGCGGGCAGCTCGCGCTCGCGGCCGGTGTAGGCGCAGGCGACCTGGACGGCGCCGGCTGCCGCTCCGAGCACGGCGTGCGAGGTCTCGAGCGCCACGTCGAGCTCCAGCAGGCGCCGCTGGATGCGCACCTGCTCCATCGTGTTCGCCGACCAGGCCGACACCGAGGCGGCCGGCGTGACGAGGGTCACCTGCCGCCCTTCGCGAGCGAGCAGCTCGGCGAGCACGCCGCCGAGGTAGTAGTGGTCGTCGTCGAACAGCACCACACGGTCACCGGCCGGGCGGGCACCCGCGAGCAGGTCGTCCGGTGTCAGCACCTCGAGCCCGGTCAGCGGGAGCGGCCTGGTGTGCCGCCGCCCGACGCCGTCGGCACGCCAGCGCGACCCCGTGGCGACGGCGACGTGCTCGAAGTCGTAGGCGAGGAGCTCGTCCGCGCTCACCTCGCTCTCGAGCGCCAGCTCGACGTTCGGCAGCTTCGCGAGCTGGGTGCGTCGATAGTCGACGACGCGGATCCAGGCCTGAAGGCCCGGCAGGCGAGCCTCCCGCAGCACCCGCCCACCCACCTCACGGCCCGCGTCGGCGAGCGTCACGTCGTACCCGCGCTTGCCGAGCGACTGGGCCGCCTCGAGGCCGGCCGGGCCGGCGCCGACGACGAGCACCCTCGCGTTCGAGCCCTTCGGCCGGAACCGCTCGGGATGCCAGCCGCGCCGCCATTCCTCGCCCATCGACGGGTTCTGGGTGCAGCGGATCGGCGTCATCGTCCAGTCGCCGGTGACGCAGATGTTGCAGCCGATGCACTCGCGGATGTCGTCGAGGCGGCCCTCCTCGATCTTCCGCGGCAGGAACGGGTCGGCGATCGAGGGCCGCGCGGCCCCGATCAGGTCGAAGACCCCGTCGCGGATCAGCCGCACCATCGTGTCCGGCGAGGTCAGCCGGCCGACACCGACGAGCGGCTTCGAGGTCAGAGCCTTGAGCCCTCGGAAGTACCGCTCCTGCCAGGCCTCCTCGCCGAACCGCGAGGTGAGTGAGTCGTCGTCCCAGAAGCCGACCATCACGTCCCAGACGTCGGGCAGCTCGCCGACGAGCGAGAAGAGCTCCTCGATCTCGCCGCGCTCGAGGCCCTCGGGCCCGAGCAGCTCGTCGACGACGAGCCGGCAGGCGACGGCCGCGCGGCCGTCGGCCTCGTCGAGGGTGTCCTCGAGGATCTCGCGCAGCAGCCGCGCCCGGTTCGCGAGGCTGCCCCCGTACGCGTCGGTGCGATCGTTGTAGCGCCGCGAGAGGAAGTGCTGGATCGTCGTCAGTCCGTGGGCGGCGTAGACGTACACCAGGTCGTACCCGGCCTGCAGGCTCCGCGCGACGGCCTGCCGATGCCTGCGGCGCAGGTCGGCGATGTCGTCCGGCGACATGCGGCGGGCCTGGACCGGCTCGCCGCTGCCGACCGGCAGGTGCGACGGGCCGAGCGGCGGGATCCGCCCGTAGCCGTTGCCCGACGCCATGCCGTTGTGCACGAGCTCGATCCCCGCCAGAGCGCCGTGGGCGTGCACCTCGGCGACGAGCCGCTCGTGCGCCGGGATGTCGGCGTCGTCCCAGAGACGGCCCTCGATGAAGCCGCCCACGTCGGAGGAGGGGTGGATCTCGACCTCCTCGGTGCAGACGACCGCCCAGCCACCCTCGGCCTTGACGCCGCGCATGACCGCATGGGCTGTCGGGTCGCGGTGGCCCATCCCGTTGCAGTGCGGCACCTGGAAGAAGCGGTTGCGCGCCGTCACCGGTCCGAGCGCGACCGGCTCGAAGAGGATGTCGTACCGCGGCTCCCGCGCCGTCGGGGCCGGGCCGGTCAGCGGAAGAGGCTCCGGGCGATCACGAGGCGCATGATGTCGCTCGTACCGTCCCAGATCTCGTCGAGCTTCGCATCCCGGAACCACTTCTGCGGCAGCGAGTCGCGGATGTAGCCTGCCCCGCCGAGCGTCTGGACGGCGGCCCACGTCGCGAACATCGAGGCCTCGGAGGCGGCAAGCTTGGCCATCGCCGCCTCGGTCGAGAACGGCTCGCCCGCGTCGGCGAGGCGCGCCGCCTGCTGCGTGAGCAGCCGCGCCTGGTCGAGCCGGAGCTTCGCGTCGACGAGCCGGAACGACACCGCCTGGAACTCGTGGATCGCCCGCCCGAAGGCGCGGCGGCCCCTGGCGTACTCGACCGCGTGCTCGACGGCGGCCCTGCCGATGCCGACCGAGCAGGCCGCGAGCTGGACCCGGGCGACGTCGAAGACGTGCATCAGCCCGGTGAACCCCTCGCCCTCGCGGCCGAGCCGGCGGTCGTCGGCGACGAAGCAGCCCGCGAACGACAGCTCGCCCGCGGGGAAGCAGCGGCAGCCGAGCTTCGGCAGGCGCGCGCCGCGGACGAAGCCGGGATCGCCGTGCTCGACGACGAACGCCGTCACCCCCTTTGCTCGGCTCCCCGGCTCGACGGTCGCGAACACCACGCAGAGATCGGCGATCGGGGCGTTGCCGATGAACTTCTTCTCGCCGTCGAGCACGTAGCCGCCGTCGACGCGCCGCGCGTGCGTCTCGATCGCCGCCGAGTCCGACCCCGTCTGCGGCTCGGTGATCGCGACGGCGCAGGTCGGCGCGTCGACCCCCGCGAGCGGCGGCAGCCACCGCTCCTTCTGGGCCTCCGAGCCGAGCGCGAGCACCGGGCCGGCGAAGAAGCCGGCCTGCATGATCACCCAGGCGATCGGCGCGTCGCCCCACGCGAGCTCCTCGACCACCGCGCAGCGCTCGACGAGGCTCTCGACGCCGCCGCCGCCGTACGCAGCGGGGAGGTCGAAGCTGGTCAGCCCGAGCTCCGCGGCGCGCCGCAGCGGTGCTGCCGGGTACTCCTCGCTCTCGTCGTAGGCCAGCGCGACGGGCCGGAGCTCCGCCTCGGCAAATGCGTGCGCGACCTGCACGAGGCCGCCGGAACCGGTCGCTGTGTTCATATTACGAACCTCCTCCGAGCATGGCGCACACTAGTCGCACCCCGCGCAGCCGGTCAAGCGCAGTTGACGCGCAGGTTGACGCGCTCGGTTGACGCACCCAGCATTGCGCGATATGCAATAGGCGTTCGCATCTCGAACAGGAGCAGCAGATGAACTGGGAAGTCTTCGTCACATGCGCGGTCACCGGGGCCGGCGACACGGTCGCGCGGAGCGGGCACGTGCCCGTGACTCCGGCGCAGATCGCCGACTCGGCGATCGCCGCGGCCCGCGCGGGCGCGGCCGTCGCCCACATCCACGTCCGCGACCCGGACACGGGCAAGGGCGCCCGCGACCCGCAGCTCTACCGCGAGGTGGTCGAGCGCGTGCGCGCCGCCGACGTGGACGTGGTGCTGAACCTGACGGCCGGCATGGGCGGCGACCTCGTCCTCGGCGGCCCCGAACGGCCGCTGCCGACCGATCCCGACGGCACCGACATGGCGGGAGCCGCCGAGCGGCTGGCGCATGTCGCCGAGCTCCGCCCCGAGATCTGCACGCTCGACTGCGGCACGATGAACTTCGCCGCCGGAGGCGACTACATCATGGCGAACACCCCCGCCATGCTCCGCGCGATGGCCGAGCAGGTGCGCGCACTCGGCGTGAAGCCGGAGCTCGAGGTCTTCGACACCGGGCACCTCGTGTTCGTCGAGGAGCTGATCCGCGACGGCCTGATCGACGATCCGCCGCTGATCCAGCTCTGCATGGGCATCCCGTACGGCGCGCCGGACGACCCCTCCACGCTCCTGGCGCTGGTCAACCGGCTGCCCGCCAACGCGATCTTCTCGGCGTTCTCGATCGGCCGGATGCAGCTGCCGTACACGGCGCTGGCGCCCATCGTCGGCGGCAACGTGCGCGTCGGGCTCGAGGACAACCTGTATCTGCAGCGCGGGCATCTGGCGACCAACGCCGAGCTCGTCGAGCGGGCGGTCGCGATCCTCGAGGCCTTGAACGTGCGCGTGCTCGGGCCAGGCGAGGTGCGCGAGAGGCTCGCGCTCCGTCGTGGCGGCTGACGGCCTGCGCGGCTTCGGCCTGCGCAGAGTCGGCCTGCTGGGCGGCGGCGTGATCGGCGGCGGCTGGGCCGCGCGTTTCCTGCTGAACGGCGTCGACGTGCAGGTCTTCGACCCCGATCCCGGGGCGGCGCGCTCGCTGGACGAGACGCTGGCGAACGCACGCCGCGCCTACGGCCGCCTGACGCTCGCGCCGCTGCCGCGCGAGGGCCGGCTGCAGCTCGTCTCGTCCGTCGAGGAGGCCGTGGCCGACGTCGATCTCGTGCAGGAGTCGGCGCCGGAGCGCCTCGAGCTGAAGCAGAGCCTGCTCCTGGCGGCGAGCCGGGCCGCCGGGCCGGAGACGCTGCTGTGCTCGTCGACCTCGGGCCTGCTGCCCTCGGCGCTGCAGGCGGGACTCGTCCGGCCCGGGCGGTTCGTCGTCGCACATCCCTTCAACCCGGTCTATCTCCTCCCCCTCGTCGAGCTCTGCGGCGGCGCGCTGACCACCCCGGAGACGCTTCGCCGGGCGGAGGCCGCCTACCGCTCGCTGGGCCTGCACCCACTCGTCGTGCGGGTGGAGATCGACGGCTTCATCGCCGACCGACTGCTCGAGGCGATGTGGCGCGAGGCGCTCTGGCTCGTCCACGACGAGGTCGCGACCGTGACCGAGATCGACGATGCGGTGCGCTACGGCGCCGGGCTCCGCTTCGCCCTGATGGGCCAGTTCCTCACCTACCGGATCGCCGGCGGCGAGGCCGGCATGCGGCATTTCCTCGCGCAGTTCGGCCCGGCGCTGCAGTGGCCCTGGACGAAGCTGACCGATGTGCCCGCTCTCGACGAGGAGCTGATCGACGCGATCGCGCGCCAGTCCGACGAGCAGGCCGCGGGCGCGTCGATCCGCGAGCTCGAGCGGCTGCGCGACGACTGCCTGGTCGCCCTCCTGCAGGGCTTGCGCGAGCAGGCGTACGCGGGGGGCGACACGCTGGCGCGCTGGGAGCGAGGCCTGCTCGACGCCGCACCCCGAGGAGCCGCGCCCGCGGCGGACAGGCCTGCCGGACGCCGCATCCCCGCCGACTGGGTCGACTACAACGGCCACGTCCACGAGAGCCGCTACCTGCAGCTCTTCGCCGACGCGACCGACACCCTGCTCCGCGAGGTCGGCGTGGACGCCGGCTACCTCGAACGCGGCAGCTACTTCACGGCCGAGACGCACCTCTCGCACCTGCGGCAGCTGCACGCCGGCGACGTCGTCACCGTGACGACGCAGATCCTGGCCTCTGACGAGAAGCGGCTGCACGTCTTCCATTCGCTCGCGCGCGACGGCGACGACGGCCCGGCGGCGACGGCCGAGCAGATGCTGCTGCACGTCGAGGCGGCGACCGGACGAGTGGCGGCGGCCGGCGACCCGGTGCGAGACCGCGTCGCGGCGCTGACGGCGCGGGACGCGGAGCTGCCGCGCCCCGGACGCGCGGGGCGGCGGATTGGCGGCTAGAGACCTCACGCCGCTCTTCGAGCCGCGGTCGGTCGCGATCGTCGGCGTGTCGGCCGACCCCGGCAAGTGGGGGCACTGGTTCGCGCGCGACGCGGTCCTCGGCGCCCACCGCCGGAGCGTCCACCTGGTCGGCCGGAGCGGGGGCGAGCTCTTCGGGCTGCCGGTCCACGCGAGCCTCGCCGACCTGTCGGAAGCGCCCGAGCTCGTCGTGCTGAGCGTGCCGGTGAGCGGCATCGAGCGCGCGGTCGACGAGGCGCTCGCCGCCGGGGCGCGCGCGCTCGTGGCGATCACCGCCGGGCTCGGCGAGCAGGGAGCAGCCGGCCGCGCGCGCGAGCAGGCGCTCGTCGAGCGGGTCCGCGCCGCCGGGGCGGTGCTCGTCGGCCCGAACTGCCTCGGGGTCTTCGATGCCGGAGCGGAGCTCGCGCTCGCCTCCACCCCGCTGCCCGGCGGCCCGGTCGGCTTCGTCTCGCAGAGCGGCAACATCGCGCTCGAGACGGCGTTGCTCCTACAGGACGTCGGGCTCGGCTACTCGCGCATGCTCTCGATCGGCAACCAGGCCGACCTGGACGCGACCGAGGTGGTGACCGCGCTCGCCGCGCACGAGCCCACCGAGGTGATCGCCGTCTACTGCGAGGACTTCCGCGACGGCCGTGCCTTCGCCGAGGCGGCCCGAACGGCCGGCAAGCCGGTGCTCCTGCTCACCGTCGGGCGAACGGCGGCCGGGGCGCGGGCAGCGCAGTCGCACACCGGCGCGCTGACGAGCGGGCGCGACGCGGTCGCCGCCGCCTGCCGGGCGGCCGGCAGCCACCTCGTCGACTCGCCCCGGCAGCTGGTCGACCTCGCCCAGGCGCTGCTCGCGCCGGTTCGTCCGCGCGGCCGGCGGGTCGCGGTGGTCGGCGACGGCGGCGGCTACGGCGCGGTCGCCGCCGACCTGTGCGGGGCGCACGGCCTCGAGCTGCCCGAGCTGGAGCCGGCGACGCAGACGGCGCTCCGGGCGGTGCTGCCCGCGACGGCGGCGACGGCGAACCCCGTCGATCTCGCAGGGGCGGGCGAGCAGGACACCTTCAGCTTCGCGACGACCACCAGGATCCTGCTCGAGGCGCCCGAGGTGGACGCCGTTCTCTTCACGGCCTACTTCGGCGGCTACAGCAGCCTCTCGGACGAGCTGGGCGCGCGGGAGCTCGAGGTGGCGGGGCTGCTCGCGACAGCGGCGCGCGAGACGGGCCGCGCGCTGTTCGTCCACACGATGCACTGGGACTCGCCGCCGGCCCGCGCGCTGCGCGCCGCGCGGATCCCCGTCTACCGCGCGATCGACTCGGCCGTCGCCGCCCTCGCCCGAGTGGCGGACCCGACGACCCCGTCGCCGGTCCCGGCCCTGCCGCCCGCCGCGACCGGGCCGTTGCCGCCGGCGGGCTACTTCGGGGCCCGCGAGGCGCTCGCGGCGGCGGGCGTCGGCTTCGGAGCGGCGCTCCCGGCCGGCGACGCAGACGAGGCCGCGGCTGCAGCTGCGGCGCTCGGCTACCCGGTCGTCCTGAAGGCGGTCGACGCGCTCCACAAGTCGGACGCGGGCGGGGTCGTGACCGGCCTCCGCGACGAGGCGGAGCTGCGTGCGGCCGCCGGGAAGCTCACCGGCGCCCTGTCGGTCGAGCGTCAGGAGGACGCGGCCGCCGGCTTCGAGCTCCTGATCGGCGTTCGCCGCGATCCGAGCTTCGGCCCGGTCGTGGTCGCAGCCGCCGGCGGCATCTACGCCGAGATACTCGCCGACACGGCGGCGGCGCTGGCGCCGCTCGACGCCGCCGCGGCGGAGCGGCTCCTGCGCTCGCTGCGCTGCGCGCCGCTCCTGCTCGGCGCCCGCGGCCGCCCCGCACTCGACCTGGCCGCTGCCGCGCGCGCGCTGGCCGCGCTGTCGCGTTTCGCGGCCGAGCGGCCGGAGATCGCCGAGATCGAAGTGAACCCCCTGCTCGTGCGGCGCGAAGGGGCCGTCGGGCTCGACGCGCGGATCGTGCTGGGCTAGACGCCGCTGAACGCCGTGAAGCCGCCGTCGACCGGCACGACGATGCCGGTGACGAAGCTCGCGCCCGGCCCGCACAGCCAGACGACGGTCGACACGAGCTCGGCGGCGGTGCCGAGGCGGCCCGCCGGCGTGCGGGCGACGATCGTCTCGCCGCGCTCGGTGGGCGTCCCGTCGGGGTGCTGGAGCAGGGCGCGGTTCTGCTCGCCGAGCAGGAACCCGGGCGCGATCGCGTTCACCCGGATGCCCGTGCCCCGCCGCGCCAGCTCGACCGCGAGCCAGCGCGTGTACGACTCGACGGCAGCCTTGGCGGCGCCGTAGCCGCCGACGCGCGTGATCGCACGGGACGCGGCGATCGACGAGATGTTCACGATCGAGCGGTCGGCTCCGTCCGCCGCGTCCAGCGCCGGCCCGAAGGCGGCGACGGCGGCCATCGTGCCGAGCAGGTTCAGTTCGACGACCTCACGCAGGCCCTCAGCGCCGACGGAGAAGGGATCGCCGCCGGGCGGCACGGTCGCGGCGGGGACGTTGCCACCGGCGACGTTGACCAGGATGTGCACGCCGCCGAGGCGCGCGACGATCGCGTCCCGGGCCTGCTCGAGCCCCGCCTGGTCGCGGACGTCGACGCTCCACGGTGCCGCCTCGATGCCGTCGGCGGCGAGGCTCGCGGCGAGCTCGGCGAGGGGCTCGGGCCGGCGCGCGAGCAGCGCGACCCGGGCACCCGCGGCGCCGAGGCCACGCGCGAGCGCCGACCCGATCGCACCCGTCGCGCCGGTCACGACCGCGACGCGGCCCCGGAGGGAGAACAGCTCCTCGACGGCCGTCATGCGCCGACCCCGGGCGAGGCGCCCGTCGGTCGCAGGACGCGGAGCGAGTCGGCGGGCAGGTGCACCTGCACGGCCGTTCCCTGGCCCAGCGACCGCGGCGTGCCGTCGTTGACGAGCAGCGCCTGGACGAGGTCGCCGGAGGCGAGCCGGACGACCAGCTGCTCGGCGGCGCCGAGGTACACGACCCGCTCGATCATGCCCGGGATCAGGTTCTCGCCGACCGCGTCGTACGGGTCGATCCGGACACGCTCGGGGCGGATCACCACCCGCGTCTCGCCGCGCGCGGCGAGCTCACCCCGGCCGGCACGCAACGAGAACTCGCCCAGACGGACCCGGCACGCCTGCCCGTCCTGGCCCTCGGCCGCAGCGGTCATCAGGTTCGACACGCCGAGGAAGTCGGCGACGAACACGGTCTGCGGCTCCTCGTACATCGTCGCCGGCGTCGCGACCTGCTCGACGCGGCCGCCCGACATGACGGCGATCCGGTCGGACATCGTCAGCGCCTCCTCCTGGTCGTGCGTGACGTAGACGAACGTGATCCCGAAGTCCTGCTGGATCGTCTTCAGCTCGAGCTGGAGCAGCTTGCGGAGCTTCGCGTCGAGCGCGCCGAGCGGCTCGTCGAGGAGGAGCACCGACGGGTTGAGGACAAGGGCCCGGGCCAGGGCAACGCGCTGCTGCTGGCCGCCGGAGAGCTGGCCGGGGCGGCGCTTGCCGAGACCGTCGAGGCGGACCGCCTCGAGGATCGAGTCGACCTTCCGCCGCACGTCCTCACGCGACTCCCCGCGGCGCCTGAGCCCGAACGCCACGTTGTCGAAGACGTTCAGATGCGGGAACAGCGCGTAGCTCTGGAAGACGGTGTTCACGCGACGCTTGTGCGGCGGGGTCGTCGACATGTCGACGCCGTCGAGCAGGATGCTGCCGCCGTCGGGACGCTCGAAGCCGGCGATCAGCCGCAGGGTGGTCGTCTTCCCGCAGCCGGACGGGCCGAGGAGCGAGAAGAACTCGCCGGCGGGGATGTCGAGGTCGATGCCGTCGACGGCCGCGACATCGCCGAACCGCTTCAGCAGGCTCACGATCTGCACCGCGCCGCCGCTCGTCGTCTCGCCCACGCCTACACCTCCAGTGCCGCGATGTCGCGCAGCGCGCTCGTGTCGGCGCCGCTCGCGGCATTGAAGCGGCGATAGATGACGAAGGCGAGCGCGATCGCGATGAGTGTCGTCGCGACCATCACCGTCGCGAGCGCGTTCAGCGCCGGCGTGGTCGTCCCCCGCACGCTCGAGTAGATCCGGATCGGCACCGTCTGCGTCGATGCGTCGCTCGACAGGTAGTCGGTGACGACGAAGTCGTCGATCGAGAGCGCGAACACGACCATGAGGCTCGCGAAGATCGCGGGCGCGAGCAGCGGCAGCAGGACGAGCCGCAGCGCCGAGAGCGGCGACGCGCCGAGGTCGGTGGCCGCTTCCTCGTACTGGCGGCCGATCGACAGGAGCCGGCCGCGGACGATCAGCACGACGTACGACACCGAGAACGTCACCTGCCCGAGCACCTGCGCCGTCGTGCCGAGGGCGACCCCGTAGAGCGTCACGAAGACGAGCAGGAGCGACACCGCCATCACGATCTCGGGCGTGACGAGCGGAAAGAGCATCAGCAGGTTCACGGGCCGTGCCCCGTACCCGCGCCAGCGGGTGAGCCCGAGCGCGAGCGTGACGCCGAGCGGCACGGCAATCACCATGTCGAGCGCCGCGAGCCGCAGGCTCTGCTCGAGCGCCCCGCGCAGCGTCGGGTCGTTCCACACCGACTGGGTCGGGTCGCTCCAGTACCAGCGCAACGAGAACCCCTGCCACACGCTGCGTGAACGGCCGGCGTTGAACGAGAAGAGGATCGCGATGACGACCGGCACGACCGACCAGACGATGTACCCCCAGGTGACGACGACGAGGAACCGCGGCTTCGCCCACGGATTCGCCAGCCAGCCGCGGAAGCGCCGCATCACACGACCTCGAGCCGCGAGGCGCGCGCGGTCGACCACAGGTAGTAGGACATCAGGATCGCGAGGACGACCGAGAGGACGATCACGAGCGCCGCGCCGACGGTGCGCTGCGGGCCGCCCTGGAAGAAGAGGTTGATCTGGTTGCCGATCATCGAGGTCCGCGGGGAGCCCGAGATGACGTCGTTCGTGTAGTAGTCGCCGAACATCGGCAAGGCGATCAGCACGCTGCCGGCGAGAATCCCCTGGCGGCTCAGGGGCAGCGTGACGTGGAAGAACGTGCTCCACGGGCTCGCACCGAGATCGCGCCCCGCCTCGAGCAGGTGCGGCTCGATGCGATCGAGCGTCGCCCAGAGCGGCAGGATCAGGTACGGGACATAGCCGTAGATCAGCGCGAAGATCACCGACGACGCCTGCCCGTCGAGCCAGCCGTACGGGTGCGAGAGCAGCCCGATCCCGGTGAGCGTCCGGTTCACGAGCCCGTCGGGCAGCAGCAGCCCGATCCAGGCGAGCATCCGCATCAGGTAGCTGACCCAGAACGGGATGATCAGCAGCACGAGCAGCAGCGCCTTGAACCGCCGCGCGTGCCGGGCGAGGTAGTAGGCGACCGGGTAGCCGATCGCGAGGCAGCCGGCGAGCGCGAGCGCGACGTACGCGAAGGTGCGCAGGAAGACGATCCAGAACACCTGGCCCGGCCGCAGCTGGTCGAGCACCGACCGCATCGTGTCGCCGTGCCAGTGCAGCGGGTTCCAGACCGGGACCGGCGCCTGGAAGATCGGGTCGACGCCGCCGAACGCGACGGCCAGCACCGCGTAGAACGGCACGAGGAAGAGCAGGACGAGCCAGACCGCGCCCGGCATCGCGAACAGCGGCCAGAACCAGCGGCGCGTCATGCGGTCTACCCGCCGGCCTTGAACTTCGACCAGACGTCCTGCCAGAGCGACTGGCCCTGCGTCGTCAGCGGCAGCAGCGAGACGCCGTTGTCGAAATCGCTCTGACGGACCACCGTCGAGGCGAGATTCTTCGGGATGTAGCCCTGTGCGACCAGCTTGGCCGGATCGACGGACAGGAGCGGCGGCATGTAGCCGAGCCACGACAGGTTCTTCAGGCCGACCTTGTTGCCGAGGAGGTAGTTGAGGAACTCGTGCGCGAGCACGGGGTTCTTCGCGCCTCGCAGCACGGTGACCATGTCGCTGCCGACGGCGGCGTTCGTGTCCGGCCGCCAGTAGCCGACCACCGAGACGGGCACGCCTTTCGGCATGTAGCCCGCGGCGGCCGCCATGTCCCCCGACCACGCCTGCGACAGCCAGGTCGAGCCGGCCGGGACGTCCTGGTAGTCGGTCTCGTTGGTCTTGACGTTGACCGACCGCGTGAGCTGCCCGAGGTCGGCGCCCGCCTGCTGGACGAGCTGCGTGCTCTCGGTGTTGACGTCGGTGACGTGCCGCCGCAGGAGCGCCAGCCCGAGCGCCTCGCGCTGGTCGTCGAGAATCGCCACCTTGCCGCGCAGCGAGCCGGGTGCGTCCCAGAAGATGTCGTACGGGTTCGCGTACGCCGCCGGGCCCTTCTTCAGCTTGTCCTTCCGCCAGGTGATGCCCGTCGTGTAGACGGTGTAGGGCACCGAGTAGCGCGAGCCGCGATCGTAGAACGGGCTCGCGAGCGACGGCCAAACGTTCTTCAGGTTCGGCAGGTACGCGTGGTTGAGCGGCTGGATCAGCTTGCCGGCGACGGTGCGCGACAGGTACTCCACCGTCGCGAACCACACGTCGAAGTGCACCTGCCCCGACGTCAGCTTGGTGAGCGCCTCCTCCTCGTTCTCGAACGTCGTCACGTTCACCTGGACGCCGTACGCCTTCGCGAAGTCCTTGACGACGGCCGGGTTGATGTACGCGCTCCAGTTGAAGACCTCGAGCGGCCCCTTTTCCGGGCTCTTGCCGGAGGCGATCGGCGGGTTGTCGCCGTACAGGGGCAGTGTCAGCGGGTAGTTGCGTCGCGCCAGCGGGATCCCGCCGGGGCCCATCGGCGGGCCTGCCCCGAAGGCTGCGGCCGCGCGCAGGAGCGCGTCGCCGCCGAGCAGGCCGAGGAGCGCGCCACCCGACTGGGCGACGAAACGGCGGCGTGTGACCTGACGTTCGCGCGGATGCATGGCTCCCCCTGTGGCCGACGTTTGCGGTGCTCCGGTGCACTGCTCGAGTGCACAATGGAAACCGCCGTAGCACGATGTGTCAAGGAAGAAGGCCCAGGCTGCTTGTAGAGTGCGGGTCGAGATGAGCGGATCTCGGTCAACCCTGCCCGGCCGCGACTACCACGCACCCGAGATCTTCGAGCTCGAGCGCGAGCGGATCTTCTTCCGCCACTGGTACTACGCGGGCCGCGCCGACGCGCTGTCGCAGCCGGGCGACTTCACCGTGCTGGACGTCGTCGGCGAGAGCATCCTGCTCGTCCGCGGCAAGGACGGCGAGCTGCGCGGCTTCTACAACGTCTGCCGCCATCGCGGCTCGCGCCTCTGCGAGGCAGGGTCGGCGGGCACGCTCCGCGGCGCGATCAAATGCCCGTACCACGCGTGGAGCTACTCGTTCGCCGGCGAGCTCGTCGGCACGCCGATGGTCGACCGCGACGAGCTCGACCGCTCCTCGCTCGGGCTCTGGCCGGTGCGCGTCGAGTGCTGGGAGGGGTTCGTCTTCGTTCACCTCGGCAACCCGGAGACGGGGCTCGCCGAAGCCCTGGCGGCGCAGCCCGGCTCGATCGTCGAGTACGAGCGGTTCGGCCTCGGCGAGCTGCGCACGGCGCACCGCACGGTGAGCGAGGTGGCGGCGAACTGGAAGATCCTGATCGAGAACTACAACGAGTGCCTGCACTGCCCCACGGTGCATCCCGAGCTGGTCGCCGTCGCGCCGGCGTTTCGCAGCGGCGACGTCTTCGAGGCAGGCCGCGACGACTGGGGCGTCACGATCGCGGGCGGCGGCAGCGGCTACACCGCCTCCGGGAGGACGTCGCTGCCGCTGTTGCCCGGCATCGACGAGCACGACAAGACCTCGATGTACGGGACCTCGGTGTTCCCGAACATGTTCCTCGATCTCACCGGCTCCGTCGTCATCGCGACGCAACTGGCGCCGAGCGGCCCCGGGGCGACGACGATCGTCACCGAGTATCTGTTCCGCCCGGAGGTGATCGCGTCGCCCGGCTTCGACCCGGGTGAGGTCGTCGAGTTCAGCGAGCTGGTGGCGCACCAGGACTACGTCGTCTGCGAGCGCGCCCAGCAGGGGGTCGGCTCGCGCGCCTTCACGCACGGCGTCTACGCCGAGAAGGACGCGTTGCCCTACGCGTTCAACCAGGCGTATCTTGCCGCGCGCGACGGCGACTGAACGCCCCCGTGCACGTCGTCGCCGCTCCCGACAAGTTCCGCGGCTCCCTGACCGCGGCCCAGGCCGCGCGGGCGATCGCCGCAGGCGCCCTCGCCGCCGGCTGGACCTGTCGCGAGCTTCCGCTCGCCGACGGCGGCGAAGGGACGCTCGACGCGCTCGGCGGCCCGAACCGCACGACCCGCGTCACCGGGCCGCTCGGCGCGGCCGTGGACGCCGGCTGGCGGCTCGACGGCGAGTCGGCCGTGATCGAGATGGCGCGAGCATCCGGCCTGTCGCTCGCCGGCGGCCGGCTCGCCAACGACCCCGTGAGCGCGACGACGCGCGGCACCGGCGAGCTGATCGGGGCGGCGCTCGCCGCAGGCGCGCGCCGGATCGTGGTCGCGGTCGGCGGCTCGGCGACGACCGACGGCGGGCTCGGAGCGGTCGAGGCGCTCGCACGGCACCCGTTTCCCGACGGCGTGGCCGTCGAGGTCGCCTGTGACGTCGAGACCTCGTTCGTCGACGCGGCGGCCGTCTTCGGGCCGCAGAAGGGCGCGACGCCGGAGCAGATCGAGCGCCTGACCGAACGGCTGGCCGAGCTCGCCGAGCGCTACCGCGCCGAGCTGGGCGCCGAGATCACGACCCTCCCCGGCTCGGGCGGCGCCGGCGGCCTCGCGGGTGGCCTCGCCGCGCTCGGCGCGCGGCTCCGGCCCGGCTTCGAGCTCGTCGCCGACGCGCTCGGCCTCGACGGCGCGCTCGCCGGGGCCGACCTCGTGATCACCGGGGAGGGGCTCCTGGACGAGACGTCGTTCGCCGGCAAGGTCGTCGGCGGCGTGATCGGCCGTGCGAGGGGACTCTCGGTGCCTGTGGCCATCGTGGTCGGCGAGGCTCGCGCGGAGGTGTCGGCCGGCATCAGGGTCGTCTCCCTGGTCGAGCGCTTCGGACGAGCCCGTGCGTGGGACGAGCCGGGGGCGTGTGTGAGCGAGGCGACGGAGCTCCTTCTCTGACGGCGGCGCGATGACGCGGCTCGTCGCCGTCGGCGACCTGATGGTCGACGTGCTCGTCACCGGCCGCGGGCACGACGCGGCGGCGACGCTTCGGCCCGGCGGTGCCGCAGCCAACGTCTCGGCGTGGGCGGTCGCAGCGGGAGCAACCGCCACCGCGGTCGGCTGGGTGGGCGACGACCACGCGGGCCGCTGGCTGCGGACACTGCTCGCCGAACGCGGGGTCGGCTCCGAGATCGGCGTGCTGCCCGGGCACCCGACCGGCGTCTTCGTACTCCTCGACGACGGCATCCGCGCCGCGCCCGGCGCGAACCGCGCCTTCACGCCGGAGCTGCTCCGCGGCCCGGTCGATGCGGACGCCGTCTTCGTCTCGGGCTACCTCCCGGCTCCGACGGTCTTCGCCGTCGCCGACAGGGCGCGGGCGCGCTTCGTGGCGGTCGCGGCAGGGTGCCTCGAGGCCCTGCCGCCGGCCGCCAACGTCGTGCTCGCGAACGAGCGGGAGGCGACCGCCCTCACCGGCCTCGGGCCGGGTGATGCGGCGCGCGCCCTCGCCGCCGGGCGGGCCCTGGCCTGCGTGACGACCGGCGCGCGAGGAGTTGTCGCCTGCACCGGCGGCGCGCTGCTCACGGCCGGGCCGCTCCGCGTCGTCGACTCGGCGGCGCTCGGCGCCGGGGATGCGTTCGCCGCCGGGCTGCTGGTCGCCCTCGCGGAAGGCGCTGCCGCACCGGCCGCCCTGACAGCGGCCTGCGAGCTGGCGGCACGGGCCGCCGAGGCTCCCGACGGCTGGCCCGCGGCTGCCACGTGACCGCCGTGGAAAGATACGGCCCATGAGCGCGTTCGATCCGTTGAGTGAGGTTCAGCGGGAGGTGCGCGAGCTCGTGCGCACATTGGCGCGGGAGCGGGTCGCGCCGCGCGCGGCAGAGATCGACGCGTCCGCCACGTTTCCGTGGGACGTGGTCGAGCTGTTCCGGGAGAACGACCTGTTCGGGGTGATGTTCGACGAGGAGTACGGCGGGATCGGCGCGA
>CAYXXE010000009.1:0-31075 GCA_964468985.1 uncultured Gaiellales bacterium | reverse complement strand
GACCCCTTCCGTGTAAAGGAAGTGCTCTCCCAGCTGAGCTAACCGCCCGTTCGAGCCATTGTGTCGGTCGACGCGGCGGCCGGGGTGAACTCAGTCGTCGGGGGCGCCGGCCACGATTCGGTCGCGTGCCTCGGAGCCGTCGGCGATCAGCACCTCGAGGACGCTTCTCGCGATCTCGAGCGACACCGCGGGAACGCGGGCGCGGATCTCGTCGTCGAGCTTCGCCAACGACTCCACGACCGCACGTTCATACGCGTACCCGCGCTCGGTGAGGTTGAGGACGAGGCGCCGCCGATCGTCGCCGTGGGCCGAGCGCGTGACGTAGCCGCGCTGTTCGAGCGAATCCGTCATCTTGGTCGCCGCCTGCTTGCTCACCCCGATGATCGCGGCAACCTCACCCGGCGACCGTGACTCTTCGGCGAGGATGCGCACCCAGCCGCCGTCCCCGCGCCGGAAGTCGTCGAAGCCGCGAGCAGCGAGCTCGATCCGCAGCTTGTGCGTCTGATGCAGGCGCGCGATCGCGAGCAGATCCGAAAACGACTCTTCCGGCTGCGGGACGAACGCCACAGATCATAGTTTACCCAGGTTGACTATCTCTGTAGTTGACTATTTCTTGGCAGCCATCTCAGCCGGCGAGAGCACGAAGCCGAGTCGGTCGGCGCCACGGCGCAGCCGGCCGTCGAGTGTCACGAGGCGGCACCCGAGGAGGCTCGCCAGGGCCACGTACTCGGCGTCATAGGTCTTCGCCCAACCGAGCTGCTCGGCAATGCGCCAAGCCTCCGGTCCGAGCCGGGGGTCGTCCACTCGCCTCACGTCGAGTTGCTCCAGCGCCTCGCGGGCCGCTTCGCCCTCCGCCGACGTCAGCTCACCGCGCCAGACGAGCTCGTGAAGCACCGATCGCGCCTCCGACCACATGAGCGCCGGAGCCACAACATCTTCTTCCGCAAGCGGAGCGAGCCCGACTGCGGAGAGACAGGCCGGGAGCGCGACGCTCGCATCGACGACGAGCGTCAACGCCCGCGGCGCGACCGCGCGAGGGCCGCCACGACGTTCGGCATCGGGCGGCCGTTGCGTGTTGCCCGCCAGGCTGCCGGCAGAGGCAACGTCTCGTCTTCGCCGATCGAGACAGCGAGATCCGCCTCTTCGATCACATGCTGCGTTCCGATCTTGCGAGCGCGGAGCCTGCCCGAGCGAATCCAGCGACGGATCGTCTCCGGATCGCGACCTGCGCGGAGCGCGGCTTCCGGCACGGTCAACATACGCGTAGTATACTACAACATCGCTGAAACGCTGCCGCGAGCGCGGGTGCACTCCCGGATCGAAAGAACAGGTCCGAACAACAGCTGTGGGAGAGCTGTTCCGATACCCCCAACGGGATTCGAACCCGTGCTGCCGGCGTGAAAGGCCGGAGTCCTAGGCCGCTAGACGATGGGGGCCTGTGCGGCGGAGAGTATCGGCACGTTCGGTTCTGGCATCGTTGACCGGGCCTATGAAGGTCGCGATCCTCGACGACTGGTTCGACACGCTCCGCACCCTTCCGTGCTTCGGGCTGCTCGACGGGCACGAGGTCACCGTCTGGAACGACCACGTCGAGGACGTGGACGCGCTCGCCGCTCGGCTGCGCGACTGCGAGGCGCTGGTGCTGATCCGGGAGCGCACCGAGATCCGCGAGCCGCTCCTCGACCGGCTGCCGAGGCTGCGCCTGATCAGCCAGCGGAGCGTCTATCCCCATATCGACCTCGAGGCGTGCACCCGGCGCGGGATCGTCGTCTGCTCGAACCTCCACCCCGGGTCGGCGTCGGTCGCCACGGCGGAGTTGACCTGGGCGCTCGTGCTCGCGGCCGTCCGGCAGCTCCCGCAGCAGGTGGCGGCGCTGCGCGCGGGGCGCTGGCAGGCGGGCGTCGGCTCGACCCTGGCCGGCAAGACGCTCGGCATCTACGGGTACGGGCGCATCGGCCGGGTCGTCGCGGGCTACGGGCGCGCCTTCGGCATGGAGGTGCTCGTCTTCGGACGCGAGTCGTCGCTCGCGGACGCGCGCGCGGACGGATACGCGACCGTGCCCGACCGGCGCGCGTTCTTCCGGGCGAGCGACGTGCTCTCCCTGCACCTGCGGCTCGTCGACGCCACTCGAGGGATCGTCACGGCAGAGGATCTGGCCGAGATGAAGCCCACGGCGCTGCTCGTGAACACCAGCCGCGCGGGCCTGATCGCGCCGGGCGCGCTGACGGCGGCACTCGCGTCAGGCCGGCCGGGACTGGCCGCCGTCGACGTCTACGAGCACGAGCCGCTGACCGACCCGGGCGACCCGCTGCTCACCGACGACCGCGCTCTCTGCACGCCTCACATCGGCTACGTCACCCGCGAGGAGTGGGAGCTGCAGTTCACCGACATCTTCGAGCAGATCAACGCCTACGCGGCCGGCTCGCCGATCAACGTCGTCAATCCCGACGCGCTGACCGTGTAGCGCGTCAACCCGGCCGGTTCAATCCTCCGCCGGTGGCGCATCCTCGTCGTCCGCGATCTCGGCGGGGACGAGCTCCCCGTTCGCGCGGGCCAGAAGGGCCGCCGCCTTCTTCTCCTGCTTGCGCTCCCGCTTCTCCTTCACGGCCTGCTCGCGGGCGCGCTTCGCCATTGTCTCCGGTCTCCTTGAAGCCATCGAGCCCTTCCTTTCTCTCGGGATCTCGGGTCGTGGAGAGCTAGCGCGCGTTCTCCTTCGCCTTCTTGTCGCTGCGCTTTTCCTTCAACGTCTTCTGCGCGACCTTCTTCTGCATCTTCTTCGGCTTCTCCGCGTTCTTCATGCGCCACCTCCCTCCGAGCGTCGGGTCGGAGCCTGCGTCCACACAGCGTAGACGTCGATCCGGCGTGGCGAAGCAGTACCGTGGCGCCGTGACCGAGATTCGTGGCGCAACGTGGGCCGATTTCGACCGCGTCTACGAGCTGCTCGATGCGCGCAGCCGCGCCTCGTTCGGCATCTCCGAGCTGAAGCCCGCCTACGTCCGCGCCGCCTGGGAGCTGCCCGGCTTCACCGTCGGCGAGGACAACTGGGTCGTGGTCGACGGCCCCACCGTCCTGGGCTACGCCGCCCTCGGCTCCGACCGGGAGCTCGTCCACACCGCCGCCGAGGCCGCCGACGGCGACCGGCTGCTCGCGGCCGTCGAGGCCCGCGCCCGCGCGCTCGGCTTCGCCACGATCGCGACGACCGTCGTGCCCGAGGACGAGCCGCTGGCCGCGCTGGTCGACCGCAGCGGGTTCGCGCGCGACCGCGAGATCCTGCGGATGTGGCGCGCCCTCGACGGAGTGCTGCCCGGGCCGAGCCTCCCCGCCGGCGTCGACCTGCGTCCGTACGAGCCGGCGGACGCGCTCTCGGTGCACGCGCTGCTCGACGAGGCCTACGCCGGCTGGGACGACGAGTACGTCGAGCGATCCCACGAGGACTGGCTCGCCTTCATGACCGAGCACGACGAGTTCGATCCCGGCCTCTGGCTGCTGGCCGAACGCGACGGCGCGCTCGTCGGCTGCGTGCTTCTGTGGCTGCCCACACAGGGTCGCGGCTGGGTGAAGGACCTCGTCGTCCGCTCGAGCGAGCGCGGCGCCGGGCTCGGCAAGGCGCTGCTCCACGCTGCGTTCAAGGCATATGCGGAGCGGGGAATCGACCGGGTCGGGCTGAAGGTCGACTCGAACAACCCGACCGGCGCCCCGGAGCTGTACGAGCGGGTCGGCTTCGTCACCGACCGCCGCTACCAGGTCTGGTCGAAGCGGCTGTGAGCACGAGCGCCGCGAACGTCTCGCTGCTCCGCTGGTTGCGCCGCCAGCTCCGCGAGCCGACCGCCGACCGCGAGCGGCTCGAGGCCGCGATCGCGAACGACGACCCGGCCGAGGCACGCCGCGTCGTCGCGCACGGCCCGTTCTCCGAGAGCCAGCGGCGACACGTCGAGTCGCTGCTCGACGCCTGGGAGCGCGGCGACTAGAACGCGCCCTTCGGGCGGCGCACGACCTGCAGGCCCCACGCCTGGCCGGAGGCGAACAGCTCGTCCGGGTCGGCGTCGTCGAGCCAGGCGATGAAATGCAGCTCCGGGTTCGCCTCGGTGGCGCCGTACACTGCGGCCCGTCCGGTCTCGAGCTGCCGCGTCAGGTCGTCGCCTCGTTCGAGCGCCGCCAACCGCTCCTCGACAGCCGAGCCTTCCGCGTACCCTTTGCCCACGGGAGACGAAGCGTACTCCCGGGCCGGTAGCTCAGCTGGTAGAGCAGGGGACTTTTAATCCCAAGGTCGCAGGTTCGAGCCCTGCCCGGCCCATGACGACGAACGCACGCCGATGCGCGGTCAGGATTCGATGTCCGCGAGTGCTGTGGCGATTTCGCCGGCGACGGTGACGACGCGATCGTCGTCGGTGACGAGCCGCGCCGCCTGCGCCTCGGCGACGGCGACGTACGCCGCGTCGTACGCCGTGAGACCACGCGCAGTCCAGTAGGCGACGCGAGCGAGCTCCGGCTCGACCAGCTCGAAGCCGAGATCGTCGAGCGCCCCGGCGAGCTCGAGGAGGGCGCCCTCGGACCAGTTCCAGCGCCGACCGGCGACGTTCACGAGCTCGAGGCGCAACAACGGCGGAGCGAAGACGAACAGTCGGCCTCTTTCGTACGCAGCACGAAGCGATCGTGCGGGCTCGAGATGACGCTCCCCGTCGGCGCGGAACCACTTCAGGACGACCGATGCGTCGAGGACGATGTCGATCATCGAGCGTCGCGTTCCGCCCGGATCGCGTGCGTCGAGTCTTCGCTGGGGCCTGCTGCGAACAGCTCATCGAGTCGGGAGAGCGCGCGGTGCGCTGCGCGTGTCGCTCCCGGCCCCTCCGAACGCGCTGCGTCTCGCTCGGCGAGCCCGGCGAGATAGGCGCTGCGAGAGAGGCCGCGGGCCTTCGCGATCCGATCGACGCGGCGCAGCAGTGCGTCGTCGAGCGAGACGAGCACCTTGATCATGCTGCGAGGATATCCAGTATATCCTGGACGGTCAAGAAGGCTAATGCAGACCGGGTCGAGTTGCCGCCGTCCCGCCACGGGAGTTAGGGTCCAGCGTCGCCCGAGACCAGGAGGTTCGACGTGAAGAGCTCGCTCGCCGCGGCGCTGGCCGCACTCACACTCGCCACCGCCGCGCTGGTCGGCACGGTGTTCGTCACCGGTGCGGCCGCGAGCGCCCCGGCCGCCGGCTCGCTGGCCGCGCTCGGCGACTCGATCACGCGAGGGTTCGACACGTGCTCGCTTCCGTACACCGACTGCCCGGCCAACTCGTGGGCGACCGGCACGAACACCGCCGTGAACAGCTGGTACCTCCGCCTACGCGCGCAGAACGCCTCGCTCGCAGTGAACAACGACGCGAAGACCGGCGCGAAGATGGCCGACCTGGCAGGCCAGGCCGCGACGGCCGTGAGCCAGGGTGCGGACACCGTGACGGTGCTGATGGGCGCCAACGACGTCTGCACCTCGACGGTCGGCTCGATGACCCCGGCGAGCACGCTCGGTGCCCAGCTGACCCAGGCGCTCCAGACGCTGACAACGGGGAACGCGACCCGCCAGATCTACGTGGCGAGCATCCCGAACGTCTACCACCTCTGGGAGATCTTCCACCAGAACCTCGGGGCGAACCTCGTCTGGGGGCTCGGCAAGATCTGCCAGTCGCTGCTCGCCAACCCGCGCTCGACGGCGACGGCCGACCAGGCCCGGCGGGCGCAGGTGCAGGCGCAGACGATCGCCGACAACGGCGCGATCCAGGCCGCCTGTGCCGCCTTCACGCAGTGCCACTTCGACAACGGCGCCGCCTACAACGTCGTCTTCACGACGGCGGACGTCACGACACGCGACTACTTCCACCCGACGGTGTCCGGACAGGCGAAGGCGGCCGCCGCGACCTGGAGCGCGTTCTTCGGGCCCTGAGAGCTGCCAGAGCCTTCGCGATCAGATCAGCTTGAGCGTGAACTTCCGGGACGTCGTCCCGGCATCGCACGTCGCCGTCACGGTCATGACCGCGCGCGTCGGGCTCACGAAGCCGCCGCGGAACTCGCAGTTTCCCCGAGCGACTCGGTCGGGGATTTTCGGGGTAGCGGGCGAGGGAAGAATCGCACCACTACTGCCCGGCGGCGCGCCGGTACCGGGCGACGGCGAGCGGCGCGAACACCGCGATGATCGCGAGCGACCACAGGGCCGCCTCCCACACGTTGTCGCCGGCGGGAGCGCCGAGCCAGAGCGAGCGCATCGCGTCGACCGTGATCGTGAACGGGTTGACGCGCGCGAACGCGCGCAGCACCTCGGGCATCGACTGGATCGGCACGAACGCGGACGAGATGAACGTGAGCGGGAAGACCGCGATGAAGCCGACCGAGTTGGCGGCCTCCGCCGACTTGACGAGCATCCCGAGGAACGCGAACACCCACGAGAACGCGTAGCCGAAGAACAGCAGCAGGACGAAGCCGAGCGCGGCATGCAGGAAGCCGGCGTGGAAGCGGAAGCCGATCACGAGCCCGGTGAGCGTGAGGATCACGGCCGACAGCGCGTTCGTCACGACATCCGCCGACGTACGCCCCGCGAGCACCGCCGCCCGGGCCATCGGCAGCGACCGGAAGCGGTCGATCAGCCCCTTGTGCAGGTCCTCGTTCAGGCCGAGCGCCGTCACGAAGCCGCCGAAGGCGATGTTCTGGACGATGATCCCCGGGATCAGGTAGTCGGCGTAGCTGAATCCGGGTGTCTTGATCGCGCCGCCGAAGACGTACCGGAACAACAGCACGAACATGATCGGCTGGACGGTGAACGCGAGCAGCAACTCGGGCGCGCGCGGCAGGCGCACGAGGTTGCGCTCGGTGATCACGAGCGTGTCGCTGAGCAGCCGCCTCACGGCCGGTCATCCTCGGCCGGCTCGGCGGCTGCGTGGCCGGTGAGCGCCAGGAACACGTCGTCGAGCGTCGGCCGCCGCAGCGAGATGTCCTCGACGCCCACGCCCGCAGCGACGAGCCTGCCGACCGCATCCGCGATCACGCCGCTGCGCTGCCTGACACCCAGCTCCACGACCGCACCGCTCGTCACCGGCCGTTCGTCACCGAGCGGCCGCAGCGCCTCGACCGCCGCCGCGGCCTGGTCGGCGCTGTCGAGGTGCACCTCGAGGCGCTCTCCCCCGACCCGGTCCTTCAGCTCGTCGGAGGTGCCCTCGGCCAGCATCTTGCCGTGGTCGATGACGGCGATGCGGCTCGCCAGCCGGTCGGCCTCGTCCAGGTACTGGGTGGTGAGGAGCACGGTCGTCCCGTCGGCGACGAGGCCCTCGATCGTCTCCCAGAGCTGCAGCCGGCTGCGCGGGTCGAGGCCGATCGTCGGCTCGTCCAGGAAGAGGACGGGCGGGTTCGCGACCAGCGCCGCGGCCAGGTCGAGCCGCCGGCGCATGCCACCCGAATAGGTCTTGGCCACGCGGTCGGCAGCCTCGACGAGGTCGAAGCGGCCGAGCAACTCGGTCCCGCGCCGCTTCGCCGCCTGCCGGCTCTCGCCGCAGAGCCGCCCGACCATGGTCAGATTCTCGAGGCCGGTGAGGTTCTCGTCGATCGCCGCGTACTGGCCCGCCAGCCCGATCTGCCCGCGCAGGCGGGCCGCGTCGCGGACGACGTCGAGCCCGAGCACGGACGCCGTCCCCGTGTCCGGCTTCAGCAACGTGGTGAGGACGCGGACGAGCGTCGTCTTGCCGGCGCCGTTCGGGCCAAGCAGGCCGAGCACCGTGCCGGCGGCCACGTCCAGGTCGACCCCGTCGAGCGCGCGCACGTCTCCGTAGGACTTCCCGACCCCACGGACGATGATCGCCGCCGCGGGCGCAGTCGCCATGCGGCCAATCTAGCGAGCCGCGCGCGTCGGACGGCGGCGGTACCGCGCCTCCGTCAGTCGACGCCGCTGACGCGGATCCCGGCGTGCGCCTTGTAGCGGCGGTTCAGGTTGACGATCACCGCCGTCAGCCCTTCGAGCGCCCGCGCGCTCGCGAGCGGCCCGGCGTCGAGCGCGCGCCCGGCGACGACCCGCCCGGTCAGCTCCAGCGCGAGGGCCTTCGCCCGCTCGTCGTCACCGCAGACGAGCGCGTCCTCCTCGGGCGGCGCGTCGTCCAGGTTCGCCGCCGCGATCGAGTGCAGCCCGGCGACGACCGGCCCGCGCACCAGCGCCTGCACCCGCTCGGCGAGGCTCGTCGCGTCGGGGTCGGGAAAGGCGCCGATTCCCTTCCGGAACTCGAGCGCGCTCGCGACCGAGAGCAACGGCGTGTCGCCGAGCGCCTCGGCGACGGCCGCCGCGGTCGCGAGCGCCGTGTCGGCCTTCACCGCCAGGACGGCGATGTCGACTCCCTGGACGGCCGCCTCGTTGGTGGTGCCGCTGATCCTGATCCCGCCGAGTGAGGCCGCGGCCTCGGCGGCCCGACCGGCGTCGCGGGAGCCGATCACCACGTCGTCGACGCCGGCGGCGACCAGGCGCGCCGCGAGCGCCCCGCCGAAGCTCCCGGTGCCACCGAGAATCGCGATTCTCACCTCTGCCCGCTCCGCGCCATTGGCCCGCGGACGATACCGGCGGCGCGAGCAGCGAGTTGCGGGAGCCGGATTGATTAGGGTCGAGGCATGGCCGTCATCGAGGTCACCGACCTGACCCGGTCGTACAGGACGACGACCGGCGTGATCCGGCGCAGGCCGCTCGTCGTCGACGCGGTCCGCGGGGTGTCGTTCTCGGTCGAGCGCGGCGAGCTGTTCGGGCTGCTCGGCCCGAACGGGGCGGGCAAGACGACCACGATCAAGATGCTGATCACGCTGCTGCTGCCCACGAGCGGCGAGGTCCGCGTGCTCGGCCACGACGTCGTGGCCCGGCCCGCCGAGGTGCGCCGCAGGATCGGCTACGTCTTCGGTGGGGACCGGGGCCTCTACGAGCGGCTGTCGGCCTACGACAACCTGCGCTACTTCGCCGAGCTGTACGGCGTGTCGGGGAAGGCGCAGCGGCGGCGCATCGACGAGGTGCTCGAGCTCGTCGGCCTGAAGGGCCGCGAGCAGGAGCGCGTCGAGGGCTTCTCGCGCGGGATGCGGCAGCGTCTGCACATCGCCCGCGGCATCCTCCACGACCCGGAGGTCGTGTTCCTGGACGAGCCGACGATCGGTGTCGACCCGGTGGGCGCGCGCGAGCTGCGGGCGACGATCGCCGGGCTCGTCGAGTCCGGCAAGACGGTGCTGCTGACCACCCACTACATGTTCGAGGCCGACGCGCTCTGCGACCGGATCGCCGTCATCGCCAAGGGCGAGATCGTGGGGGCGGGGACGCCGGAGGCCCTGAAGGCCGAAGTCACCGAGGGCCGCGTCACCGAGATCGAGGTCTTCGGCGTCGGCCACGACCTCGTGACGCGCCTGCGAGCGCTCGACGGCGTCCGCGCCGTCGCGGTCGAGGAGCGCGACCAGACGCAGCTCCTGATCGTGCAGGGCGACGGCCGGCGCGAGCTCACCGCCCCGCTCCTCGCCGAGCTGGAGGGCATCGAGGTGGGCCGGGTCACCTCGCGCGAGCCCACCCTCGAGGATGCATACGTCGCGCTGGTCGGTGACGAATGAGCACGCTCCGCATCATCCGCACGGGCTTCGTGACGAACCTCAAGATGCTCGCGACGTCGCGCTTCTACCTGCTCACGTCGACGCTGCAGCCGGTGATCTTCGCGACCGTCGCGTTCTACATGTTCCGCTCGGGCGGCCGGCCGGGCACCCTGCTCTACGCGGCGCTCGGCGCCGGGATGATGGGCGTCTGGTCGACGACGCTGTTCGGGTCGGGCGGGATGATCCAGTGGCAGCGCTGGCAGGGGACGCTCGAGCTCGGGGTCGGCGCTCCGCCCGGGCTGGCACTCGTCTACCTGCCGTTCTCGCTCGCCAACTCCTTCACGGGTATGTACGCGCTCGCGGCGACGCTGATCTGGGGGCGGGTCGTCTTCGGCGTGCCGCTCCACTTCGCGCATCCCTGGCTGTTCGCGCTCTCGCTCGTCGCGACGGTTGCGTCGCTCGGTCTGATGGGGCTGCTGCTGGCGTCGACGTTCGTGCTCTACCGCTACGCGAACGCCATGTCGAACCTGCTCGAGTACCCGGTGTGGGTGGCCTCGGGCCTCGTGTTCTCCACCTCGCTGCTGCCGGTGTGGACCCGGCCGATCTCGTGGGCGCTGCCGCCGTACTGGGGGATCGAGGCGATCCGCCACGCCGCCCTCGGTGGCGCGGTCTGGGGCCCGCTCGCGCTGGTCACGCTGCTCGGCCTCGTCTCGGCCGGGATCGCCACGTTCACGTTCCGCCTCTTCGAGCATCTGGCGCGCGCCCGCGCGACCCTCTCGCTCACATGAGGCAGTGGCTCTCCGTCTTCTTCGTGGGCGGCGCGATCTCGTACCGCGCGCTGTTCAACTGGATCAGGCCGGCCATGTACATCCCGACGATGCTCGGCAGCCCGGTGTTCCAGCTGATCTTCTTCACCAAGCTGGGCCAGTACGCGCACGCCGAGTCGCGCGACTTCTACATCGTCGGCAACGCGGTGCAGGTGTGCGCCATGTCGTCGGTGTACGCGATGACGATGGCCGTCTCGAACGAGCGCTGGTTCGGGACGCTCGGCCCGCTGCTCGCCTCGCCCGCGAACCGGGCCGCGGTGTTCCTCGGCCGCGGCGTGCCGGTGCTCGTGAACGGCCTGCTCGTGTCGGTCTTCACGTTCGGGGTGGGCGCGCTGCTGCTCGGGTTCCGACCCGGCCTCGGGTCGCTCCCCGCGCTCGGCGTGGTGCTGCTCGTCACCGTCGCCTCGTGCACGTGCTTCGGCATGGTGCTCGGCTCGATCGGACTGCGTGCGAAGGACTTCTTCTTCGTCGCCAACCTCGCCTACTTCCTGATGCTGCTGTTCTGCGGCGTCAACATCCCGCTCGCCGCCCTGCCCGGCTGGATGAGCGCCGTCGGCCGCTGCCTGCCGCTGACCCACGGGATCGAGGCCGCCCGCCGGGTCGCCGCCGGCGCGAGCCTGGGTGACGTCGCGGGCGCCGTCGCGACCGAGGCGGCGATCGCGCTCGCCTACGCGGGGCTCGGCTACATCATGTTCCGCGTGCTCGAGCACGAGTCGCGCCGGAGCGCCGTGCTCGACGCCTACTGAGCGCAGACGGCTACTGCAGCCAGCTCTCGGGCACGAACCGCACGTCGCGCTCGATCGGCGGCGCGACGCACACGGCGAGGCTACCGTCGAAGCGCCACCACCACGGCTCCGGGTTCGCGTGCTGCAGGCGCACGAGCGACTGCTGCCGCGAGTTCAGCTCGAACCAGGACTGCGGTTCGGTGAGGGTTCGGCGACCCGAGGGCGGCGTCACGGCCACGACGCTGATCCTACTGCGCGCGGAGGCTGTTCTCGGCCCAGCGCAGGAGGCCCGGATAGACGACGAAGCGCCGGAACGGCTCGATCGCGAGCAGATAGGCGCGCCCGCCGCGGCCGTGCGGACGCACGTAGACGCCCACGCGGGCGCGGCGCTCGACGATCGCCAGCTGCGCGAGCGCGGTGACCGTGCGGTTCTCGATCCGGTACACCCGCTCGCCGGGTGTGTCGACGACGGGGACGAAGCCCTTGCTGCCGCGATCGATCCCCGTCGCCCGGCCGAGCGCGGAGCGCAGGGCGAGGAGCGCGGCGACCGAGCGCGGCGGACGGCGGCCGCGCAGCGCCCGCTCGAGCTCGGCCAGGCCGAAGCCCGGTGGCAGGTCGGCGTCGAGCTGCCAGACGTCGTGCAATGCGAGCCCCTCGGCCGCCGCGAGCTCGCGGGCGCGTAGGGGCCGGCGTGCGTGCTCGGCCGGGTCGAGCTTCACGTCAGGCCTTCGCCAGCCGGGCCAGGTCGTGCGGGATGTCGCCCACCTTGATCTGCGCGTCGTAGAGGAGCCGCTCCCGCCCGGCCGGGTCGATGAGCAGCTCGAAGGCGGTGTGGCTGACGGTGGCGTGCGGCCCGCCGGTCGACGCGACGTGGTACCTGGCCCACACCGGCGCGAGCTGCGCGCGCGAGCCGGTGAGGTACCGGAAGCCCGTTGGCAGCCGGTGCGCGCGCAGGAACGTGCGCACCGCGGCCGGCGTGTCGCCCTTCGGGTCGACGCTCACGGCGAGCACCCGCAGGCCGGGGAGGGTGCGCATCGTCGCGCCGAGGGTGTTGGCGATCAGCGGACAGACGTCGGGGCAGTGGGTGTAGAGGAACGTGACGACCAGCCAGTGGCCTCGCTCGTCCTGGGCGCCGACCAGCCGCCCGGCCTGGTCGCGCAGCGCGAACGCGGGCGCGGCCGAGGGCGGCGAGATCACGAAGCCGCGATACGGCGACGGTGGCGGCCCGCTGATCGCCCGCTTCGCCGCGTGGGTCGAGCCACCGCAGCCGGCCGTCGCGAGCGCGAGGGCGGCGAGCCCGGCGAGAGCGACGCCGCGCCGGGTCATGTCGGCGCGCCGCGGCGAAGCCGCCGCCAGAGCAGCGTCCCGCCGCCGACGGCGACGATCACGAACAGCGCGACGACGCCGAGCACGATCCGGTCGCGCGTCGTGCTCGACCCGGTCGCTCCCTCGAGCGGAGGCAGCTTCACGGCGACGCCGTCCTTCGCGGCCAGGGTGATCACCGCCCGCGACGCGGCGGCGGCGATCGCCGAGCCGCTCGGCCCGGGTGGGGCGAAGCCCGCCAGCGCCGCCTCGCCGGCGACCAGGGTCCGCCCCCCGCTCGACACGCCATAGCCGTTCGGCATCACGACCAGCAGCCGCCCCCGGTAGAGGAAGTGGAGCTCCTGGCCCAGGAAGCGCGCGTAGACCTTCGGCTGCCGGTAGAGCACGGTCACCGAGCCCATGTCGTACCGGGTGCCGATCAGCGCGACGCGGATCACGTACCCCTGCGCCTTCGCGGCGGCGACCACCGCCGTCAACTGGGCGGCGTAGGCGGCCGGGATGCCGTCGTCGGGCGGGACGAAGACCGGCTGCGAGAGCAGGTAGTCGCTGGCGGGATCGCCGTCGGCGAGCGCAGCCGGCACGAGCGCGAGACAGGCGACCGCCGCGGCGACGGCGACGGCGACCCTAGCCAAGCGCCGACCTGAGCAGCAGGATCGCCACGACCAGGGCGGCCGCCCCGGCGGCGAGCGCCAGCACGGAGGCGAGCAGGCGCAGGCGGACGTTCATCCGGCGGCGTGGTCGACGACGACAGCGGTGAACGGCGCGCCGGCCTTCGGCGTGACGGCGAACCGCAGCGCCCAGCGCCCGACCATCACGAACGCCGACGTCGAGCGGCCGTAGACGCCCGGGCTCGTCTCGGTGAGCTGGAACTCCTGGTTGGCCATCTGCATGTCGAGCATCAGGAAGCTCAGGGTGACGTCGGCGCCGCGAACCGGCTTTCCGTTGCGGTCGATCTGGAGCGCGAACGCGTTGGGCGCCACCGCCTTGTTCGGGCTCACCAGCACCTTCAGCGTATAGCCCTCCTGCCGGACGACCGCGGCGACCCGGCCCGGGCCGACCGTCGCGAGGGACTTGCCGACCACGGCCAGCGCCGCCGCCGGCGGCGGGAGGCTCGAGAGGACGGCCGCCGCGAAGACGGCCGCGGTCACGAGCACCGCCTCGACGCCGATCGCGCGGCGCAGCACCGTCGCCGCGGAGGCGCCGAGGTCGGAACGCGTCGCCGCCCCGACGAGCCGCGGCTTCGTCCACAGCAGGTTCACGGCGCCGAGCGCCATCGCCGCGGCCAGCAACCCGCTCTTGACGAGGATCGCCTGCCCGTAGGAGAGCTGCCAGAGGCTCGCGACCGTCGGCAGGTGGATGACGCTCGCCGCGACGCCGCTGGTGAGCAGCACCGCGACCGACAGGAAGGCGACGTTCGAGAAGCGCGGCACCGCAACACCGAGGGCCGGGACCCGCGAGCCCGGCGGGAGCGCGCGCCAGAGGACGAGCAGCCCGACGAGCCCGCCGAGCCACAGCGAGCCCGAGACGAGGTGCGCCCAGTCGAGGAACACCGACAGGCCGCGCGGCGCCGTCTGGGCCGCATGGCCCGACGCCCCCGGCACGGCGAGCACGGCGAGGCCGGCGGCGGCGGCACCGACGCAGGCGACCAGCTCGGCGATCGACCGCTCCTCGCGGTCGGGGCGGTCGACCCAGATGGCGACGAAGGCGGCGACGCAGAAGAGCGCGAAGCACTCCTCGAGGTCGACGTAGCCGCGCCCGAACGCCGTGACGCGGAACAGAGGCACCAGCTGGCCGACCGAGAACGCCGAGCGCAGCGAGTCGACCGCCGTGGCGATGTCGAGGTACACCGGGATCGCGACCAGGCCCGCGACCGCCGTCACGACGAAGGCGACCGTCACGGCGCGCAGGCTCGTTCCGGGAACGCGGCGCACGGCCGGGCGGGCGATCGCGATCCGGAACACGAACAGCCCGAGCGCCGCCAGCACCGTCAGGAACATCGCCCAGCGCGCGACCAGCAGCCGCGGCGTGGTGGCCGTCTGGGAGATCTTCGGGATCACGAATTGCGGTGCCGGCCCCGGATCGGGGCCGACCGCGAAGGTGAAGGCCCCCTGCACCGGATGGCCGTCGACGGAGATCGCCCGCCAGTAGACGAGGTACCACCCTTCGGCGAGGCGCGGCCGGAGCGGCACGATCAGCGTGTCGGGGTTCGCCGGCGACCGGTGCGGCGACGCGGTCGCCTCCTGCTTCCCGGCGGCGTTCGTCACCGAGACGATCGCGAACCGGGGCTCCACCGCTTCGTCGTAGGTGAGGGCGACGACCGGGGGCGGGGCGTTCAGGACCGTGCTCGGCAGCGGCACCGTCTTCGTCAGGTAGGCGTGCGCCGACGCCGCCGCCGGCAACGCCAGCGCCGCGACCAGCGCGACCAGGACCGGAACGCCCCGCCCCCGGATCGTCATTCGGCCGGCTCCCTCGTCATGCGAGCTTCCGCTTCCCCTCGCCGCCGCCCGACAGCAGCGCGCCGCCGGCCAGGACGAGGGCGAGCGCGCCGAGAACGATCCCGACGATCGGGAGCGTCGACGACCCGCCGCCGCCGAGCGAGCTCTTGGCCTCGATCGTCGGCGCCGGAGCATCCGACGACTCCGGCCCCGACCAGTCGACGATCGACCCGTCCGAGTAGGTCTGCTGCACCTCGAACGTGTACTTGCCGCTCGACGCGGGCTGCGCGAGGAACTGGAACAGCGAGTCCTCGCCGGTGGGCGTGCTGCCGCCGGTCCAGGTCACCTTCTGGATCACGGCGCTGTCGCCCGACCCGGTCTGCTGGAGCTGCTGCGTCCAGCCCGGCGCCGGGACGAACGAGTCGATCCCGAAACCCTTCGGCACGGTCAGCACGATCTTCTTCGTGGTCAGGTTCTCCTTCTCGGTCGGCACGGCCAGGCTGTACAGCTGGAGCTGCTTCGACAGCGAGACGGCCGGGCTGACGCGGGCGTGGGCGGAGGCGATCCCCGTCATGGCCAGGCCGGCCAGGGCGACGGAGAGGCCCGTGACAAGTCGCTGCTTGAGAGTCAAGGTGCGCATCGGTTCGTTGGCTCCTTCGAGTTTCAGGGTTTGACGTTCAGGGTGAACGGAGCGGTGAGGATCGTCCCGCCGACCTGGCACTGGAGGAACAGGCGCCAGGTTCCGGCGACGGGAACGAGGACCCCCACCCGCAGCCGGCCCGGCGCCGTGGAGGTGCCGGTGACGGCCGGGCCGAGCAGGCTCGTACAACCTGCGGCCCCCCGTGCGCAGACGTGCGTGTGGAAGTAGTCGAGCGTGCCCTGCCGGAAGAAGATCGCGTGCGCCAACGCGCCGTACCACGGCGTGAACTGCGCAGGCTTTCCGTTCGGGCCGTCGACGGTGATCGTGAGGAACCCGGCCTGCACCGCGCGCAGGCTCGGGTCGCCGTGCAGGGTGAACCGGTAGCCGCCGACGACGACCGACCGGCTGAAGGCCGGCAGCGGCTGCGGCGTATAGGTCCCGGCGACCCGCAGCGTGGTGAACAGCTGGAAGTTCCGCTGCGGCCCGGTGGTGTTCGGATAGACGTCGACCACCACCTTGTACGGCCCCGGCTCCGTAAAGACGACCGGCAGGCTGATCGTCCCGTCGTTGCGGATCGCCGGGTGGCGGTGCACGATCGTCGCCAGGTCGCGCCGGACCATGATCAGGTGGACGCCCGTGTGCGGGCCGGGCCCGCGCTTGAAGTCCGTCAGCGGCTTCCCGTCCGGCTGTCGGATCACGAACGACACGACCGTGGGCTTCCCGACGACGGCAGGGCTCGACGGCTGGAAACCGGCGAGCTGGAACGTCTTCGCGGGCTGAACCGTCACCGTCGCAGGCGTTCCACCCCCGCAGCCGGCGGCGAGCACGGCGAGCGGAGCCAGCAAGAGCAGGCGGCGGTTCATGGAGCTCCCTTCGGGAAGAGGTACGACGGATGCGGTGTCACGTAGCCGCCCACCTCGACGACGATCTGCTCGTGCGACGTCAAGGCGACCGCCCGCGGGTCGCCGGCCCAACGCCGGCCGGCCACGAACACGGACACCCGACCCCGGAACGACAGCAGCGACGACCGGTCGAGGCGACGGCCCCAGACGCGGAACAGATCGCCGAGCGTCCAGCGGCCGGAGCGGCTCACCTCGACGACGCCCGTGGGCGTGGTCGTCCGCACCGGGTAGCCGCACCCGCTGCGCGCGACGCCGATCCCGGGGGGCACGATCGCCACCTGCCGCCGGGCGAACAGCTCGACGTGCACCGAGAACCGCTCCCCGCCGACGCAGTGGAGCCGCCCGACCGGCCGCCCGGCCAGCACCGCAGCGTTCGCCGCGGCCGGGTGGTAGCTTGCGCCGGCGCCGATCGGCCACGGATAGACGGCCGGTGGCGGCGCGGCCGTCATCGCCGTCTCTCCTCGACCGTGTAGCTCGTCACCGCCGCCCCGACCCCGCCCGCGAGCGCCAGGGCGCAGAGCGCGCGGCTGACGGTCGCCGGCAGGAGCGAGATGACGACGCCGTGCGTGAACACCGCCAGCGACCCGAGCGTGATCGCCCCGGCCGCGACGCCGAGGACGCCGCCCAGATGCGCCCGGCGGACGCCGTGCAACCGGACGAGCGCACCGTAGACGACCACCCCGAGCACCGACGCCAGCACGATCTGCACCCAGGCGACGCGCCCGTTCGGAGCGTCCGCCGCATCGAAGGCGGCCAGCCCGGCGAGCGCCGCCAGGCCGGCGGCCGCTCCCAGGCCCGTCGCGATCGGCTGCCGCAGCCCCGGCCGCACCCGCGATACGACGAGCACCGCCGCGACGAGCGCGACGGCGCCGCCGAGCCACGGCCACACCGGCGGCCGGCGGAAGCGGACGAACGTGCCCGCGATCGCAGCCGGACGTCCGTCGATCGTCACCGGGATCTCGAAGCGGGCAACCGCCCCCAGATGCGATCCCTCGTACGGCGGCGGGGCGAGGCGGTGCTCGTGCCAGATGAAGGTCGAGCCGGAGCCGAGCCGCGCCCAGCCGGCCGCAGCCTTCGTCAGCCGCTCGGCGGAGGCCGTCACCGATCCCCGGTTCACCCAGACGCCCGACGGGCCGATCCGGAGCATCGGCTCGCCGAGGTCGCCCTTCACCGTCACCGTCACTCCGTCGGTGCGGATCCGCAGGTCACGGTCGCCGTCGAGGATCGCCGCGGAGACACCGGGAAGGTGCCGCGTGCGCGAGTCGAGGACGAGGCGGTAGTCGAGCGCGACGGCCGGGCTGCGGGCGTGCGCCGACGCGCCCACGGGAACCGCGAGCGTGACGCAAGCCACCAACGGCACGACGATCCGCTTCCTCACCACTCCTCCTTCGCCGGGCGCGTACGGCCGGATCGCCGGACGCACGCATCGAGAAATCCTCTAGGCGAGACGCGCGGTGAGGGGCGGCGCGCGCCCGGCGGCCGCTCGGGCGAGCGGTGCGGGGGCGAACGAGAAGAACGCCGCCGGGCGCAGGGCCGGGACGGCGCCCGGCCGAGGCCGCCGCACGGCTCCGGCGGCGAGCCTGAGCACCGCGCGGCCGAGCCGGAGCAGCCCGACGAGGGCCGCCGCCACGGCGGCCGAGGCCGGAACCGCCCACCAGCCGCCGTGGCCGAAGAGCCCGGCGAGGCCGGTCGGGTGGCCGGAGGCGAACAGCTCCTCGAGCGACTCCTGGAGCGAATAGACGGCGAGCAGCCCGATGGTGGCGAGCGCCCAGAGGGCGCGTGCCGACCGGGGCTCGAACCGTCCCGTCTCGCCGGTGCGCAGGGCGCGCGCGGCGCGGCGCAGGAACATCGAGACGCCGACACCGAGCGTCCCGACAGCCCACGGCACGAGCGAGTGCTGGTAGGAGTGGCCCGTGTCGGCGAGCTGCGTGCCCGCCTGCGAGCCGTAGGCCAGCGTGTACCGGAGCTGGTGGACGATCAGCGCGGCGGCCGGAACCAGCAGCAGCCCGCCGGTCCCGTCGAGCCGGTCGGCGAAGGGCCTGCCTCGCATCGCCCGCGAGCGCATCGCGTGAGCGTACCTGCGGTGGCCCGGGCTCCGGCCGGGTTCCGTCAGCCCGTGTTGCGCAGCGCGGCCGCGATCCCGGCGATCGACCGCAGCAGCGGCCGCAGCGCCGCCGTCTCGCCGCCCCGGTACCGCCCGAGCAGCTCGACCTGCAGGGCGTTCATCGGGTCGACGTACGGGTTGCGCAGGCGCACCGACCGCTGCAGCTGCGGGTGGCGGTCGAGCAGCGCGGCGGACTCGGTGATCGCGAGGACCGCCTCGACGGTGCGCGCGTGCTCGGCCTCGGCCGCGGCGAACAGGTCGCGACCGTCGCCCTCCGGCACCAGGCGCAGGTACTCGCGGGCGATCCGCATGCTCGACTTGGCGAGCGTGATCTCGAGGTTCTCGATCAGCGCGCGGAAGAACCGCCACTCGCGGTAGAGCGCCCGGAGCGTGCTCACGTCCTGGGCGGCGAGCGCCGAGCCGGCGCCGAACCAGGCGGGCAGCAGGCAGCGGTTCTGCGTCCAGGCGAACACCCACGGGATCGCCCGGAGGGCGGTGAGCTCGGCCGAGCCGGCCGCCTCGGGCCGGGTGACGGGCCGCGAGCCGATCTCGAGATGGGCCAGCTCGTCGATCGGGGTGAAGCTGCGGAAGAAGCGCGGGAACGACGGCTGCTCCCAGACGAACCCTCGGTAGGCCTGCAGCGCGGCGGCCGCCAGGGTGTCCATCAGCGCGCGGGCGTCGGCCGGCGGCTCCGGGGTGAGCCGCGGGAACGCGGTCAGGTAGGTCGCGGAGACGGCGGCCTCGAGATTCCGGAAGGCCAGGCCCGACAGCCCGTACTTGAAGGAGATCGTCTCCCCCTGCTCGGTGAGCTTGAGGCGGCCGTCGGTGGCCGCGGGCGGCTGCGCGAGGATCGCCGCCCAGGTCGGGCCGCCACCGCGGCCGGTGCTGCCGCCGCGGCCGTGGAAGACGGTCAGCTCGACCCCCCGCTCGCCCGCCAGCGCCGCGAGCCGCTCCTGGGCGCGGTAGATCTCCCAGTTGGCGGCCAGGTAGCCGCCGTCCTTGCCCGAGTCCGAGTAGCCGACCATCACCTCGAGCCGCTCGGCGGGCGAGCGGTCGAGGTGCTCCGCCATCACCGTGTCGGCCCGGCGCAGGTCGTCGATCGTCTCGAACAGCGGCACCACAGCCACGTCGAGCGCGGCGTCGGCGGCGAGCGCCTGGGCGGCGGCCAGGTCGTCGGCGGACGCGGTCATCGACACGATCAGGCGGTCGAGCGCGCGCGTCCCGTGGCGACGCTGCAGGCCGCCGGCGGCCCGGAGGGTCTCGAGGAGCCGCGGCTCGCGCTCGCGCACGGCCTTCGAGTGGGTGCGCAGGTCGAGCTTGGCGAGGTGCAGGCCGAAGATCTCGACGCGGCGGCGGAGCGTCGCGAGGCCGCCGTCGGCGACCCGGGTCGCGCCGTGGGCACGCAGGCTGCGGTCGAGCAGGTCGAGCTCGGCGAGCAGCTCCTCCGCCGACTGAAACGCGTCGGCCCGGAGCCGCTGCCAGATCGACGTCAGCCGGCGCCGGTACGGCTCGTCGGCGTTCTGCCCCGGCGGGACGTCGGCCACGGCACCGACCTCCGGGTCGACGTCCACGAGCTCCGCCGAGATCCCCCACGCCCGCGCCAGCTCGAGCACGTCGCGCGCCAGCAGGTCGAGCGCCAGGGCCCGCGCCTGCTCGAGCGCCGCCTCGACGGTCTCGGCACCGGCGTGCGGATTGCCGTCCAGGTCGCCGCCGATCCAGGTTCCGAACCGCAGCGGAGCGCCGAACCGCTGCGGCAGACCGGCGTCGCCGACGAGCTCCCGCAGCTCGGCGACCAGGCGCGGCGCCGCCGACCACAGGCTCTCCTCGATGAACCACAGCCCGTGGCGGATCTCGTCGACGACCCGGGGGCGCTGCGAGCGCACCTCGTCGGTCTGCCAGAGGAGGGTGATCTCCTCGGCGAGGTCGCGCCGGGCCCGCGCCTCGGCGCTCGGCGGCAGCTCCGGGTCGTCGAGCTCGCGCAGCAGCGCCGCGATCCGCCGGTGCGCGCGGAGCACACCGCGCCGCGTCGCCTCGGTGGGGTGCGCCGTGAACACGAGCTCCACCGACAGCCGCCCGGCCGCCGCGCGGAGCTCGGCGTCGCCGATCCCAGCGGCGGTCAGCTCGGCCAGCGCCTCGCCGAGCGACTCGCGCGAGACGCGCCCCTCGTGCTCGTAGGCGCGCAGGCGGCGCAGGCGGTGGTGCTGCTCGGCGATGTTCGCGAGGTGGAAGAAGAGCCCGAACGAGCGCAGGACGAGCGCCTGGTCGGCGAGGTCGAGCGCGCCGATCGTCGCCGCCAGCTCCTGACCGGCGGCGGCGTCGCCGTTCCGGCCCGCCCGCGCGAGCAGGCGGATTCGCTCCTCGACGGCGAGGAGCTCGTCACCGGCCTGCTCGACGATCACGCGCCCGAGGATCTCCCCGAGCAGCCGCACGTTCGCGCGGAGCGGGTCGTCGGCCCTGCTCTGGGTCACGGGCGGGGTGGGGCCGTCGATTCGCGCACGACGAGGGTCGTCGAGAGCTCGAGTCGCGCGACGTCGACGCGCTGCCCTTCGATGAGCCTGATCAGCAGACTGACGCCCATCCGGCCCATCTCCGCGAGCGGCTGGCGGACCGAGGTGATCTGCGGCGTGACGATCTCGGTCTGGAAGGTGTCGTCGAAGCCCACGACGGAGAGGTCGGCCGGCACGGAGAGCCCGCGCTCGCGCGCCGCGTGGAGGGCGCCGATCGCCACGTTGTCGTTGAAGCCGAAGATCGCGGTCGGCGGCTCGTCGAGCGACAGCAGCTGCTCGGCCGCCTCCTTGCCGCTCGGGATCCGCCAGTCCGAGAAGGCGATCAGCTCGGGCGCCTGGAGGATGCCGGCGGCCGCGAGCGCGCCGCGGAAGCCGATCAGCCGCTCCTCGTTGGCATACCAGCCGGGCGTGCCTGCGATCACGCCGATGCGCCGGTGGCCGAGCGCGAGCAGATGCTCGGCGGCCTGCTTGGCGCCGGCGGCGTGCATCGCCGACACGCACGGGATCCCGTCGAGCGTCGGATCGCGCGGATCGACGACGACGAAGGGGTAGCCCTGCCGCTGCAGCTGCCGGAGCTCCTCGGGCGACTCCTGCGGGAGCACGAGGATCGCCCCGTCCGTGGTGCCGTGCATCAGCCGATCGAGCAGCGAGAGCTCGCGGTCGTGCTCGAGCAGCGTCGGGCAGAGCACGATCCGCATGTCCGCCTCGTACAGCGCCTCGGCGGCGCCGCTCAGCATCGGCCCGAAGTAGAGGTCGTTCACGTGCGGGAGCGTGACGCCCACCATCCCCGTGCGTCCGCTCGACAGGCCGCGCGCACCGCGGTTGGTGCTGAAGCCGTGCTCGCGCACGACCTGCAGGACCGTCTCGCGCGTGTCGCGCGCCACGTCGGGCCGGTCGTTCAGGACGCGCGAGACCGTGGCGATCGAGACGCCCGCCAGATCGGCGATGTCGCGGATCGTGGCGCGGCTACGGCCCTTCGCGTCGCTGCTGGTACCGGGATCGGCCATCGGCCCTCTGTGCGCCTCTCGCTCGTTCGTGGAAACGGTTCCGGGAGGCGCCGCGCCCGTCCTCCGACCCTCCCCCGGCAGCGGACAATGTAACTGCGGGGCGCGGGCCGGAGCGAAGCCGCCGCGCCGGCAGCAGTCCGCCCGGGGCGACCAGCAGCAACAGCGGCAGCAACGCCGCCGCGGCCAGGAACGGCGCCAGGTGCAGGTCGTCGCGCCGGTAGCCGATCCGTGCCACCGGGCCGGTGCCGACCGTGCGGCGGACGAACGCGGCAGCCGCAGTGAGCTGCGTCTCGGAGAACGCCGGCCACCCGTCCCGGCGCAGCGCCCCGAGAGCGTCGGGTTGCGACGCGCGGTAGCCCTGCGCGCCCGGCCGGAAGATCCGCTCACCGGCGTGCCAGAAGCGCACGACGACCGGCGTCGTGCCCGAGCGCTCGAGGTTCCGCAGCAGCACGCGCGCGTCGAACGGGTGTGCCTCGACGTCGGAGAGGACCACGAGCACGCGGTTGTGCACGCCCGCCGAGAAGAACCGGTGGTGCACCACGCCGTTCAGCGGCTCGAAGACGGTCACCCAGTGGTCGAGCGTCAGCCCGGGCGGCGGCCGCTCGATGCCGTAGGCCTCGTCGAGGACGAGGTCGTAGGCGCGCGGGTCGCTCGTCGGGAAGAGATAGGGCAGCAGGCGGTTCGTCAGCGAGCTCAGCCCGATCGGCACGCCCGGGAGCTCGGCCTGCAGCCGGTGCGCGAACGCCCTTGCGCGCTGCCAGCGCTCGGGTGTGCCGCGCCGGGAGGCGGCCAGCATCGACCGGGAGCTGTCGAGTGCGACGATCACCTGGACGTCGGTGCGCGTCGTCCGCTCCCGCTCGCGCCGCACGTCCGGGCGGGCGGCGGCGGCGCCGAGCAGCCCGAACAGGCAGACGAGCAGCACCGGTCGGACGAGTTGCCGGAGAAGTCGCGGCTCGCGGAGGCCGAGCGCCCGCCGGGCCCGCCGCGCCGCGCGGAGCCGGAGCACCGCGACGCCCACCGGCACGACGCCGGCGAGCGCCGCGAGGGCCGCCGCCGGCTCGGCGAAGGTCAACCCGGTCAGTAGCCGGTCCCCGTGGCGTAGATACCCGCGTGGTGCTCCTGGCCGCTCGCCCTGGTCGGCTTCACGTGGTGGTCCTGCGTCGCCGGCGCCTTCTTCCGCCTGCGCGCGGCCGGCTTCGGGGGCGCCTGGGCATTCCGCTGGCGGAGCAGCAGCTCGAGGTCGTACTTCGCCGCCTCGCCGGTCGGATCGCTGCGGATCGCCGCCTGGAAGTCGGCGACCGCCTGCGCGAGCACGACCGCCGTCGGCGCCTGGTCGCGGGCGGGCAGGAGCGCGCCGAACCCGGCGCCCGCCGAATAGGCGAGCAGTGTCCCGGCCATCGTCAGCGCCTCGGCGCGCTCCTGCGGCGAGTGGAGGGAGGGCACGAGGCGCGAGATGGCGACCGGGCCGCGCGGGTCGCCCGCCGAAGCGAGCAGCGACACGGCGTTGTCGTAGATGCCGACGACCCGCGCGAACCGCTCCTCGGGGCCCGAGTCGAGCAGGGCCGCGGCCGCTCGGGCGGCGAGGTCGGGGCGGCGGGCGGCGACCTCGACCCGCGACGGGAGGCCGGGGCCGCCGAGCGCGACCGCCGCCGGCGTCGTCAGCACGGCCCGGCCGACGAGGGCGAGGGCGACCGAGGCCGCCAGCACGACCAGCCCGGCGAACGCGAGCACGAGACGCCGTCTCACGCGCCCCTCCAGGTGAGTGGATGGAGCGTCAGCTCATACGCGGCGGCGAGGAGCCCGGCCGCGACCACGACCGCGACGAGGAGCGCCGGCGAGCGTCGGCGGTGCGGCGCGAGCAGCCGCGCCGGGTCGATCCGGTGCGAGGCGGCCTGCGCGACGAACGCCGAGTTCGGGAGCTGCAGGAAGCTGGCGCTCGACGGCGCGCCGGGCTTCGTGTCGGCGGTGACGGTGACCAGCCGCAGGTCGATCTGCTCGCGCTGGTACAGCGCCACGATCGACTGCAGCCGCGGCAGGTCGATGATCCCGTCGACGAGGTCGCTGACGAGCAGCACGTGCCGACCGGCCGCGGGGCTGCGCAGAAGCATGCTCCGGGCGATCGAGAGCCCGCTCGAGATCACGGTGCCGCCGCTGAACGACGGCGTCCACGGGTACGTCGCCGGGGCGCCGCCGGCGAGGAGCGCCAGCCAGCTCCGCAGCGCCTCGGCCGGCTCGGAGAGCGGCAGCGCCTCGTAGCCGGTGTCCGAGAAGACGACCAGGCCGAGCTTGCGGTCGCCGTTCCGGGTCTGGCCGAGCAGGACGCCGGCGATCCGCTGCAGCGTCGTGCGCGTGCTGCCGGAGAGGTCGATCACCATGACGGTGCTGCCCGAGCGAGGCAGCACGCCCGCGCCCGGCGCCGCGCCCGGAAGCGTCAGGAGCACGGCCGCCGTCACGAGCACGACCAGCGCGGCGGCGAGGACGGCCCAGACCCGGCGCGTGTCGCGGCGCGGCCCGGCGAGCGCGTCCGGCTCGGCGAGGGGCAGGCGGGCCCGGCTCGGTCCCACCCTCATGTCCGCAACCCCGCGCGAACCTTCCGCACCAGCTCTGCGACCGCGGCCTGCTCGGGCGGGCGCGGCGCCCAGGCGAGCACCCGGCTCTCGAAGCTGAGCCGCTCGTCGAGCGGCTCGAGCTCACCGGCCAGCCGTTCGAGCGCGGCGCGCGGGCCGCTGCCGTTCGTGCTGCCACGGACCAGCTCGTCGAGGAGCCGCTCGAGCGCGCTGCCACGACGGCGCGCCCCGAGCGCGAGCCACGGCAGCGCGGCGCGGACGACGAGGAGCAGGCCGCCGAGCGCGCCCACCAGCGCGAGCCCGAGCAGCAGCAGACCGGTCGCGCGGGGCGGCAGGCGGTAGCCCGGGTGCGCGACGGGAGGCCCGACGCGCAGGAGCGGCTGCGCGAGGTCGGCCGCCGCGACACGGGCATGGACGCGCACCGGCCGCCACGCGGCGACCAGCGTGCCGCCGCGATACGCGACGCGGAGGCGGGCGAACCGGAACGTCGCCGCGCCACTCTTCGGCAGGCAGGCTGCGACGAGACAGTCGAGGCGCTCGCGGATGCGCACCACCGTCAGCCCGCCGGCGCGGCCGGTCGACCGGCTCGCCGACACGACGGCGAAGGGCGCGAAGCGCGCAACCACCCGCACCGAAGCCGGATCGACGCGGTGCGGATCGACGTACACGTCGATCGCCGCCACGACCTCGTCACCGAACTGCGGCTCGGTCGGCGAGAGCGACCGCTGCACGGCGACCGGCCCGCCGGCCAGCCGAGCCGCGCGCTGGGGCGGGCGGCGCAGCGCGTCGACGACGACGAGCGCCGCGAGGGCGGCGGCGAGGAGCAGGAGTGCCCCGGCGAGTGCCCGACGCCGCGTCATCGCTGCCTCAGCCGCAGGCGGCGCCGGTCGTGCCAGTCGAGAAACGCCCGGAGAACGTCGGCCGGCTCGTGACTCGAGAGCAGCACCGGGTCGACGGCCAGCGCGGCGAAGCCGTCCAGCAGAGCGCGCAGACGAGCCTCGTTGGCGCTGCGCTGCCGGAGCACGTCGGCCCGGGTCAGCCGGGCGGGGATGCGCTGCCCGGCCGGGGTCGCGAACGGCAGCACCAGCCCGGCGACGTCGGGGAACGACTGCTCCCAGCACGGATCCTGGACGATCACCGGCACGACATCCCAGCCCCGCCCGGCGGCGAGGAGCCACAGCGGCCGTGGCGGCGGGACGAGGAAGTCCGAGAGGACGAACAGGAACGTCCCACGCGGGAGCGCCCCGCGCGCCTGCTCGAGCCGGCGGAAGCCGAGGACGAGGTTGTCCTCCGGCGCCGTGAACGCGGCGCGCGGCAGCTCGTGCTCGCGGATCCGCTCGGCCGCGAGCTCCCGCCCTGGCGGCAGCCAGCGCGCCTCGCCCGAGTCGGCGAAGTCGAGATAGCCGGCGAGCCCGCGCGCCGAGATCGCGCTGTCCACGATCAGCCGCCCGGCCGCGGCGAGCGCTTCCGGCTTCCGCAGCCACGGCAGGCCGGGCGGGTAGAGCGCCATCGCCGGCCGGCGATCGACGAGGACGACCACCCGGGGGCTCTCCTCGGCGAAGTACTCGCGCACGATGAACTCGTCGGCGTCACGGGCGCTCGACAGCCGCGCCGAGGCGCCCCAGTCGATCGAGTGCATGCTGTCGCCGGGGCGGTAGGGGCGCGAGCCCGCCGTCTCGTACCCCGCGCCGCGGTGCGTGCTCGTGTGCTCCCGGCCGAAGGCGCCCACCCCGCGGCGCAGACCGAGCAGCGGGAACGTCTGGCGCTCGGCGGCCATGCCGGGCGCTCAGCCGGCGGGGTGGACGACGCCGGGGCGCGCCACCCGCTCGGAGCAGAGGCGCACCAGGTCGGAGTCGCTCCACGCCTCGCCGCCTGCGGCGTCGACGCGATACGGGTTCAGCAGCACGCGGTGGGCCAGCACCGGCCGGAAGAGCGTCTCGACGTCCTCCGGGAGGACGAACGACCGGCCGTCGAGCAGCGCCCACGCCCGCGCGGCCCGCTCGAGCGCCAGCGAGCCGCGCACCGACGCGCCGACGCGGACGACGTCGAGCTCGCGCGACGCGCGGACGAGGTCGACGAGCCAGCGCTGGATGATCGGGTCGATGTAGACGTGGGCGATCGCCGCCTGGAGCCGGCGGAGCTCGTCGAGGTCGATCGCCGGGCCGAGGGCGGCGAGCGGATGGGCGTCGCGCTGCTCCTGCACGATCCGGAGCTCGTCGTCGGCGTTCGGGTAGCCGAGCGTCGTCTGCAGCAGGAAGCGGTCCAGCTGGGCTTCCGGGAGCGGGAACGTCCCCTCGTGGTCGAGCGGGTTCTGCGTGGCGAGGATCAGGAACGGCTCGGGCAGGGGCCGCGACTCGCCGTCGACGGTGATCTGGCCCTCGGCCATCGCCTCGAGCAGTGCCGACTGCGTGCGCGGCATCGCCCGGTTGATCTCGTCGACGAGCACGATGTTGGCGACGAGCGGCCCCGGCCGGAACTCGAACTCGCGCTCCTTCTGGTTGTAGACCGACAGCCCCGTCACGTCGGTCGGCTGCAGGTCGGGCGTGCACTGGACGCGTGAGGCCCGCGCACCGGCGATCGACTTCGCGATCGCCCGGGCGAGCACCGTCTTCGCCGTCCCGGGCACATCCTCGAGCAGCACGTGCCCGCGGCAGAGCAGCGCGCAGAGGACGAGCCGGATCTCCTCGCGCTTGCCGCGGACGACCAGCTCGACGTTGTCCAGGAGGCGCTCGGCGAGCGCCGACGCCGCGGTCACCTCGGCGCTCGGCTCGACGTGCCTTCTGACGATCTCGTCCTTCAGCACCGCGCCCTCCGCTCCGGGTGCGGAGACAGTAGACGATTGCTCGCCGGCCATCTACGCGGCGGGAGGCGGCGCGGTCGACTCGCGGATGACCAGCCGCGTCGCCAGCTCGACGCGCAGGGCCTCGACGCGCTGGCCGTCGATCAGCCGGTTGAGCAGGCTGACCGCCGTTCGCCCGACCTCGGCGAGCGGCTGGCGCACGGTCGTCAGGCGCGGGAAGACGTTCCGGGCGAGCGACGTGTCGTCGAACCCGACGATCGAGACGTCGCCGGGGACGCGCAGCCCGCGTTCGAGCGCGGCGCGAAGTGCTCCCACCGCCATGTTGTCGTTCGAGGCGAAGATCGCCGTGGGTGGCGTCGCGAGCGAGAGCAGCCGACGGGCCGCCGCGTACCCCGCCTCCGTCTCGAAGTGGCCGTCCACGACCAGCTCGGGATCGAGGGGCACGCCCGCCACGGCCAGCGCGGTCTCGTACCCCTCGAGCCGCTCGGTCGTCGCCTGCCAGCCTCTCGTGCCCGCGATCAGCCCGATCCTGCGGTGGCCGAGCCGGAGCAGATGCTCGGTGGCGCTGCGGGCACCGGCCGCGTTCGTGGTCGAGACCGCGGGGATGCCGTCGTCGAGCAACCGGCGCGGGTCGACGACGACGAAGGGATAGCCGTACTCCTGCAACCGCAGCAGCTCCTCGGTCGACTCCTCCGGCAGCAGAATCACCGCGCCGTCGGTGGTGCCGTCCATCAGCCGCTCGAGCAAGGTCACCTCTCGCTCGTGCTCGTGCCGGGTCGGGCAGAGCACGAGCCGATTGCCCTGCTCGTAGAGGGCCTCGGCCGCGCCCGACACGATCGCGGTGAAGTAGCTCTCGTCGACGAACGGGAGCGTGAGGCCGATCAGGCCGGTCCGGCCGACCGACAGAGCACGGGCGCTGCGGTTGGTGTTGAAGTTCTGGGCGCGGGCGGCCCGGAGGACCGCGTCGCGGGTCTGCGGGGCGACGTCGGGCCGGCCGTTGATCACGCGCGAGACGGTGGCGACCGACACGCCGGCCGCGCTCGCGACGTCGCGAATCGTGGCCCGCGCCTTCGGCTCGCCTCGCCGTCCCCTTGACCCGCCGACCGTCACGTGTTCACCTACGAGCGTCGTTGTCGCTGATTTCCGGGACTCTATCGGGAATCTTGTCGGTAGAAACCCGCAGTTCCGGTGCGCCATCCTCGTAACTTGACGATCTGTATCGCTCAAACACTGGACAAGATGGCATCGCTTCTGTAACGATAGCGCAGTAAACGTTACCGGTGATCTTCCGGCAAACGTTGTGGGAGGAAGCGAAGAGCGTGGTCAGGAACGACGATTTTCCCGAGGTAGGCCCGGTCGGGCCGTGCCGTGGGCGCAGGTCCGTATGACTCAGAAGATCCCATTCGTCAAGAGGAGGAGGCACAACATGGTGCCGATTCGCAACAAGAAGACGGTGGTCGGCCTGGGACTCATCGCCGCCATCGCCGCAACGGTCGCCGTCTCGCTGGGAGCCGGCGGTGCAGGCGCGAAGCTGAAGTCGCTCGCGTCGTATCCGCGCTCCGAGACGTTGATCACGAGCGGCACGCAGTGGGGCAACATCGCCGGCACGAACCCCTACGTCGGCAACTACGCGGCCGGCATGGTCGGTCTCGTGAACGAGACGTTGCTCCGCTTCGACCCGGTCAAGGGCACGTACATCAACTGGCTGGCGTCGTCCGCCAAGTGGACCGGCGCCAAGCAGTACACGATCGTCGTGCGCTCGGGCGTGAAGTGGGCCGACGGCACCCCGTTCCAGGGCAGTGACGTCGCGTTCAACATCAACCTCGGTCGTTACAACACGGCGTTCTGGAACAACCTCTGGGCGAACGTGAAGTCGATCAAGGTGACCGGCAACAACGTCGCCGTCAACTTCAAGAGCACGCCGAACTTCGTGCAGTGGCAGAACCTGATGTGGAACCTGCCCATGATCGATCCGGCGCAGGCGAAGAACAACATCACCAACGCCGCGAGCCTGACGACGTACAGCCCGGGCAACCCGATCGGCACCGGCCCGTACCAGCTCGACTCGGCCGGCTTCGACCCGACGACCCGCGTCGTGTACGTCAAGAAGGCGCACTGGTGGGCGGCCGACCAGCACGTGTCACCGTCGCCTGCCCCGAAGTACATCATCGACCTCGTCAACACGAGCAACACGAACGCGTTGTCGGGCGTCCTGACCGGCGTCGAGGACCTGAACAACAACTACCTGCCGGGCGTCAACACGCTCGTCGACCAGGGCAAGGTCAAGACGTACTTCCCGGCCGCGCCGTACATGCTGTCGGCGAACACGGCCTGGCTCGAGCCGAACACCACCGTGAAGCCGCTGAACGACCCCGACTTCCGGAAGGCTCTGGCCGAGTCGATCAACGTCGGCCAGATCGTCGCCCAGGACTACCAGCACCTCGTCCTGCCGGCGAGCCCGACCGGGCTCCTGCCGACGTGGAACAAGTTCGTCGACCCGGCCTCGGTCGCGGCGAACGGCTTCCATTACGACGCCGCCGCAGCAGCAGCCCTGCTGACGAAGGACGGCTACCCGAAGGACAGCTCCGGGATGTTCGAGAACAAGGACGGCTCGGCGATCAACCTCGACATCTCCGTCCCGCAGGGTTGGTCGGACTGGGAGACCGCTCGTGACATGATCGTCGCCTCCGCGAAGGCGGCGGGGATCAGGATCACCGCCAAGGTGAAGGACTACAACACCTGGCAGAGCGACCGCAACACGGGCAACTTCGACCTGGTGATCGACAACGCCTACCAGATCAGCGACAACCCGTGGACGTACTGGAACGGCCTGTTCCACCTCCCCGTGATCGCGTCGGGGACGGGCCAGACGTTCGCGAACTTCGAGCGGTACTCGAACCCGACGGCGTGGGGCCTCGTGCAGAAGCTCGACCACACGTCGCCGGCGAACACCGCGGCGGTGAAGTCGATCAACAGCCAGCTGCAGACGATCGAGATGCAGAATCTGCCGATGATTCCGCTCTGGTACAACGGCGTCTGGGCCCAGATGACCACGAAGTACTGGACCAACTGGCCGAGCTCGACCTCGAGCCGTCAGTACTTCCCCGCCATGTGGCGCGGATACCTGAACATGACGGGCATCGACGTCATCACGCACGTCAAGAAGGCCTGACCGCCGACGACGTCGGCTGAACGGAAACAAGCGTGAACGACCGCCGCCCCTCTCCCGCCGGCCCTGCCGCCGGGAGAGGGGCGGCGGCGTGTTCGGCCACTCACAGGACTCCGACGAGGATCCCATGCGCCGCTACTTCCTGAGAAAGCTCACCACCTACCTCCTCACCTTCGTCATCGCGGTGACGGTCGACTGGGCGATCCCGCACCTGATGCCGGGCAACCCGGTGCTGACCCTGATGGGGCGGATCCAGATCCAGGACCCGAAGGTGGCGCAGCACGTCTACGACAACTACATGCGGGCCTTCAACCTCAACCTGCCGCTCTGGAAGCAGTACCTCTACTTCTGGGTGGCGCTGTTCCACGGCGACCTGGGGACAAGCATCCTCCAGTTCCCGACGACGGTCGTGTCGATCATCCTCGGCGCGATCCCGTACACGCTCGGCCTGCTGATCCCGGCGATCCTGCTGAGCTGGTACGCGGGCAACAAGGTCGGGG
>CAYXXE010000008.1:28998-31677 GCA_964468985.1 uncultured Gaiellales bacterium | reverse complement strand
CAGGCGACGTAAGCCGTCGCGGTCAGGAACCCGCTGTCGACGTTCACATACACGGTCGTGCGTCCACCTGGCGAGAACCCGTTGTTCGGATTGACGTTGGTGCCACTCCCGTTGCTGCTGACGATCGCTGGCGCCACGCTCGCCTTCGTTTGAAACGTGAAATCCGGGCTCGAGAACGTCTGCCCGTCCTGAGTATGGGCAACCAGCCGAACGTGATAAGTCTGGCCGACCTGCAGCCCAGTCGGAGTTGAATCCCAATCCTCGTGCGCTGCAAGCGCCCAGCCGTCGTTCCAGGCTTCCGACGCTCCGTAGGCCGTCGTCAACCCCCAATCCATCTCGGCGTGATAGGGCGTATCCGAATCGATCGTCCCGTAGAGCGTCGCCGTCTGATAGCCAATTTGTTCAGCGCTCACTTGCGCTGAAACAACATCCCGAGCCGCCGCACCTGCACCCGACGCCGAAAGCAACACCAGTCCGACGATGAGCAGCGCGACAAGGGACCCGACAAGACTCATGCTCCGTCCAGGCAGATTCATCGCTACCAGTCGTGAGTCCGCTCAGGCCCGGCCTCCGGCGATGTCAAGCCGATCCGAGAAGAGCCTCGAAGTCGGCAGTCGCACGGGTGCTCATCACCGAGAGGCTGGAACTCTGTCGAGAGGTTGGGTGACAGCATGCCCTGAGTTTGGCACCGCCGCCCGCGAGTCGCCACTGGCCGTTCGACGACGACGACCGCCGCTGATGCCCCCGACAAGAATCGAACTTGTGCACGCGGTTTAGGAAACCGCTGCTCTATCCACTGAGCTACGGGGGCTTACGGCTCAACCATGCGGGTTTGCGCGGATGAGCGTCTGGTCACTCTACCCGGGTGTTTGAACCGCTCGGCTGTGCACAACGTGTGCCGGCGCGTCAACGAACCGGGAAGGCCAGCCGGTGGGACAGCGCGATTTGCTCGATCTGAGGCGAGGCGACTCTGGCGGCGTCGCCGTACTCCTGCCATCGCCCGACAGCGGTGATGACTTCGTCGAGGATCTCGTCCGCACGCCCGCGCTTCATCGATGCGCCCAGCGCCACCGCGCGGAAGTCGCTCCTCGTAAAGTTGTCTCGCTTGCCGTTGAGCGTCATCTGGTGCTGTCCGGTCCACTCTCCCGACGGTCGGAACGCGTACGTCACGTCGTACGCGGGCGAAAGCCGCCACTCGCCCTGGCGGTTCATGAGGAACGCGATGTTCTTGACGTGGTCGTCTTGATTCCGCGCCACGATGTTGAATGCCATCCGGCGGAAGAGCTGCTCGACCGTCTCCATTCCGAGTCCGAGCCTGCCGCACACCTGTAACGCCTGTTCGTAGGAGTAGGCGCCTGCGAGGTTGAAGTCGAAGTGGGCGAGAGCTGCAAGCGACTGCATATGAAGCTTCTCGCCGTCGTGAGTTCGGTCGAACCGGCGCGTCATGAAATGTCTGCGACCTCGCTCGTCCATGAGGCGGCATTCGGGCATCGAGACCCCGGCGGCGGTTGCCATCAAGTAGTAGGCGAACTCGACTGCGCCAAAGCCGCGTGGATCGTCGAGCTCTTTGTCGCGGTTTGCGTGAACGCCGTCGAACTTGAGGAGCCAGTACTGGAAACCTGGCCCGGCGTCGACCTGCCCTGACCTGACGGCGTTCGTTTGAGGGTTCCACGCGATGACGGCTTTGGCGCGTGCCCCGCCGGCGGAGGTTCCCACGAGCAACAGCTCGCGGATCGCACGCTCGCGCTCGTCCTCCTCGAACGAGGCCTTGACGAGCTCGCGGGTCGTCAGCACCTCCGACGCGAGCTCGACCAGCGCGTCGATCTCGATGTCAGTGCTCGCCTGTCGAGGGCCGATTCCCGGCTCGTACTCGAGGGCGCCCATGCCTCGCCGTCCGACGTAACAGAGGCGCTCGACGGAGTCGAACGTTCCGGGGCTGCGGCCCTGTCTGGCAAGCCAGGCGTCGATCAGAGCATTTCCGTACCGGTCGGGAAGCGAGTCCGCCAGAAGTCCCGGTAGGCCATGAAAGCTCTCGAGGCTCAGCGCAGGGAATCGATACGGCGCCTCTTGCAGGGGCATGGCAATCGGCGCAATCGGCACACCGCTTCCCGCGAACGCAGCGGTGAACTGAAAGGTCGCGATCGACTCTCCGCGCTCGATGGAGACCGCTCCGATCCGGCTTCCCCACAGGTTGACCGATGCGACGGTCACTTCTCGCGCCCGTCGTCACCCCACACCCAGGGCAGCGGGTCGGCGCTACCACGTCCAGGCCGGCGCGGACGAGCGCGTTGACGGTCACGGCCCTGCAGCTTCAATTGGTCGATCGGGCTGGGAAGTGGCTGCGGTACCGCCGAGTCGAGCGAGCCGAGAAGATCGAGCACGCGCATCACGCGGATGAGGCTCCGGACCTCGGCCGGCTGACCTCGCTCGATGCGCTGCACGGTCGGAACGCTCACGCCCGCCTCCTTCGCCAACGCCTCCTGGGGCATGTTGCGCTGAAGCCGTGTCCGTGCGAGGCGTCGTCCGAGCTCGGCGAGTACAGCGTTGTCAGTGAGCTGATTCGTGATCTGCATAACCCATCAAAGATGGCTGGTTAGAGCCAAAAGCCGAGTTAGAAACATTGCATGTGATGGGTTAATCATGCCGCCTCGGTCGAGCGGTGTCAAGCAAGCAATCAAA
>CAYXXE010000008.1:0-28898 GCA_964468985.1 uncultured Gaiellales bacterium | reverse complement strand
ATGTGATGGGTTAATCATGCCGCCTCGGTCGAGCGGTGTCAAGCAAGCAATCAAATGTGATCTTGTAGATGCCATATTTGGTCTTTAGCACTCATATACATTCTTTTAAATATTCGCTCTGTCGTAGACCAGGCCACGTTCGCCGCCTCGCGCCCGCACCAAAACGTCGCAGCCTGGCTCCTCGACTGGTCTCTCCGCCACTGCGGCCGCAGCGCGAAGAGCCGCCGGCCGCGAGCGGCTGCTGCCTCAGGGAGCGGCGATCGCCCCTAAAGTTCCCTGCTCACGCGCCGATAGGGGCGTGTATGTCCATGGGCCTGCCGGCGGACGCCGGTCGCTGACAGATGAGTCGTTCGTGGGTCGACCGGTGGCTTGCCGCGTGCGCTGATCTGGCCGAGCTCGAGCGCTCGAACCCGATGACGGATGCCGTGATCGACGAGATCGACGGGCGCATGATCCGGATCGGCGACAAGTGGCTGGCCGACTTCGCGTCGTGCAACTACCTCGGCTTCGACCTCGAGCGCGAGATCATCGAGGCCGTACCCGGCTACCTCGACCGGTGGGGGACGCACCCCAGCTGGTCGCGGCTGCTCGGCAGCCCGGTCGTCTACGAGCAGATCGAGGAGCGGCTCACCGGGCTGCTCGGGGCGGAGGACACCCTGGTCCTGCCGACGATCACGCTCATCCACTTCTCGGTGATCCCCGTGCTCGCCTCGGGCGGCTCCGTCTTCGTCGACCGGCGCGCCCACAAGACGATCTACGAAGGGGCCGAGCTCGCCACGCTGCGAGGCGCGACTCTGCACCGCTTCGAGCACGAGGACGTCGACCACCTCGAGCGGCTGTTGCGCGCCGACACCGCGTCGACGCGGCTGATCTGCATCGACGGCGTCAACAGCATGACCGGCAACGCACCCGACCTGCGCGCCTTCGCGGAGCTCGCCCGCCGCTACGACGCGATCCTCTACGTGGACGACGCGCACGGGTTCGGGGTCGTCGGCGAGCGCAGCGAGGACGAGCGGTCGCCGTACGGCACGCGCGGCAACAGCGTCGTCCGCCACCTCGGCGAGACCTACGACAACATCGTGCTCGTCGCGGGACTCTCGAAGTCCTACTCGTCGCTGGCTGCCTTCATCGCGTGCCCCACCGACCTGAAGCGCCTCCTGAAGACCGCGGCGCCGCCGTACCTCTACTCCGGCCCCTCACCCGTCGCGTCGCTCGCGACCACGCTCGCCGGCCTCGACGTGAACGCCCGTCGCGGCGACGGCATCCGGGCCGAGCTGTGGGAGAAGACCGACCGCGTGCTCGCCGCGCTCGACCGGCTCGGCATCCACACGCCGAACCGGTCCGGCTTCCCGATCGTCGAGATCCCGCTCGCGAACCCGAACGACATCGACGCCCTCGGCCGCTTCCTCTTCGCGCAGGGGATCTATGCGACGCTCGCCGCCTATCCGCTCGTGCCGCGGCGCGAGGTCGGGTTCAGGATCCAGGTCACCGCTGCGAACACCGACGCCGAGGTCGACCAGCTCGTCGACGTGCTCGGCAAGCTCGCGAACGCTTTCGACCTGCAGCCCGCCCGCCGGGTCGCCGCATGAGCGCCGTCTCGACAGCGCTCGGGGGCATCAGGCGCGAGTCCGTCTGGCGCTGGTACCTCGCCGTCACGGCCGTCCTCACCTTCGCGTACCTGTTCGTGCCGCCGTTCAAGGGGTACGCGGTGCTGATCAATGTGATCGGGCTGCTGTCGGTGCTCGCGATCGCCGCCGGGATCCGGATGCACCGCCCGCAGGCCGTGCTCGCGTGGAGCCTGCTGCTGGCCGGCCAGGTGCTGTACGTGATCGGCGACTTCTACACCTACACCTACCCCGACCTGCTCGGCGGCACGGTCGGCTTCCCGTCGATCGGCGACGCGATCTACCTCCTCGTCTATCCGGCCCTCGTCTTCGGCCTGCTGCTGCTCGTCCGCCGCCGCAACCCGCACGGCGACCGCGCGGCGGTGATCGACTCGCTGATCCTCACCGTCGGCATCGCGCTCCTGTCGTGGGTCTTCCTCGTCGCGCCGAACATCCACCTGTCGGGCCTTTCGCTGCTCGCGAAGCTCGTCTCGGTCGCGTACCCGCTCGGCGACATCTTCCTGCTCGCGGCCATGATCAGGCTCGCCGTCGACTCCGGCATGCGGGCCGCCTCGTTCTATCTCCTCGTCACGAGCGCAGTTGCCCTGCTTGCCACCGACTGCGCCTACAACTACGCGCTGCTCGCGGGCACGTACCACCACCAGCTCGTCTACGACTTCGGCTGGATCGCGTACCTCGTCCTGTGGGGCGCGGCGGCGCTCCACCCGTCCATGCAGGCGCTCGAGCGGCCGGCTCCCGAGGCGCGAATCCGCCTCACGCGCAAGCGGCTCGCCCTGCTGGCGCTTGCCTGCCTGATCGCGCCGACGATCCACTTCGTCCAGGACATCGGCAGCATCGACCTGCTCGTCGTCATCGCCGCCTCGGCGGGGCTCTTCCTGCTCGTCGTCGCCCGCATGGTCGACCTCGTGCGCCAGGAGGAGCGGGCCGCGGCCCGTGAGCTCTCCCTCCGCCAGGCCGGCGTCGTGCTCGTCGGCGCAGGCGGCCGTGAGAACGTCAACGACGCGGTCGTCGCGGCTACGCGCGAGCTCGTCGGGCAGTCGCCGAAGGTCCGCCTCATCCTCTGGACGGAGGATGCCGCGGTCGTGGCGGCGTCCAGCGGCGGCGGCTCGTGGGAGCTGTCCCCGAACTGCGCCGAGTCGCTCCGCGAGACGACCGTGTCCCGGAGGCCGGTGGAGGCCGTCACCCTCCCCGCGGCGACGCTCGCCGCGCTGGTGCTCGGCGCGGGCGACGTGACGCTGGCCGTTCGCCTGGCGGCCCACGAGACCGACCAGGGCCTGCTCATGATCGCCGGCGCCCTGGAGCCGTCGCGCGACCTCCTCGGCGCGCTCGAGGCGCTCGCCTCGCAGGTGTCGCTCGCCCTCGACGCGGCCTCGCTCGCCGAGAACCTCCACCGCCAGCGGAGCGAGGCCCGCTTCCGCTCGCTCGTCGCCCATTCGAGCGATCTGATCACCGTGATCGACGGCAACGGCATCGTCACCTACCAGAGCCCGTCGATCACGCGGGTGCTCGGCTACACGATCGACGAGCTGCTCGGCTCGCGCTTCGACGAGCTGCTCTCGCAGGCGGATCGTGGACGTCTCGCCCAGGTCGTCTCCGCTGCGGACTCGGCGGGCGGCGAGACGCACACGTTCGAGTGCTCGCTGCGCCACGCCGACGGCCGCTGGCTCCAGTTCGAGGTGCAGCACACGGAGCTGCTCGAGGACGAGCACATCGCCGGGATCATCCTCAACAGCCGCGACGTCAGCGAGCGCAAGGCGTTCGAGGAGCAGCTCGCCCACCAGGCGTTCCACGACCCCGTCACCAACCTCGCGAACCGCGCGCTCTTCACCGACCGCGTGCAGCACGCACTCCGCTCCACCGTGCGCATGGGCTCGCTGATCTGCGTCATGTTCCTCGACCTCGACGACTTCAAGACCGTCAACGACAGCCTCGGCCACCCCGCCGGTGACGCGGTCCTCAAGGAGGTCGCGCAGCGGCTCGACGGTGTCGTGCGCCCGGCCGACACCGTCGCCCGCTTCGGCGGCGACGAGTTCGCGATCCTCCTCGACGGCGTCGAGGACTCGAACGAGGCCGCCGCCGTCGCCGAGCGGCTCCTGAAGGCGCTCGAGGTACCGACGATCGTCGAGGGCAAGCAGGTCTACACCCGCGCCAGCGTCGGGATCTGCATGAGCGACGCCGACCTGCTGTCGCAGGACGCCGAGGAGCTGCTCCGCAACGCCGACGTCGCCATGTACATGGCCAAGCGCGACCAGAAGAGCAGCTACCGGCTCTTCGAGCCGATGATGCAGGAGCGGGTGGTCGAGCGGCTCGAGCTGCGCGGCGAGCTGCAGCGGGCGATCGACCTCGGCCAGCTGGAGGTCTACTACCAGCCCGTCGTGCGGCTCGGGTCGGGCACCGACTACGGCGTCGAGGCGCTCCTGCGCTGGAACCACCCGACCCGCGGGATCATGCCGCCGTCGAGCTTCATCCCGCTCGCGGAGGAGACCGGCCTCATCGTCTCGGTCGGCAAGTGGGTGCTCGGCGAGGCGTGCCACAAGGGCGTCGAGCTGCAGGGCCGGTTCCCGCAGTCCGAGCCGCTGACGATCAGCGTCAACCTCTCCGTCAAGCAGCTGCAGTCGGAGTCGATCGTCGACGACGTCCGTGAGGCGCTCGAGCGCTCCGGGCTGCCGCCCGTATCGCTCGTGCTCGAGATCACCGAGACGGTGATGCTGGCCGACGCCGATACGGCCGTCGCCCGCCTGCGCGCGCTCAAGGAGCTCGGCGTGCGGATCGCGATGGACGACTTCGGCACGGGCTACTCGTCCCTCAGCTACCTGAGCCGCCTCCCGATCGACATCCTCAAGATGGACCGCTCGTTCCTGAGCGAGGAGATCTCGGGCAACGGGCTCGCCGCCGCCATCCTCGCGATCGGCGACCAGTTCGGCCTCGAGGTGGTGGCCGAGGGCATCGAGCACCAGGCGCAGATCGACTCGCTCCAGAGCCTCGGCTTCGGCCTTGGCCAGGGCTTCCTCTTCGGCAAGCCGATGCAGGACAGCGAGCTGGCGGCGTACCTCGGAGTTCTCAACCCCGAGGTCGTCGCCGAACTGGACTCCATCCAGGGAGCCTGATGCAGCACAGCTTCGAGGGTCTCGACCGGGCCGGCGGCCTGGCGCGGGTCGGCCTGCTCAGGCCGCTCCGCTCGCGCGACTTCCGGATCCTCTGGGCCGGGATGAGCGTCTCGCTCGTCGGCGACGGCATCTTCCTGGTCGCGATCGCCTGGACGAGCTATTCGCTGTGGAACCGGCCCGAGTCGCTGTCGGTGATCGGCATCGCGATGACCGTGCCGATGATCGCGTGCCTGCTCGTCGGCGGCACCGTCAGCGACCGGTTCGACCGGCGGCGGGTGATGCTCGTGGCCGATCTCGGCCGCGCCTGCGCCGTCGGCGCCGTCGCGGCGCTCGCGCTGCTGCACGACCTCACCTTCCCGGCGCTCGTCGCCGCGGCCGCCGCCTACAGCGTCGGCACCGCCTTCTTCACGCCGTCGTTCGAGGCGGTCGTCCCCGCGGTCGTCCACCCGGACGATCTCGCCCCCGCGAACTCGCTCGACCAGTTCGTCCGGCCGATCGCGTTGCGGCTCGCCGGCCCGGCGCTCGGCGGCTGGCTCCTCGCCGCGTTCGGCCCCGGGGTGGCCTTCGGGACGGACGCCGTCTCCTTTCTCGCCTCGTCGGCCGCCGTCGTCTGCCTCGGCTCGCACGTCTCGGCGCCCGCGCGGGCCTCGTCGACCCGGGCCGCGGCCGTCGAAGGGCTCCGCTTCGTGCGCAGCCACGTCTGGCTCTGGGGCACGCTGCTGACGGCTGCGATCGCCTACCTCGCATTCCTCGGCCCGACCGAGGCGCTCCTGCCGTTCATCGTGAAGAACCAGGTGCACGGCTCGGCGGCCGACCTCGGCTACGTGTTCGCCGCCGGCGGCATCGGCGCGGTGGGCGCCGCGATCGTCATGGCCCAGCGCGGCCAGCCGCGCCGCGACGTCACCTTCATGTACGTCTGCTGGACGATCGCGACCGTCGCGGTCGCCGGGTACGGCCTCGGCCGGACGACGCTGCAGCTGATGGTCGCCTGCCTCGTGTTCAACGCGCTCGAGACGATGGGGACGATCGTCTGGTCGACGATCAAGCAGCGGCACGTCCCCGCGAGCCTGCTCGGGCGGGTCTCGAGCCTCGACTGGCTGATCTCGATCGGGCTGCTACCGCTGTCGTTCGCCCTCACCGGCCCGGCGGCTTCGCTGTTCGGCATCCGCGCGACGCTCGTCGGCGCAGCGGCGATCGGCGCGACAGCGACGCTCGGCGGCCTGTTCCTGCGCGGCATGCGCGACATCGAGGGCGACGCCGTCGCCGGCTCGGGCCGGCCCGCGCTCTCGGCCGGCTGAGCTACACCGTTGCCAGCCCGGCCCGGAACGACCCGAGCCGGGTGTCGATCAGCACGTCCGCGGCGCGGCGGCTGGTCGCGTTGCCGCCGACCGCATCGAGGAAGTCGCCGCGGTCGAGCGTGAACAGGCGCACCGGGCCCGTGGCGACCACCGTCGAGGTGCGCGGCACGTCGCGGAGCAGGGCGATCTCGCCGAAGCCGTCCCCCGCGGCGAGCGTCCGCACCGGCCGCCCGTCGACGCTCACCTCCAGCTCGCCCTCGCGGATGACGTAGTAGAGGTCGCCCGGGTCGCCCTGGCGGATCACGGTCTCGCCGGGTGCCGCGTCCCGCGGGGCGAGGCCTCGTGCCAGGCGCTCGAGCGTCGGCAGGTCGAGCGGGGCGAAGATCGGGATCGCCGCGAGCAGCTCGACGGCCTCGTCGGTGGCCAGGTACGCCGCGTCGAGGCGACCGAGGCGCCGCCACAGGACGGCCGTCAGGAGCGGCAGCAGCGCGCCGCTCGCGAGGAGCGCGCCGCGGATGCCGAGGCTCGACACGAGCGCGGGTGCGAGGAGGGCGCCGAGCCCGATCGTCCCGACGAACACGCTCTGCAGGACGCTGAACACCCGGGCCAAGACCTCCTCGGGGATCGCGCGCTGCAGGAGCGTCACGGCGGTGAAGTCGACGATCGTGACGCCGGTGCCGAGGATCGCGAGCAGCACGAGCGTCGCGGCGGTCCCCGGGTCGGTCGCGACGAGGACGATCGGGGCGCCGCAGAGGACGAGCCCGAGACCCAGGCCGGAGGCGATCCGCCGGCGGCCGAGCAGCGCCGCCGCCAGGATCGCGCCGAGCACGCCGCCGGTGCCGATCGCCCCGTTCAGCACGCCCACGCCCGAGTTGCCGAGCCCGAGCAGCTGCAGGGCCGACACGACGATCAGGACGTTGAGGGCGCCGGCGACGAGGTTCTCGGCGCAGTAGAGCCCCACGACCAGCCGGAGCCGCGGGTCGGCGTGGATGGCGCGGAGGCCGGTGATCGCGTACGCGACGGCGTCACCGGTACGCCGCTGCGACTCCGCCGGCTCCCAGGCCGGGATGCGGGCGATCAGCACGGTCGAGAGCGCGTAGGCAGCCGCCGTCGCCAGCAGCACCGTGCCCGGGCTCGAGGAGGTGAGCAGGAGCCCGGCCAGGAGCGGCCCGAACAGCATGCCGGAGCTCTCGATCGTCGTCAGCGTCAGGTTCGTCGCCGTCAGCTCGCCGGGAGTCTCGGCCAGAAACGGCAGGGCGGCGGTCTGGAGCGGCCGCACCATCGTCGAGAGCAGCGACTCGACGCCGACGAGCGCGAAGACCGGCCCGAGCGCGACACCCTCGAGCAGCGCCACGCCCGCGGCACCGACGGCCAGGGTGCGGCCGACTCCCGCCACGCGCAGCAGGCGGTCGCTGCGCACCCGCGCGAGCAGCGTCGCCGCCAGCGGGCCGGCCAGTGCGGCGGGCAGGATGCGGACGATCCCGAGCAGGCCGACGGCCTCGACGCCGCCGCGCCGGTACGCCACCACCGCGAGCGCGACGGTGGTCGCCCAGCGGCCGGTCACCGAGGCGAGCCGCGCCACCGCGACCAGGCGGAGGCGGCGGTTCCGCCAGACGACGGCGAACGCGGCCAGTGCGTCGCGGACGCGTTCCGGGACGAGGCTCACCGCGCGGAGCCTACGGGCGGTCACGGTTACGGCATGGTGAACAGCCCGTCACCACCCGGTTGCCGACCCGTGGAAAATCCGCGCGACCCGATATAGAGTGCGACTTCGGGCAGTAGGCCGGGATCGCCGTGTCGTGCTCGATTGCGTCAGCCCCCCGGAAACGAGAAAGGACCACTCGAGCTATGAGGCACCTGCGGGTTCTCCAAGGGCTCGCCGCGCTCGGCCTGATCGTCGGCCTCGCGTGGCTCGTCGTCCTCCCAGCTTTCGCCAGCTCGGTCGGAGGCGCTGTGCCCCCGCCCTCGAGCGACGGCGTCACACCCGTCGATGTCACGCGCGGCACGGTCACGAGCGGCGTCAGCACCGACTGCACGACGAATTACCACGGCAAGTCCACGCCGGCCTACGGCCTCTACATCGCCGACCCGGAGAACGGGACCTACAAGACGACGGTCGGCGGCTCGCAGGTGACTTTCACGCTGAAGGAGAACCCGCCGAACACGAACCACGCGTACCCGGCGTACGACGAGGACAAGTACACCGGCTTCACGTCGACCGGCGCGGCCGTCACCGACGTCGGCATCGACGCGGGCTCGAACGAGAACAGCGACATCAAGGGCATCTCCGACGAGACCTGGTACAGCTACGCGGGCCAGCCGAACGGCTTCGTCACGTCCGACAACTACCTGCACGCGCCGGCCCAGTCGGTGAACAGCCAGAACCAGCCGACGAAGCTCTACAGCTACAGCCACCTCACCATCTGCTTCAACCTGCCGAACGTGACCGTCTCGGGCACGGTCTACCAGGACGCGGACAAGAACGGCGGCTACACGTCGGGCCTCGACTCGCTCCAGAGCGGCTGGACGGTCGACCTCTATGCCGGCTCGACCCTGGTCGGCACGAAGCCGGTCACGAGCGGCACCTACAGCCTGACCGCGCCCTACACGGCCGCCACGCAGTACAGGGTCTGCGAGGTGCCGCCCACCGGATCGACGGGGTGGACGCAGTCGCAGGCGCCGAACGCGGCGGTCTGCACCGGCCCGGGCGAGCTCCCGAACGGCTGGACGTTCACGCCCGCCGCGCCGGGAACCTCGGTCACGGGCGACAACTTCGGCAACTACCAGCAGGCGGCGATCTCGGGGACCGTGTTCAGCGACGCCGACGCGAGCGGCACGATCAACGGGCCCGACGCCGGCCTCGCCGGCCAGACCGTGACGCTGTACAACACGACGACCGGCGGGTCGAGCACGACGTCGACGGCCGGTGACGGCTCCTACGGCTTCTCTGGCCAGGTCGTCGGCGACAACTACACGGTCTGCGTGGCCCCGTCGAATCCGTTCATCGAGACGGTGCCGACGTCCGGCCCGGCCTGCACCGGGAGCGGCCAGGCGAGCTACGGCTACACAGCGGCCCCGCTCGGCACGGCCGGCCAGACCGGCAACTTCGGCCTCCAGCCGGTCGGCTCGATCTCCGGCCAGGTCTACAGCGACACGAACCAGGACGGCGTCAACAACGACAACTCGCCGCAGGCGGGTTGGACGGTGACGCTGTACGACGCGAGCAACACGCAGGTCGGGAGCGTCCCCAGCGCTGCGAACGGCAACTACAAGTTCACGTTGCCGCTGACGTCCTCGTCGTACACGGTCTGCGAGGCCCCGCCGTCCGGGAACTGGGCGCAGTCGGAGCCGTCGCCGACCGGCACGAACTACTGCAACGGCCTGACCGCGCTGCAGAAGGGCTACAACCTGACCGGCTTCGCCGAGGGCGCCAACCTCGGCGGGAACGACTTCGGCAACGTCCCCGCTGTCGTCAGCGGCGACGGCAAGTACACGTCGGGCGACGGCAGCTACACGGTGCAGCTGGCGACGCCGAAGTCGAACGCGTTCGTGGTGGCCACCGGCGTCCTGAACAGCAAGCCGTACGTCAGCATCTGGGCGGACGTCGTCGGCCCGAATGTCCCCGACGTCGAGAAGATCACCTTCGACGACCCGATCGTGGGTGGGCAGCCGAAGTACACGAGCCTCACCTACTCGGACACGTTCCCGTTCTCGAGCCCGACGACGATGCAGTACTGCCAGTTCGACCCGCGGAGCGACGAGTTCACGCTCACCTCGCCGTACAACACCTACGGGTCGGGCGGGAGCGGGCTCGTGTTGCCGAGCGGTGAGACGTCCTGCGTCCTGGCGCTGACGACCTCGCTGCCGTCGTCGCCGGGCGGCGACGGGACGCTCGTCGCGTACGTCTACTCGGCGCTCGACGGCTTCCGGAGCACGAACTAGCTCACTCCGGCACGCCGAGGAGCTGCGCGAGCCGTTCGGTCTCGCGCAGCTCCTCGGGGCCCGGCCCGCCCTCGGCGAGCGCTGCCTGGGCGCGGCGGACGAGCAGCTGCTCGTACATGAGGCTCTGCCCGAGCGCCGACTCGAGCGCGCGGGCGAGCGCAACCCGGGCCTCGTCGACCCGTCCGAGTGACACCAGGCAGGCGGCGCGGGCGCGGTCGAGCGACGCGGCGAACAGCATCGCCTCGTCGCCCGCGGCAACGGCCGCCCGGTCGAGCGCCGCGAGCCCGTCCTCGGCCCGGCCGGCCCGCGCCGCCGCGACCGCGAAGTGGATCGTCACGTCGAGCACGATGCCGCCGTGGTCGATCTCGGCCGCCTCGGCGAGGATCCGCTCGAGCGACGCGACGGCCTGGGCGGTGTCGCCGCGCTCGAGCGTGCAGCGGGCGAGCTGCGTCTCGGCGAAGAGCGCGAAGGGCTTGAAGCCGGTCGACCGGAGGACGCGGCGGGCGTCCGTGAGCACACGCTCGGCCTCGTCGAGTGCCCCGCGGCCGACGAGCACCTCGCCGAGGTTGGCGCCCGCGATCGCGTTGTGCTGGCGGTCGCCGGCGCGTAGGAACGTCTCCTGCGCGCGCGTGTAGAGGTCGACCGCCTCGTCCCAGCGGCCGTCGGCATTCGCCTGGACGCCGAGATTGAGCTCGGTGATGCCGAGCCCCCGCGTGTCTCCGAGCCGCTCGTAGATCTCGAGCGCCTGCAGCTCGTTGACGGCCTTCTCGGGCTGTCCGAGCAGCTGATACGACGCATCGAGGGCGGTGTACGCATGCGTCAGCGCCTGCAGCTCCTGGGCGGCCCGGCCCTCCGCGACCGCCGTCTCCGCGAGCGCGATCGCCTCGCGCGGATGGCCCTGCAGCATGCGTACCTCGCTGCGCATCGCCCGGAGCAGCGCCCGCGCGCCGACCGCGGCAGGCGAGTCGAGACCCTCGACGAGGCGGAGGCCGGCGGCGGTCTCGCGCAGCGCGTTCGCGTAGGCGCCGGTGCGCATCCGGGCGCGCGTGCGCAAGGTGTAGACGCGTGCCTGCTCGACCGGGTCGCTCGGCAAGAGGCGCGTCGCCCGGCGCAGGGCGTCGAACGACGCGTCGAACATCCCGGCGGTCTCGCGGACGGCGCCGAGCGCGATCCACACCGCGACCCGGTCGCTCACGTCGAGCTGCTTGACCTGCCGGCCCGCCGTCAGGGCGAGCTCGTAGAAGCGGGCCGCCTCGACGGTGGCCGCCACTGCACGCGCCCGGTCGCCGGCCAGGCGGCCGTACCGCCACGCCTGCTCGTGGGCCTGGGCCGCGAAGAAATGGAGGGCGAGTGTCGGGGCTTCCTCGTCCGGGGCTGCCGCGACCGCCTCGATCGTCGCCGCGACCCGCGCGTGCAGGTGCCGGCGGCGGCGGAACGGCAGGCCCTCGTAGGCCGCGTCGCGCACCAGCGTGTTGCGGAAGTGCAGGCGGCCCGCGGCGTCGGGATCGACGAGGCCGCGCAGGCGCTGCCACAGGGCGTCGTCCAGCTCGACCTCGTCGCGGAGCGCCGCGGCGAGCAGCTCCCGGTCGAAGCTCGCGCCGAGCACCGAGGCGTCGCGGAGCACCGACCGGTCGGCGGGCGCGAGGCGGTCGATGTCGGCGGCGATCATCGCGTCGAGCGAGTCCGGGAGCGCCTCGATCGTGCCGCCGGCGCGGAATGCGTCGACCAGCTCGAACAGGAAGAGCGGGTTCCCGCCCGAGCGCCGCACGATCTCGTCCACCGCGTGCGGCGGCAGGGGGCGCTCGTCGGTCGCCAGGCCGACGATCTCCGCGAGCGCCTGCCGCGGCATGGGCAGCAGGCAGAGCGCGAGCGCCGGCGGCGCGTCCTCGTCGAGGCCAGTCCAGGCGGCCGGCTCGGGCTGGGTGATCAGCAGCAGCGCGGGCAGCCGGAGCTCCGACCGAGCGATCCGGTCGAGCAGGTCGAAGCTCGCCTCGTCCATGAACTGGACGTCCTCGAGGACGAGCATCGCCGGTGCGTCGCCGAGCGCGGCCGCGAGCAGCTCGACTGTCACGTCGGCGAGGCGCTCGCGGAGGAAGCGCGCATCCAGCTCGGCGGTCTCCGCCGTCGCCGGCAGGTCGAGCCCCGCGACGATCCCGAGCAGCGGCAGCCAGGGGATGAGTTCCGGCGCCGTGGCCGAGACGACCCGTCGCAGCGCCGCCTCGACCTCCGCGCTGCCCGCATCGGGCGCCAGCCCGAGCGCCGCGCGGAACGGCCCGCGCAGCGCGGAGTAGGGGATCGAGCGCTCGTACTCCTCGCAGCGGCTCTGTACGACTGCGAGCCCGGGCCGGCGGTCGAGCAGCTCGCGGACGAGGCGCGACTTGCCGATGCCCACCGCGCCGCCCACCTCGACGATCCACTTGGCGCCCGTCCCCACCGAGTCGACGACCGCGAGCAGCGCGTCGAGCTCGGCCTGCCGGCCGACGAGCGGCACGGCATGGGCCCGCTCGCCCCGCCGACCGACGATCGGCCCCACGATCGACGCACGCACGGGCTCGGCCTTCCCCTTCGCCTGGAACGGCTCGATCGGCGTCGTCTCGAAGATCGTCCGCGACCGCTCGAGCACGATCTCGGTGGCGAGGATCTGGCCGGCGGTCGCACGGCTCATCACCCGAGCCGCGGTGTTGATCGCGTCGCCGAACACGCGGTAGGCGCGCCGGTAGGGCGGCCCGAAGTCGCCCGTGAAGACCTTGCCGGTGTTGACGCCGATCCGCAGCGGCAGCACGCCCGGCTGCTCCACCACCTCGCGCAGCGCGCGCAGGATCTGCTCCTCGTCGTGACCCGTCGCCGACGGGGCACCGGCGGTCAGCAGCGCCTTGATGCTGCTCTTGCCGATGTCGGTCTCGTAGAACGGCACCTCGTAGCGCAGCGCTGCCTCCTGGATCGCGACGAGCCGCGCGTCGAGCGCGTCGGCGAACGCCGCCGGGCCGAGCCGGGCGAGCAACGCATCGGTGTCCATCAGGTCGATGAACGCGGCGGTGATCGTGCGATGCTCGGGCTCGCTCCGCTCGAGCAGGACGTGCGCGCGGGTCGCGACCGGGATCCACGCCGCGACGTCGAGGCCGGCGACCGAGCCGACGTCGGGCGCCCGTTCGCGGACGGCCTCGGGTGGGGCCGTCAGGAGCGCGATGCCCGCAGGCGCCGAGCCGACGACGGCAGGCCCCAGGCGCTGCGCGAGAGCCGGGCTCAGGCCGATCTCACCCGCATCGGCGATCGCCTCGATCGAGACGGTCTCGGTGACGGTGGGGCCGGCGACGAGCAGCTCGCGATGGACGCTCCCGGCGACGAAGAAGTCGACCGGGCCGGTGGCGACGCCGATCGACATGCGCAGGACGATCGTCTTGCTGCCGACGCTCAGGCGGCCGACGCTCGCGATCGTCCGCTGCAGCTCCCACATCGCGCGGGCCGCGCGCTCCTCGTGGCCTGCGCCGTCGAAGAAGAGAAGCAGTGCGTCGCCGCCCCACTTGAGCAGGCCGGCGCCCCACTCGTACGCCTCGTCGAGGAGGGCCGTGAACACCCCGTCGAGCGTGTCGCGCATCAGCTCGGCGCCCACCTTGCCGCGCCTCGCGAGGAGCTCGGTGAGGGCGGTGAAGCCGGAGATGTCGACGAAGGCGAGCGTGCCGTCGATCGCACGATGCGATGCCGCGGGCGTCTCGCGCAGCCACTGGATCACCACCCGCGGGACGTAGGGCTTGAGAACCTCGTCCGGCGACGGCGAACGGGCCGTTTGGCTCATCGCCGCATTATGCGGCAGCCCCGGTCTCGCGAACGAGCAGGGCCGGGACGAGCGCCACCGCCTGCACGACGGCGAGCGCCGCCCAGATCGCCCGGTACGTGCCCGCGAGATCGGCGACGAGCCCGTAGAGCGGTGGGCTGAGCGCGATCGACACGGTCACGAACGTGATCGCGAAGCCGGTCGCTGCGCCTACGCGTCTCGGGCCGGCGGCCTCGGCGACCATCGTCACCCAGAGCCCCTGGTAGCCGATCAGCGAGAGCCCGGCGGCGACGGCGGCGACGACGAGGACGGCCGTGGGGGCGCGGTCGGGCACGGCGAACAGGATCAGCGCGCTCGTGAGGCAGGCGCCGGTGAGCACGACGAGCAGCGGCTTCCGGCCGCGCGAGAGTGCGCGGTCGCTGACGGCGCCCCAGGCGATGCGTCCCGCGATGCCGCTCGCGTTCGCCACGGCGACGAGCAGCGAGCCGGAGGCGAGCGAAAGGCCCATGCGCTGGTGGAAGTCGAGGGCGAGGAAGGCCAGCAGGGCGTACTGGCCGCTCACGACGAGGCAGCTCCACACCGCGAGCAGGACGATGTTGCGGTCGCGCAGGAGTCGGGGCCTGTCGCCCCGGGGCGGGGCCGGAGCCCGGGTCGGGTCGGCGGGCAGCAGCAGCAGCGGGATCACGGCGACCGCCGCGATCCCCGCCGCCGCCGCGAGCGCCCACCGCCAGCTTCCCTGATTGGCGATCCACGGCAGCAGCGCGGCCGCGATCAGCCCCCCGGCCGGGATCCCGGTCTGCCGGATCCCGAGCGCCAGCCCGTGCCGTTCGCGGGGGAAGGCGAGCAGCACGAGTCGGCCGCCCGCCGGCGTCGAGGCCGCGCCCGCCATCCCCGCGAGCGGCAGGAGCACGAAGAAGGCGGTCGTCGGCACGGTCGTCGCGGTCGCGACCAGCGCGGCGGCCGTGAGCACGCCGAACGCGAGCACGCGCCGCTCGCCCAGCCGGTCGGCGGCGACGCCTGCGACGTAGGAGCCGGCGATCCGGCCGAACGCCATGCCGGAGACGGCGAGGCCGGCCGTCGCCGCCGACAGGCCCAGGTCGGCCTTGATGAAGCCGGTCAGGGTGGGCAGCCCCTGGTCGATCACCGACATGCCGGTCTGGGCGGCGAGCGCGACCCCGAGCACGCGCCACGTGCCTCGCGCGGTCGGGCTCACCCTTCGCGCGGCTGCCAGCGGAAGCCGCGCACGGCGGCCACCAGCCCGACGGCGCCCCACAGCACCACGACGCCGAGCGACCCCGACTCCGACCAGAGGTGGTGGTGGCGCACCATCACGTCGCGGGTCAGCTTCGTGAAGTAGGTGAGCGGCAGCACGTCGGCGATCGCCCGCATGAACGCCGGGTACGCCTTCGGCGTGAAGAACGTGCCGGAGATGATCGCCATCGGCAGGTAGACCGCGTTCACGACCGCCGACGACCCCTCGGCGGTGCGCACGAGCCCGGTCAGGCCGAGCCCCATCGCGGCGAACGCGGCCGCCCCGATCACGAGCGCCGCCAGCAGCGAGAACGGGCGCTGCGGCAGCGCGACCGAGAACAGCACGCGCCCGATCCCGATGATCAGCACGGCCTCGATCAGGAACACGACGAACGTCGACAGGAGCACGGCGACCACGTAGGTGCCGGCCGGCAGCGGCGTCGCCCGCACGCGCTTCAGCACGCCGCTCTCGCGCCGCACCACCATCGTGATCGCGAGGCCCGCGAAGGCCGTCGACGCGACGCCGTAGCCGATCATCCCGGCCTCCAGGAAGGGCGCCGCCTTGACGTGCTCCTTGGTGATGTAGCTCGATCCGTAGATCGAGCCGAAGATCAGGAAGAACACGACCGGCAGGAAGAAGGTGAAGAACGCGGCCTCGTAGCTGCGCCAGAACAGCAGCTGCTCGGTGCGGAGCTCGCGCAGGAGGAGCCTCATTCGCCGGTCAGCTCCAGGTAGACGTCCTCGAGGGTGGGGCGGCGCACCTCGAGGTTCTCGAGCTCGGCCCCGTCGGCGAGCGCGGCGGCCGTCAACTCGTAGAGGCGCCGCGTCGGCTCGTGGGTGTGCTCGACGACGTCCTCCTCGCCGCGGCGGTAGCGGATCTCGGTCTCGACCGCGCCGCCCGTCAGCTCGCCGGGCGTGCCTTCGCGCACGATCTCGCCACCGCGCAGCACGGCGACGCGATCGGCGAGCTGCTCGGCCTCGTCCAGGTAGTGGGTCGTCAACAGGATCGTCTTGCCGAGCGAGCGGAGGTTGCGCACCGTCTCCCACGCCGCCCGCCGCGCGCCGGGATCGAACCCGGTCGTCGGCTCGTCGAGGAAGATCAGGTCCGGGTCGCCGACGAGGGCGAGCCCCAGGTCGAGCCGGCGCTTCTGGCCGCCCGACAGCGTCCGTACGCGGGCGTCGCGCTTGTCGGCGAGCCCGACGATCTCGATCACCTCGTTCGTGCCCCGCCGGGTGCGGTAGTAGCCGCCGAAGACGTCGAGGCTCTCGCGCACGGTCAACGTCGGGTAGAGCGACGATGACTGGAGCACGACGCCGACGCGCTCGCGCCAGTCGCGCCCCGCTTGCTGCGGGTCGACGCCGAGCACGCTGACCGTTCCCTCGTCGCGGTTGCGGTACCCCTCGAGGATCTCGACGGTCGTCGTCTTGCCGGCTCCGTTGGGGCCGAGCAGGCCGAACACCTCGCCTGTCTCGATCGTGAAGTCGATGCCACGCACCGCCTCGAAGTCCCCGTAGCGCTTGCGCAGGCCGCGGACCTCGACGGCGCTCACAGGCTGACCTCGAAGAGCGTTCCGGGGGCGAACGGGACCCGGTCGCCCGTGAGCTCGAGCACGATCGCTCCGAGGTCGGGTTGGTGGCCGACCGCGACGACGGCGTCGCCCCGGCCTGCGAGTGCCTTCGCCAGGACTTGCGCGGTGGCGCCCGGCGCGAGTGCGGGCTCGATCTCGGCCGCGAGGCCGGCCGCGTCGGCGATCACGGCCGCCGTCTCGCGTGCGCGGAGCAGCGGGCTCGAGACGACCGCGTCGAGCGGCTCGGCGGCCAGACGTTCGGCAATGGCCCGCGCGGTCGCGCGGCCCGCCTCCGTCAGGGGGCGCAACTCGTCGGGATCGCCGGGCGCAGCCTCGGCGTGCCGCACCAGGAAGACACGCACGCCGTCTAGCGTAGTCGGGCTGCGACTTCGCCCAGCACGGCGACCATGTCGAGATCCTCGTGCACCAGGTGCTGGCACATCACGCGCTCGATGCCGGCCGCCTCGTACTGGCGCAACACCGCGACGAGCTCGTCGACCGTGCCGCTGAGCGCGGTGTCGCGGCCGACGACGTTGTCCCGGGCGGCCGTGCGCTCCGCCAGCTCGGCCCGGTCGCGGCCGACGACGACGCCGTGCATCATCGAGAAGACGAGCGGCTCGCGGCCGGCGGCGCGCGCGGCCTCGTCGAGGATCGCGTGCCGCTCGCCTGCCTCCTCGACCGTCGGGAAGACGGTGTTGTACTCGTCGGCCCAGGTGATCGCCGCCCGCACGGTGCGCGGCTTCGCGCCGCCGCCGACGATCGTCCAGGGACGGGGACGTTGAACCGCCTTGGGCTCGACCTCGGGCGAGCTCCACTGGCGGTTGATCTCCTCGAGCTGCCGGTCGAGCTCGTCGAGGCGCTCGCGGGTCGTGAGGAACGGGATCCGGTAGGCGGTGTGCTCCGACTCGAACCAGCCGGCGCCGATCCCCAGCTCGACGCGGCCGTCCGAGATGTGGTCGACGGTGACGACGTTCTTTGCCAGCACGTGCGCCGGGCGGAACGTGACGGGGGAGACCATCGTCCCGAGCTTGATGCGCTCCGTGCGCGCGGCGAGTGCGGCCAGCGTCGCCCAGGCGTCGAGCGAGCCGGCTGGCTCGCCGCGCACGATCGAGCGGTAGTGGTCGGAGCGGAACAGCCCGTCGAGACCGGCGCGCTCCGTCGCGTCGGCGAGGGCGAGCCACTGCTCCCAGGTGACGCCCTCCTGGCCCTCGATCATCAGGCAGACGCGCATGCTCGGCCTCCGTTCCTACTCGGGGGTGACGTAGGCGGCGGTGAGGCCGCCGTCGACGAGGAAGGTCGAGCCGTTCACGTACGACGACTCGTCGGAGGCCAGGAACAGGGCGCCGTTCACGATCTCGCGCGGCTTCGCCAGGCGGCCGGTGGGCCAGTGGATGCGGCGCCGCTCGAGCGCGGCGGGGTCGTCGCCGAAGATGCGGAGCAGCAGGGGCGTCTCGACCGGGCCCGGGCAGAGCGAGTTGACGCGGATGTTCTCGCGCGCGAACTGCACCGCCAGCTCGCGCGACATCGCGAGGACTGCGCCCTTCGAGGCGGTGTACGAGATCTGGCTGGTGGCGGCGCCGAGGATCGCCACGAAGCTCGCGACGTTGATCACCGAGCCGCCGCCGCGGGCCTGCAGGTGCGGGATGCCGTGCTTGCAGCAGAGGAAGACGCCACGGGTGTTGACCGCCTGCACCCGGTCCCACGACTCGACGCTGGTGTCGAGCACGGACGCGTCGTCGGCAGGGGAGATGCCCGCGTTGTTGTAGAGCACGTCGATGCCGCCGTAGCGCTCGGCGGTGGCGTCCATCATCGCCTTCACGCTCGCCTCGTCGGCGACGTCGACCTGGACGGCGAAGGCGTCGCGCGCGGCGGCCGCGGTCTCCTCGGCTGCGGCGAGGTTCACGTCGGCAGCGCAGACGCTCGCTCCCTCGGCACTGAACAGGATCGCCGCCTCGCGACCCATCCCGCCGCCCGCACCCGTGATCACGCAGACCTTGCCGTCGAGACGTCCCATCGCTGCTCAGCCCTCCGTCGAGTAATAGATGTTCTTGATCTCCGAGTAGCTCGCGAGCGCGTGCATCCCGAGCTCGCGGCCGAAGCCCGACTGCTTGAACCCGCCGAACGGCGTCGACACGCGCACCGAGCTGTTCGAGTTGATGCTCAGCACACCGGTGTCGAGGGCGCGCGCGACCCGCAGGGCGCGGGCGCCGTTCTGCGTCCAGATCGAGCCCGAGAGGCCGTACGGCGTGTCGTTCGCGATCCGGATCGCGTCCGCCTCGTCGTCGAAGGGGATCAGTGCCGCGATCGGGCCGAACACCTCCTCGCGGGCGATGCGGTCGTCGTTCGTCGCCTCGACGAGGACGCACGGGAACCAGAAGCCGGGACCGGTGGGCGCATCCCCCTTGAAGGCGACGCGGATGTCGCCGTCGAGGAAGGAGGCGACCGTCTCGCGGTGCTGGGCCGAGATGAGCGGCCCCATCTCGGTCGTCTCGTCCGCCGGGTCACCGACCTTCACCCTGGCGGTGGCCTCGGCGAGGAGCGCCCCGAACCGGTCGTAGGCGCTCCGCTCGACCAGGATGCGCGAGCGGGCGCAGCAGTCCTGGCCGGCGTTGTCGAAGACGGCGTACGGTGCGGCGGCGGCCGCCTTCTCCAGGTCGGCGTCCGCGAAGATCACGTTGGCCGACTTGCCACCGAGCTCGAGGCTGACGCGCTTGATCGTGCCGGCGGCGCCGCGCATGACGCCGACTCCGACCTCGGTCGAGCCGGTGAAGCCGATCTTCGCCACTTCGGGGTGCTCGACGAGCCGCTGCCCGACGACGGAGCCCTTCCCGACGACGACGTTCAGGACTCCTTCCGGGATGCCGGCCTCGAGCGCGAGCTCCGCGAGGCGCAGGAGGGAGAGCGGGGTGAGCTCGGCCGGCTTGATCACGACCGTGTTGCCGCAGGCGAGCGCCGGGCCGAGCTTCCAGGAGGCGATGTTGAGCGGGAAGTTCCAGGGCACGATCAGGCCGACGACACCGAGCGGCTCGCGGAACGTCATGTCGATCCCGCCCGCGACGGGCACCGTCTCGCCGTGGTGCTTGTCGACGGCGCCGGCGTAGAAGTGGAAGACGTTCGCGACCATCCCGACCTCGCCGCGCGCGCCGCCGATCGGCTTGCCCACGTTCTGCGACTCGATCAGCGCCAGCTCCTCGGTGTGCTCCTCGACGAGCGTCGCCAGCCGCCGGAGCAGGCGCGCGCGATCGGCGGGCGACACTGCCCGCCAGGCAGGGAAGGCGCGCCGCGCGCGCTCCACCGCCGCGTCGGTCTCGGCGACCCCGGCCTGTTCGAGCGTCGCAATCGCCAGCGCGGTGGCCGGGTTGAAGACAGTGAGCGTCACACCTGCGATTCAATCACGTTGCGGTCCCGACCCTGTCGTTTGACGTCGAGCCGTGTCCCAAGGCGGCTAGTCCTTCGTGGACGAGTTCGCGGTACTCGTGTCGCCCTGCGGCGGGCGTGTCGCCGAACAGTTCGAGCAGCGCCTGGACGTTGTGGAACGGTCGCGCGAATTCCAGCCCAAGGCTCGCCCGGTAGCCGCCCCACACCCACGCTTCCGGGGTCGCACAGAGCCCCGCCTCACACGGGTTCAGCGGGATATATGCGCAGACCTTCTGCAGGTAGGCATCAGAGTCGACATGCGATGAGAAGAACCGATGACGGATCGCGTGACCTCTTCCAGTGAGGCCGCGAACCGCGTTCAACCTGCGTGCAAACATGCCGTTCAACTCCTGCATTCCACGCGACAGGCCGGTCTCATCGAGGCGAACGAGGAAGTGCGCGTGGTTCCACATCAAGCACCAGTCGAGGGTCGTCCAGTCGTACTTGCGGCTCACTCGGCCGTAGAGCCGGAGGTAGAGCTCGTGGTGCGGTGCGTTCTCGAACAGCGGCTGCCCGAGGTTCCCGCTCACCCCGACGTGGTAGAGGGCGCCAGGCTCGAATGCGCGCTCGGACATCGTGCTTCGACGGTAGCCACCGGTTCGCGCCAAAACTGCACTGTGGACGACTCGTCACACTTCCGGCACCCTCGTTTGACGACGGGACGTGGCCCGCGCGGTCAGTTGGAGGGCGCGGCCTTGTACGCGGCCGCTTCGGTGACCAGCGCTTCGAACAGGGCCAGATCGTCGCCTTCCTCCGTCACACTGGTCTGACCCCAGAAGGGGCCCTCGGAGACATGTCTGAGACGGATTGGTTGGCGACGGTGCGGGTCCCGGTCGGACGGTTGGCGAGGAACGGTGCGTCGTCGTCGCCGGGTGACGTGCGCGCGGTACGATCCGGTCATGGGTGACATCGGGCCGATGGAGATCGTCCTGCTGCTGGTGCTCGCGCTGCTGTTGTTCGGCGCGAAGCGCCTGCCCGAGATCGGGCGCTCGCTCGGAACCGGGATGCGCGAGTTCAAGAACTCGGTCGGCGGTCTGACCGGGAACGGCTTGCTCGACCCGGCCCCCGAGCCGGTTCGCGACGAGTCCGCCCAGCCGCCCGTCGGCTAGCGACGCTCGTCCCCGTCGCGACGTTCAGCCCGCGCGCCGGGCGCGGTAGGTCGACGCCTCGGCGACGAGCGCCTCGAACAGTGCGAGATCCTCGCCCTCCTCCGGATGCCAGAGCACGCCGAGCGTGAAGGAGCGGGCCGGATCCTCGAGCGCCTCCGGCGTCCCGTCGTCGGCGACGGCGGTGACGTCCAGGCCCGCGCCGACTCCCGTGTACGACTGGTGATGGTGCGACTTCACCGTCGTCCGCTCGCCGAGGAGCGAGGCGAGGCGGCTCCCGGCGGCGACCGCTACCTCGTGCTCGGCGAAGACGCCGGGAACCTCCTTGTGCGCGTCGCTGCCGACCCGGTCGGGCACGTGCTGTTCGATCCGTCCCCCGCGCGCCACGTTCAGCACCTGCGAGCCGCGGCAGATCGCCAGGATCGGCAGTTCGCGCTCGAGCGCCGCCCGCATCAACGCAAGCTCGAAGTCGTCGCGCTCGCGGACGACGCCGACCGTCTCGGGATGGGCCTCCTCGCCGTAGAGCGCCGGGTCGAGATCCGATCCGCCGGAGAACACGAGCCCGTCGACTGCAGCGAGCGTCTCGTCGAACCCGGCGAAGACCGGTGGCACGAGCAACGGCACCCCGCCGGCGGCAGCCACCGACCGGGCGTACGAGGCCGGGATCAGAGTCGCGGGCAGGTCCCAGTACGCCCACCGAGCCTCGGTGAGGTACGTGGTGATCCCGATGACCGGTCTGCCCACGCTCGACACGTCTAGCCCCGCTCGAAGAGCCGCTCGCGCTCCCACTCGGTGACGACGCGGTCGAAGAGCGACTGCTCGGTGCGCGCGTAGTTGAGGTAGTGCTCGACGACGTCGTCACCGAACGCCGCCCGAGCCATCGTCCCCTCCTCCAGCGTGCGAATCGCCTCGCGTAGCGTCGACGGGAACCGCTCGACGTCCGAGACGTACGCGTTGCCCTCGAGCGCCGGCGGCAGCGGGAGCTCGTTCTCGATGCCGTACAGCCCCGCCGCGATCAGCGCGGCGAACGCGAGATACGGGTTCGCATCGGCTCCGGGGATGCGGGTCTCGAGCCGCAGCGCCGAGCCCGAGCCCACGATCCGGAAGCCGCAGGTGCGGTTGTCGTGCCCCCACGCCAGCGTCGTCGGCGCCCAAGAACCGGCCGCGAACCGCTTGTACGAGTTGATGTTCGGCGCGAAGAACACCGCCAGTTCGCGCGCGCACGCGATCTGGCCGGCGAGGTACGACTTGAACACCTCGCTCTCGCCCTTGAACGCGCTCTCGTCGCCCCGCCAGAGCGACGAGTGGATGTGGCACGAGCTGCCGATCCAGGTGTGGTCGGGCTTCGCCATGAAGGTCAGCGAGCAGCCGTTGAGGAACGCGATCTCCTTCGCCCCGTTCTTGTAGACGACGTGGTTGTCGGCCATCGACAGCGCGTCCGAGTAGCGGAAGTTCAGCTCGTGCTGGCCGGGCCACGCCTCGCCCTTCGACGTCTCGACCCGCATCCCGGCGCCCGCCATCCCGTTGCGCAGCTGCCGCATGAACGGCTCCGAATAGGTGGCCGCGAGGATGTGGTAGTCGAGGATGTACTGCACCGACGGGGTGAGGTCGCGGTAGTGCTGGCGGTGAGCCTGCTCGAACGTCTCCTGGAGCAGGTAGAACTCGAGCTCCGAGCCGACCATGACGTCGAACCCGGCCGCCTTCGCGCGGTCGAGCTGGGCGCGCAACACCTGGCGCGGGGACGGCCGCACCGGGGAGCCGTCGGGCCACGCGACGTCGCAGAGCACCAGCGCCGTGCCCTCGAGCCACGGGATCCGCCGCAGCGTCGCCAGATCCGGCCGCAGCTCGAAGTCGCCGTAGCCACGCTCCCAGGAGGCGAGCTCGTACCCCGGCACCGGCTCCATCTCCATGTCGATCGCCAGGAGGTAGTTGCAGCCCTCGGTGCCGTGGTCGTGCTCGATCTGCTCGAAGAAGAAGTCGCGGTGGAGGCGCTTGCCGAGCAGCCGGCCCTGCATATCGGTGAACGCCATGATCACCGTGTCGAGCGACGGGTCGGCGCGCAGTTCTTCCAGCGTCAGCACGGGCGAGGCCTCCTCGGGTCGGTGCAGGTCATGTGCGCGACTCTACGTGCCCGGCGGCTCTCCGTCAGCCCCGCTTGACAGGATGGCCCTGCAAAGGCGTCAATATGCGCGACGCGCTCGCAGGGTGTGTGGGCGGACGACACCAACATCAGGAGGCGGCTGTACATGAGCAGTGACGAGCCCGCAGCCGGCGGGCACAAATTGACCGAGGACGAGCAGATCCTCCACCGGCTCGGGTACGCGCAGGAGCTGTTCCGCGCGATGAGCGCATTCCGGAACTTCGCGATCAGCTTCACGATCATCTCGGTGCTCGCCGGGTGTCTGACATCGTTCTACCTGGCCTTCCAGTGGGGCGGCCCGGTCGCGGTCACCTGGGGCTGGGTCATCGTCGGCGTCTTCACGACGTTCGTCGCTCTCTCGATGGCCGAGATCGCCTCGACCTACCCCACCGCCGGCGGGCTCTACTACTGGGCGTCGAAGCTGGGCAGCGCGGGCTGGGGCTGGTTCACGGGCTGGTTCAACCTGATCGGCCTGATCGGCATCATCGGCGCGGTCGCCTACGGGCTCGCAACCTTCGCCACGTCGCTCTTCAATCTCTGGTGGGGCTACTCGAACGACCGCCATCACATCTTCTATCTGCTCGTCGTCTTCCTGCTCGCTGCGGCGCTGCTGAACGTCTTCGACGTTCGCATCACGTCGCTCGTCAACGGGATCTCGGCGTGGTGGCACGTCGCTGGTGTCGCGATCATCGTCGGTGCCTGCATCTTCGTGCCGAGCCATCATCAGTCGGTGAGCTACGTCTTCGGCAAGACGCTGAACAACTCGGGCTTCTCCGGTCACGGGTGGGGCAGCATCGCGTTCCTGATGGTCTTCGCCATCGGCGCGATCGGGATGGCCCAGTACACGCTCACCGGGTATGACGCATCGGCCCACATGTCCGAGGAGACGCACAAGGCGTCCCGCTCGGCCGCCGTCGGCCTGCTCAGCTCGGTCGTGGTCTCCGTCATCGCCGGCTTCATCCTGGTGGTTGCGATCACGTTCGCGATTCCGGACCAGACGAAGGTGCAGGCGCAGTTCACCTACATCACGACGTACATCTGGCAGACGTCGATGGGCACGCACTGGGCGGAGACGCTGCTCTTCATCGTCGTCGCGGCGCAGTTCTACTGCCTCACGGCGTGCGTCACGTCGGGCTCGCGGATGCTGTTCGCGTTCTCGCGTGACCGTGCGGTCCCGGGCCATCAGGCCTGGCGCAAGGTTTCGCGCCATCGCGTGCCGGTCTTGTCGGTTGCGGCGGTCTCGATCGCCGGCTTCCTGCTCATGCTCCCGACCTGGTGGAACAACCTCGCCGGCTACTACGTCGGCACCTCGGTCGGCACGACGGGGCTCTACATCGCCTTCATCCTGCCCGTCATCCTGCGCTACCGGCAGGGCGACAAGTTCGAGACCGGGGCCTGGAGCCTCGGCAAGCACTACAAGTGGATCAATCCGATCGCGATCGCCTGGGTCGTCTTGATCTCGGTCGTGTTCATGCTCCCGACGGGTCCCGGTGGCATCCCCGGCAACGGATCGCCGAAGTTCAGCTGGAACCTCGCCAACTACGCACCGATCACGATTGCCGGTGCCTTCATACTCTTCGCCGGCTGGTGGGTGCTGTCGGCGAGCAAGTGGTTCAAGGGCCCGGTTCGTATGGGCTCCCTCGCCGAGCTCGAGCAGCTCGAGGTGGAGCAGGAGAGCGAGTTTCTCCTGCCCGCCGATACCGAGTACGGCCCGAGCTAGCGCTCGCTCGATCGTCTCGAATCTGTCGAGGGGCGCCGCGAGGCGCCCCTCGACGTTAGGCTCAGCCGATGCCCACCACCCTCCGCTACGTCGTCGCCGACGTCTTCACCGACACGCCGCTGACCGGCAACCAGCTCGCCGTCTTCACGGACGCCCGCGGCCTGGACACGGAGACGATGCAGTCGCTGGCGCGTGAGATGGCCTTCTCCGAGACGGTGTTCGTGCTCCCGCCGGAGGCCGCCGACGCCGACGTCCGGATCCGGATCTTCACGCCGGCGAGCGAGCTGCCGTTCGCCGGCCACCCGACGCTCGGCAGCGCGTTCGTGCTCGGCGGGCCGCTGCAGAAGATCGTGATCCGGATCGAGACGGGCGCGGGCGTCGTGCCGGTGGAGCTCGAGCGCGACGGGCCGAGGATCGTGTTCGGCCGGATGGAGCAGCCGCTGCCGACCTGGAGTGGCGTCGAGAACAGTGACGCGATCCTCGCCGCGGTCGGCGTCGAGCGCTCCGGTCTGCCCGTCGAGCGCTACGACCTCGGGCCGGGCCACGTCTATCTCGAGCTCGACTCGCCGGAGCAGGTTGCCGCCCTGCAGCCCGACTTCGGCGCCCTGAAGCGGGCAACCGGCGACGGCGTGAACTGCTTCGCGCGAGACGGGGAGCGCTGGAAGACGCGCATGTTCGCGCCCGCCCACGGCGTCAACGAGGACCCGGCGACCGGGTCTGCGGCCGGCCCGCTTGCCGTGCATCTCGCCCGCCACGGGCGGATCGCCTTCGGCGAGGAGATCGAGATCCGCCAGGGCGCCGAGATCGACCGCCCGGCGACGCTCCATGCCCGGGCCGAGGGCACCGCCGAACGGCTCGAGCGCGTCACCGTCGGCGGCTGCGCCGTCACGGTGGCACGCGGCGAGTTCAGGCTTCCCTGAGCTCGAGCGCGGCGATCTCCGGCAGCTCCGCGTCGAGCACCGTCCAGAACACGCCGCCGTTCCGCGACACGTAGAGCCGGTTGCGCGCGGCGTACACGATCAGGTCGGGGTCTGCGGCCGCGATCGCCACGGCGCGGCCGGCGGGCAGCCCGCGCCCGGACTCGCGCCAGGTCGAGCCGGCGTCGTGCGACACGACCAGCGGCGGCTTCACGTCGACGACCGCGACGACCGTGGAGCCGGCAGCCGCCGCCGCCACGACGCGCGGGAGGTTGAGCGCCACGGCCGGGGCCGGCAGCGGCTGCTCGTTCCACGGCGACACCTCACCGGACTCGAGGTCGACGGCGAACGTGCCCGCCGCGGTTCCGGCGACGACGATCATTCCGCGAGGAGCGACGCGACCACCGCCGTCGCCCGGCGGGCCGCCCCCGCCGGGGTGAAGCCCGCGTTGCGGCCGACGACGTACGCAGTCGCGAAAGCATCGCCCGCGCCGGTCGGGTCGGCGTCGAGGGCGTGGGCGGGGATGTGCTCGCGGTGGCCACCGGTGATGACGGTCGAACCGAGCGAGCCCTGGGTGAGCACGACTTCCGGGATGCCGAGCTCCGTCAGGTCGCCGAGCACGGCAGCCTCCTCCTCGGCGACCTTGAGGATCGAGATGTGGCGGAGCAGGCCGCGGTCGAAGTCGGCGTCGAGGCGCAGCGGCCCGACCTCGGGCACGCGCACGAGCCCCTGCGCGTCGTACGACACGCGGTAGCGGCGGGCGAGCGCCGCGAGCGTCCCGGCCGGGAAGTCCGAGCGGGCGAGCGGCGCGACGTGCACCCAGCGCACCGCCGTCGGCAGGTCGGGCAGGTCGCCGGGCGCCCAGCTGTCGCCGATCGCCTCCAGGCGCATCCGGCGGACGTCGCCGTCGTTGTCGATCGCGCAGGACGCGGTCGCCGTCCCCGGGACGAAGCGGACCGGCGTGCCGAGGTGGACGAGCGGCGGCAGCAACTCGTCGCGATCCTCCGCCGCGCAGCGCGTGACGATGCGCGCCGGAACGCCGAGCCGCTGCAGCGCGCGGGCGCCGTGGTACGGCCCGCCGCCGGTCGCGGGTGGGCGGTCGGGGAAGACGTCGCGGCAGAGATTTCCGAGCAGCGCGATCACGCACGCGCGAGTATCGCCGCGCGGCGACGTCCTTGTCGGCTACGCCGCCGGGGCGAGCAGCCGTCGCACGACGTACGGGAGGATCCCGCCGTGGCGCATGTACTCGCGCTCGCGCGGCGTGTCGAGCCGCACGCGCGCCCGGAACTCCACCTCGCCGGCCCGCACGGTCACCTCGCTCGCCTCGCCGTTCTCCACACCCGAGATCGAGAACTCCTCGCGCCCCGTCAGCCCCAGGCCTGCGACGCTGTCGCCGGGCAGGAACTGGAGCGGCAGGATCCCCATCATCAGCAGGTTCGAGCGGTGGATCCGCTCGTACGACTCGGCGATCACGGCCTTCACGCCCAGCAGGTTCGGCCCCTTCGCCGCCCAGTCGCGCGACGACCCCGACCCGTACTCCTTCCCGGCCAGCACGACGAGCGGCGTGCCCTCGGCGAGGTAGCGCTCCGACGCCTGGAAGATCGTCAGCTCGTCGCCGCTCGGCACGTGCACCGTCCAGGTTCCCTCCGACCCGGGCACGAGCAGGTTCCGGAGCCGGACGTTGGCGAAGGTGCCGCGCACCATGACCTCGTGGTTGCCGCGGCGGGCGCCGTACGAGTTGAAGTCGGCGCGTTCGACGCCATGCTCGACGAGGTACGTGCCGGCAGGTGACCCCGGCTTGATCGAGCCGGCGGGTGAGATGTGGTCGGTCGTCACCGAGTCGCCGAGCCAGACGAGGCAGCGCGCCGCCGCGATGTCGGAAACGGTGCCCGCCTCCAGCGACATCCCGTCGAAGTACGGAGGCCGTCGCACGTAGGTCGACGCGGGCTCCCAGTCGAACAGCTCGCCCTCGGGCGCCGGCATCGACTGCCACAGCTCGTCGCCGGTGAACACGTCGGCGTAGGTGTCGCGGAACATCTCCCCGTGGATCGCGGAGGCGACCGTCTCGGCCACCTCGTGCGCGGTCGGCCAGAGGTCGCGCAGGTACACGTCCTCGCCGTCCGAGCCGCGGCCGAGCGGCTCCGTGTCGAGGTCGACGTCCATCCGGCCGACGAGCGAGTACGCGACCACGAGCGGCGGCGAGGCCAGGTAGTTCGCCTTCACCTCGGGGTGGATGCGCGCCTCGAAGTTGCGGTTGCCCGAGAGCACGGCGCAGGCGACGAGGTCGCCCTCGGTGATCGCGCGCGAGATCTCCTCGGGCAGCGGGCCGGAGTTGCCGATGCACGTCGTGCAGCCGTAGCCGACCGTCTGGAAGCCCAGCTCGTCGAGATAGTGCTGGAGCCCCGACCGCTCGTAGTACTCCGTGACGACCCGCGAGCCGGGAGCGAGCGACGTCTTCACCCACGGCTTGCGCCGGAGGCCGCGCTCGACCGCCTTCTTCGCGACGAGCCCCGCCGCGATCATCACCGCGGGATTCGAGGTGTTCGTGCACGAGGTGATCGCGGCGATCACGATCGCCCCGTGGTCGAGCGTGAACTCCTCACCGGCGTAGGAGACGCGAACGCGGGCCGGAGCCGTCTCGACGGCGAGGCCGCCGCCGGGCCCGTCGCGCTCCGGCTCGGGGGCGCCGCCCGGCTGCTGCTCGGTGGTGGGGTCGGAGGCCGGGAACGTGTCGGCGACGGCCTGGTCGTGCGAGCCGTTCCGGTAGCCGACGCCGAACGAGTCGAGGCCGTCGATGAACGACCGCTTCGCGTCGTGCAGCGCCACCCGGTCCTGCGGCCGGCGCGGGCCGGCGATCGACGGCTCCACGTCGCCCAGGTCGAGCTCGACGATCTCCGAGTAGGTCGCCGGATCCTTGGTGTCGTGCCACAGCAGGTTCTCCTTGCAGTACGCCTCGACCAGCGCGACCCGCTCGGGGCTTCGGCCGGTCAGCCGCAGGTAGCCGAGCGTGATGTCGTCGACCGGGAAGAAGCCGC
>CAYXXE010000007.1:25022-39707 GCA_964468985.1 uncultured Gaiellales bacterium | reverse complement strand
CCTGCACCGAACACCGTCGCCAGACCGACGACGCTGGGCGCGTGTCAGGTCCGGTTGCAGCTGTCGATGTTGTTCGTGTGCAGGGCGAGGCGCGCGAACTTCTGCGCGGCGTAGTTGACCTCGTTCGTCGCCTTCGAGCAGCTGAAGACGCCGACCAGGGCCTCCTCGTCGCGGGCGCGGGCGAAGCCCGCGGCAGCGCGATCGAGCGCCTCGTCCCACGTCGCCTCGCGCAGCCGGCCGTCCTCGCGGACGAGCGGCTGCGTGAGCCGTTGCAGGCGTGTTCCCATGCGCTGATCCTAGTGACTGGGGCCGCGGGAGCCGCCTGAAGCCTGCCGGCAGGGGTGTCGGTCGCGCCCGAGAAGCTATTGTGGGCCGAGTCGACAGGTGGATGGGTCGGCCCCCTTCACACACATGATCGAGCCCCTGTATTTCGGTGATCCGTCGGCACCGCTGTTCGGCGTCCTCAACCGCGCCAGGCCAGGGTCCGCGCTCGATCGCGGCGTGCTGATCTGCGCGCCGCTCGGCTACGAGAACGTCATCTACTACAGGCAACTCGCGATCCTCGCGCGCCGCCTGAGCGACGGCGGCAAGTCGACGTTCCGGTTCGACTGGCCGGGCTGCGGTGACAGCGCCGGCGACGACCGGCAGCCGGGCCTGATCGCTGCGTCGCTCGCGTCCGTGGGCCTCGCGGTCGCGGCGCTGCGCGCGTACACCGGGGTCACGCACGTCGACGTCGTCGGCCTGCGGGTCGGGGCGACGCTCGCCGCGGCCGCGATCGCCGGCGGCCTCGACGTCGAGGACGTCGTCCTCTGGGACCCGTTCACGAGCGGCCGGGCCTACGTCCGCGCCATGCGTGCCTTCGACCGGCTCTCGTACGGCGCCCACGAGGTGATCGAGGAGCGGTCGGACGGCGGGCAGCCGGCCAGCGGGTTCATCCTCTCGGCGTCGTCGATCGAGGAGCTCGGAGGCCTCGACCTGCTGCAGCTCGAGTTCGGCGCCAAGCGCCGCCTGCTGATCGCGGGCCGCGACGGCCCGCCCGAGGAGGCACTCGTCGACCATTACCGGGGCCAGGATCACGACGTCACCACGACCGTGTTCGAGGGGCTGCGCGAGGCGGCGCTCGGCTGGACGGAACGCCCCGTGCCCACGGACTCGTTCGCGCGCATCGAGGCCTGGCTGTCGCCGGGCGAGCCGCTGCCCGCCACGCCGGCGCAGGCCGTCACGCCGCTCACCACCCGTTGCGAGCTGACGGTGCACGGAGCCGCGGTCAGCGAGGAGTCGGTGCTGCTCGCCGACGGCAGCCCGATGCTCGGCGTCGCCGCGACTCCGGCGGCCGCCCCCTACGGCGACGCCTGGGTCGTCTTCCTGCCGAATCGGTACGCGCGCCGAATCGGGCCGAACCGCCTCTACACCGAGTGGGCCCGGGCCTGGGCCGCGGCAGGCGTGCCGTCGCTGCGGATCGACGTCAGCGGCACCGGCGATGCCGGCGGGCCCGACGAGGAGACCGACCGCGACATGTACCGCGCCGAGGCCGTGAACGACGTCCTGCGGAGCGTCAGGTTCCTCCGCGAACGCTACGACGCACGCCGCTTCGCCGTGATGGGCCTCTGCTCGGGCGGCTACATCGGGTTCCATGCGGCGCTGGACGAGCCGGCGATCGTCGAGACGATCCTGCTCAACCCGCAGATGCTGCTCTGGACCGACCAGGAGACCGCCGTCACCCGCGCCGGCATCCTGCGCCGCGGAGTCGTGCGGCCGTCGAGCTGGCGCAAGCTGTTCGTCGACCGCGGCGCCCTGATGAAGGCGGTGCTGCCGGTCGTCGGCGAGGCGCTCGTCTCCGACATCCGGTGGCGGTTCGGCCGGCTGCTCCGGCGCAACGAGGATCGAGGCGGCAAGCTCTCGGTCCGCTCCTGGATCATCCGGGCGATCGACCGGCTCGAGTCCCGGCGCTGCGCCGTCGTCTTCGTCTTCTCCGAAGCCGATCCCGGCGTCGGCTACCTCGCGCGCCATCTCGGGAAGGATCTGACCGGGCTCGCCGGCCGGCCCGGGGTCGCGATCGAGACCGTCGACGGCGCCGACCACACCTTCAGGCAGGCGGGCCGTCAGGCCGTGCTGCGCGGCCTCCTCGAGGGCCACCTCGCCGCGGCCGGCTTCTCCGTGGGATCCGCCGGCGACACCCCGACGTAGAAGACTTGCCGATGACTGCGGGCGACATGGAATCGGCCGCGCCCACGATCACCGTCCTCACCCCGACGTACAACCGGGCGGACAAGCTCGGGCGCCTCTTCGAGAGTCTCACGGCTCAGACCTACCGTGACTTCGAGTGGGTGGTCGTCGACGACGGCTCGGTCGACGACACGCCGCAGCTCCTCGCCGGTCTGGCGGCCGGAGCGCCGTTTCCGGTTCGCGTCTTCCGCAAGGAGAACGGCGGCCGTCACACCGCCTACAACCTCGGCGTCCGCGAGGCCGCCGGCCGACTCTGCGCGGTCATCGACGACGACGACTGGTACGTGCCGACCGCGCTCGAGCGGCTCGTCCACCACTGGGACCGGCTTCCCGACCCCGCGCGGTTCGCCGAGGTGCAGGGCCACTGCATGCGGCCGAACGGCGAGCTGATCGGCACCCTGTTCCCGACGGACGAGTTCGACTCCGACGGCCTCGAGTTGGCTCACGTCCACCACGTCCGCGGCGACAAGATCGGGATCATCAGGACCGACGTGCTCCGCGAGTTCCCGTTCCCCGAGCAGTTCCTCGGCTACACCGAGGAGCGGATCGTCTGGAACCGGATCGCGAGCCGCTACCGCACGCGCGGCGTGAACGAGTACCTCGCCTACAAGGAGTACCTCCCGACGGGCATCTCGAACACGCAGTTCGAGCGCCACGTCGCCATGTCCGCGCAGCGGCTCCTCTACTACGAGGAGCTTCTGGCGGCGAACCGGCGCCTCCCGCTCCCCGAGCAGTACAAGGCCTATGCGAACCTCGTCCGGAACGGCCTGCACCAGGGGCGCCCGCTGCGCCGCCAGGCCGGGTCGGTCCCCTCGAAGCTCTGGTGGGCCGCCGCGGTTCCGGCAGGCTTCGCCCTCTACGGTCGTGACCGTCGCGCCTGAGCCGCCCGGGCGGACGTCGATCCTCGGCGTCGAGGTCGACCGCCTGAGCCGGGCCGAGGCTCTGGCTCGCGTCACGGAGCTGGTCGAGCGTCCGACGCCGGCCCTGGTGGCGTTCGCGAACGCCCATGCGCTGAACGTCGCCGCCCGGCAGCCGCGCTTCGCCGCCGTCCTGGCGCGTGCCGACCTGGTGCTGAACGACGGCTCCGGCCTCGCGATCGCCGGCAGGCTGGTCGGCCGGCCCTTCCCCGAGAACCTGAACGGCAGCGACTTCGTCCCCGCCGTCGTCGAACTGGCCGCGCGGAGCGGCTGGCGGGTCTACCTGCTCGGCGCGCTGCCCGGGGTCGCCGCCGCCGCCGCGGACGTCTTCCGGGCGCAGGCCCCGGGCCTCGTCGTCTGCGGCGTGCACGACGGCCACTTCCCGGACGAGGCCTCGGCCGCGGTCGCCGCCGAGGTGCGCACGGCCCGCGCCGACGTGCTGCTCGTCGCGATGGGGAACCCTCGGCAGGAGCTCTGGCTGGCCGACTGGCTGGGCGAGACGGGGGCGTCGATCGGGTTCGGCGTGGGGGCCCTCTTCGACTTCCAGTCCGGCCGGGTCCGCCGTGCTCCCGCCTGGATGAACCGGGCGGGTGTCGAGTGGGCCTTCCGGCTCGCCCAGGAGCCGCGGCGGCTGGCACGCCGCTATCTCGTCGGCAATCCGCTGTTCCTCGCGCGGGTGGCCGCCTCGCTGGCCCGGCGCCCGCTCGGCCGCGGCCGTCGAGCCTGATGCCACCGGTTGACGCGCTACCGGCGCGCGGCTACGGTCGAGGGTCGTGTCGCACCGCCTCGTGTCGCTCCGCTTCGCCCGCCTGATCGCCGCCGTCGCCGCCCTCGCGGTCGCCGTGCCGTTCGCCGCCGGCGCCTCCGGCCCGCAGACGACCCAGGCCTACTTCCAGATCGACTACGTCGCCTCGCCCTGCCCGAAGGGGCACTGCAGCACTCCGGCCGCGGGCGCCGTCGTCACGGCCTTCAACGCGGCCGGGACGCGCCTGCTCACCCTCGTCGCGAACGCGAAGGGTCGCACCCGCATCGCCAGCTTCCCACCCGAGCGCGTGCTGATCGTCGTGCGGCCGAAGTCGTACCGCGGCAAGCACTGGGCCCCGCTCAAGTTCCACGCGCGCGCGCCCTGGACGGGCACGACGGCGCTCGAGTTCTCGCTGAAGTTCTGCCTCGCCTCCGGCGTGAGCTGCTAGGGCTCGCTCCTCAGTGGGCCCTGCGGCCCAGGTGGACTCCGAGCCGCTTGCGTACCTCGCGCCGGTAGGCGGTCGGCTTGCGGACGCTCACCGCGAGCCGCGCGCCGTCGGTGGCGATCCAGGTGAGGCGGAGGAGCGCGGCGGTGGCCCGGCCGAACTGCTTCTCGACGAAGACGTACATGCTCTCGAGGTACAGGAGCGAGTGCGTCTCGGGCTCGCTGCCCGAGCTCTGCCGCCCGTAGTGGACGGCGCGAATCGCGGGCGTGAAGACCAGCTGCCAGCCGCGCGCGCGGGCGCGGATCAGCCAGTCGGTCTCCTCGAAGTACATGAAGTACCGCTCGTCGAGCGGGCCGACGTCGTCGAGCGCCGCCCGGCGGAGGAACAGCAGCGCGCCTGTCGCGCTCTCGACGACGCGCTCGTCCTCGTGGTCCCAGTCGAGCATCGGGCCGCGATCGGAGGAGCCCCGACGGGGTGAGAGGCCGCCGAGGGCGGTGCCGAAGAAATCGGCTGCCACGGGGAAGTGCCGGCAGTGCTCGAGGATGCCGTTCTCCTTGGCCAGGTGGACAGCCAGCCCGCCGGCGTCCGGCACGCGTGCGAAGACGTCGGCCACGGTCGCGAACGAGCCGGTGATCGCGCCGATGTCCGGGTTCAGGAGCAGCACGACCTCGGCGGTCGTGCGCTTCAGCACGTCGTTGACGGCGGCCGCGAAGCCGACGTTGCCGCGCTGGGGCCGGAGCTCGGCGCCGGGCGTGCGGCCGACCGCCTCCGCCGCCGACGGGTCGTCGGGCGAGTTGTCCGCGACGATGATGCGCGTGCCGGCCGGGGCGAACGCCGACACCGCCGACAGGCACTGGCCGAGTACCTCGCCGCTCCGGTACGCCACGACCACCACGTCGAGCGGTGGCCGCGCTTCGTCCGCCACCTGCTACATCCTCTCGACGAGCGCGGCGGGCAGCGTGCGCCGGAGCCAGAGCGCTCCGGGCGAGGTCTTCAGGAGCGCCCTGACCGGCGTGTCCGTCCCGCTCATCGCCACGCGTGGCCGTAGGAGCGGCTCGTCGGCGCGCAGGGAGATCGTCAGCGTGCAGCCGGCGAGGTAGCCCGCGCGCTCCGCTGCCGCGACGACGTCGGCGTTCGCCCGCCCGTACGGATAGGCGATCGTCTCGCACGAGCCGAACCGCTCGGCGACGAGGGCCCGCGAGGCGGTGAGCTCGGCGAGGCACGACGCCGGGTCGAGGCTCGTCAGGTCCGGGTGGGTCATCGTGTGGGCCGCGATCTCCCAGCCGGCGTCCTGCAGCCCGTGCAGCTCCGCCTCGGTGAGGCACGTGAGCTCGTCGTGGTGCTCGCCGGTGAGGAGGTGGTCGATGCCCGGCCATTCCAGCAGCCGGTCGCCGGCCACGAACTCGCCGACGACGAACACGGTGGCGGGCACGCCGAGCCGGTCGAGGCAGGGCCGTGCGGCCAGGATCGAGCGGAAGGCGTCGTCGAAGGTGACGACCAGGGTCTTCTTCGGGAGCGTTCCCGCCTGCCGCCGCCGCTCCGCCTCGACGAACGTCAGGCCGACGTAGCCGCGGCCGGTGTAGCGCTCGACCTGGGCCTCGAGCTGCTGTGGCGTCACCGAGAGCGGATCCCGCCACGTCTCGCTGACCGCGTGGTAGCAGAGGATGACGGGCCGGGTTCCGGTCATGCGGTCTCCGCCGCCGGCGCCACCTGCGAGCCGCGCGCCGCGGCGAGCTCATCGTAGATCCGGAGCGCGCGTTGCGCGACCGCGTCCCAGCCGAATGCCGCGCGGGCGTCGTCGAGGACGGCGCGGCGGAAGGCGAGGTCGTGGTCGAGGTGCGCGAGCAGGCGCCCGGCCAGCGCCACCGGGTCGTTCGGCGGGGCGACGAAGGACGGGTCCCGCACGAGGCTCGGCAGCTCGCCGACGTCGGTGACGACGATCGGGACACCGCGGCCGAGCGCGACGAGGCCGACGCCGCTCTGGCTGGCGTCCAGGTACGGGAGGACGGCGAGCGACGCGCGCGCGAACAGCTCGTCGATGCCCTCCTCGGGGATGTAGCGGTCGTCGAGCGAGATCCGCGGGTCGTCGGTGGGGACAAGGCCCACCTCCGAGCCGCGCCCCGCGACGATCAGGCGCACCTCGGGGCGCTCCGCCCACACGTGCGGCATCGCCGCCAGGAGCAGGCGGACGCCCTTGTAGTACTCGAGCCGGCCGAAGAGCAGCAGCGTGGGCTCGGCGGGCGGGGCCAGCGGCGCGTCGCGCGCGACCATGCCGTGCGGGATGATGCGCACCGGCTTGCGCGTGCCGAGGTCGTGCGCGAGCCGCTCGCCGTGGGCGAGCAGCAGGTCGGCGCGGCGCTGCCAGAGAGCGGCGATCGCCCTCAGGTGCAGCGGGCGCCGGGGAGTGCCGACGTGGAGCTCCGGGTCGTGCACCATCAGCGCCAGGGGCGGGCCGAGCGTCGCGAGCAGGAGCCGCAGATCGTGGATCTCGGACTGGGCGTGCACGACGTCGGGCCGGAACCGCCGGGCCTGCCGCATCGCGCGGAGCACGGCCGGGGTGAGCGAGGTGCTGCGGCCCGGCAGCTCGAGCAGCGTCACGCCCGCGGCGGCCATCCCGTCCAGCACCTCGCGGCGCTCGCTCTCGGAGCCGCCGAACTCGTGCGCGTGGTCGCGGAACAGCACGGCGACGTCGGCCCCGGCCCGGGCGAGCGCCTCGGCGAACGGCCCGACGTACTTGAGGAACCAGTCGCAGGCGAGGAGGACCCTGCGAGGAGACGAGGCGGCGGCGGCCACCAGGTCAGCTTCCCTCGGCGGCGGGTGTCGGCGTGGCCGACGCCGCGCGGACGCTCGCGAGCATCGTGGTCACCAGCTGCGCCGTCTCGGCCCGCTCGAGCGCGAGCAGCAGGCCGGAGTAGACGGCGAGTGCGATCAGCGCGCTCGCGAAGCCGCCCCACAGGGACGGGCCGACGAGGACGCTGAACAGGATCCCCGCGCCGCCGCCGGCGAGCGCGGCCACCGTCGGGCGCGCGACCGAGCGGAACAGCTTCGCGGGGACGTGCCGGTACGTCGCGCTCGCGAGCGCGATCATGTCCACCGCCGAGCCGACCGCCCAGCCGATCGGGATCGCGATCACGCCCAGCGAGGGCAGCAGCAGGAGGGAGACCGCGAGCCAGACCGCGGTGTGGGCGATGGTGGCGACGAGCACCGAGCCGGCGTCGCCGGCGGCGTACAGGAATCCTGCGGTCGCGACCGAGATCGGGCCGGGCACGAGCAGGCCGGCGCAGGCGATCGGGACGACCGTCCCGGCCTCGTGCCAGCGGCCGCCGAAAATGGCCGGGACGAGCCCGGGCGAGGCCGCGGCGACCGTCGCGAGCACGAAGCCGCTGCCGATGCTCGTCACCTTCGCGCCGCGCTCGATCAGCGAGCGGACGTCCGAGCCGGCGCGCACGAGCTGCGACATCGCCGGGAACGAGACCCGCCAGAGGGTCTGGAAGAGCAGCATCGGCAGCTCGAGCAGCCGCCGCGCCAGCGTCCACACGCCGAGCGTCGCCGTGCCGGCGATCGCTGCGATGCCGATGTTCATGCCCTGGTCGCGCACGACGTTGACGAACGACGTCGCCTGGAAGTTGAGCCCGAACCGGAGCAGCGGCCGGATGCGGGTGTACGAGAACAGCGGCAGGAAGAAGAGGTCGCGGCGGGCGAGGTAGAGCAGCACGACCGAGACGCCCGTGCGCACGACGGTGGCCGACGCGAGCCCCCACACCCCGAGGCCGGCCGCGACCGCGGTGACCGAGAACGAGTAGTAGACGAGCGCCTGCAGGAGCTCGACCCGCGCCAGCACCCGGTAGTCGAGGTTCCGCTCGAGCACGATCGTGACCGGCGTCGTCAGCGAGCCCAGCGGCAGCGTCAGCGCCATCAGGGCCGTCAGCTGCCCGGCGAGGCCGAAGAACGGGAACGAGACCACCGCGATGGCCACGAAGAGCACCGTCGTCACGGTCAGCTCGAGCGCGAACACCGACTTCAGCGTCGGCGTGTCGATCGGCGTCGAGCTGCGGATCAGGGCGCTGCCGAGGCCGCCGTCGGCGAGCGACGAGGCGAACGTCATGATCGCGAGGCCGAAGGCGACGAGGCCGAACTGGCGCGGTGACAGCAGGTGGGCGAGGACGGCGTTCGCGACGACCGCCAGCACCAGCAGCGCGACACCCCGGCCGGCGACCAGCGCCGCCCCCGACATCGCCCGGCTGCGGATCGTCGCGTGCGAGAGCTTCGGGTCGTGCTCGCCCCCGCCGTGTGCGGCACCGCCCTGCTCGGGCTCCGTCACGTTACGAGTCTGCGGGCTTGGCGATCGACTCGAGCGCGATCGATTCGAGCGGTGTGCCGGCGCCGTACACGTAGCCGTAGCCGTAGGCGCTGCCGGCGGTGCTCGTGTCGGTGAGGACGAGCCCGATCGTCGGCGCCGGGGAGGCGTCGAGCAGCCGCCGTGCCTCCGCCAGGTCGTTGCGGGTGGTGTTGGTCGACCGGACGACCGTGAGGATCGCGTCGACGTGCGCGCTCAGCATCAGCGCGTCGCCGACCGTCAGGATCGGCGCCGAGTCGATGATCACGAGGTCGGAACGCCGCTTCAGCTCGTCCAGCACGCGCTGTACCGCTTCGGTCGAGATGAACTCGCCCGGGTCGGGCGGCGTGAACGTGCCGAACCCGAGCAGCTGGAGCCGTCCCGCGCCGGGCCGCGTGGCGGGGGCCTCGCGGCGGGCGGGTCGCGTGCCGTACGCGAGCGCCCGGGCCTTCGGATCGAAGGCGGCGCCGCTGACGTCGATCGTCGTCAGCACCTTGTCGAGGTCGATCTGGCCGAGCACGACGTCGGTGAGCCCCTGGCGGCGCTGCGCCGTGCCGAAGGCGGCCGAGAGCGACGGCTTGCGGGCGTCGAGGTCGACGAGGACGACGTTGCGGCCGCTCCGCGCGAAGGCGATGCCGAGGTTCGCCGCCGTGGTCGTCTTGCCGTCGCCGGCGCGCGGGCTGGTGATCAGAAGCGTGTGGAGGTCCTGTTTCAGCCCGACGAACGCCAGGCTGGTGCGGAGCATCCGGATCGCCTCCGCCTGGGCGCTGCCGGCATCGTCCAGCATCGAGAGGGCGGCGTGGGCCTTGCGTGTCTTGGCGCTCGCCGGCGGGATGCGGGCCAGCAGCGGCATGCCGAGGGCGGCCTGGACGGCGTCGTCCGAGCGGACGCGCGTGTCGATCGCCTCGCCGGCGAACACCAGCCCGAAGGCGATCACGAGCCCGATCCCGAAGCCCAGCAGGCCGGCGCGCTTCGGCCGCGGCGCCACCTGCGGCGCGACGTTCGCCGACTTGACCACGACCGTGTCTGACGTCTGGAGCGTCTCGATCGCGATGATCTGGTTCTGCTTCGCGACGAGCCCGAGGTAGAGCGCCGACTTCTGCTGGCCGGCGGCGGCGAGCGTCTTGATCCGCTTCGAGACCTCGGTGAAGGCGGTCTGCACCGGCTGCGTCTGCAGCTGGTTGCTGTACTGCGTGAACGCCTGCGCGTACGCGGTGGCGAGCCGGATCGCGACCGCCGGGACGCCGCTCGTCACCTTGAAGTCGAGCAGGTCGGCGTTGCTCTGCGGCACGACGGACGAATCGGCCAGGAACTGGTCGGGCGTCAGCTTGACACCCGTCGCCTTGATCGCGATCGCTGCGACCTCCGGGGCGCGGGCGATGCTCGCCTGCGTGGTGGCCGCGCGGTCGGGCTGCGAGACGAGGCTCTGGTCGGTGGGCAGGCCGTTCAGGCTCTGCGCCAGGTTCAGGCCGCTCAGGTAGACGGTGGCGGTCGCCTGGTAGGCGGCCGCCTGACGCTCGGCGAGCACGACCGCGATCACCGGCACCAGGATCAGCGGGACGAGGAAGATGACCAGCCGCCGCCGCAGGATGTGCAGGTAGTGCACGAACGTCGCGCTCGGAGTGCGTTCGATGGCGTTTGGCAGGAGCGACATGTCGGGGGAGGGTAGCCGGAATGGCGATCGGCCGATTGGCCGCGAGGGGCGGCCGTTCAGGCTGGCACTCGTCTTCTATCGGACGATCTGTTGGCGTTCTTGAGCGAGATGCTCGCGCAGGAAGGCGCCGAGCGCGAAGAGCGCCCCGGCGCCCGGCGCGGAGCCGGCGTCGATCACGTAGATCCCGACGATCGCGCTCGCCGCGAACCCGACGACGGAGGCCAGCAGCGCAGGCCCGAGCCAGCCGTCGTCGAACTCGCGCCGGCGGCGCGTCCAGCGGATCGCGCCCAGGGCGGTCGCCCCCAGGAGCCCGAGATAGGCGAGCAGCCCGACGATCCCCGTCCGCAACAGGAGCCCGTAGTACTGGTTGTGGATGAAGCTGCGCGGGGACAGCGAGCCGGTGCCGGCCTGGGCGATCTGCGCGCCGTAGTTCGCCCCCCAGCCGATGCCGAAGGCCAGATGCCGCTCGATCACCGGCACGGCCAGCCGGTTCTCGTACTCGCGGTCGGAGAGAGTCGTCTTCTGCAGCCCGCTCGGGTTGCCGATGCTGAGGATGCGGTTGGCGACCGCGCCGGACGAGCCGAGGAACACGAGGACGACCGTCACGACGATGGCGGTGGTTCCGAGGAACGCGAAGGCGCGACCGCGGCCGCGCGTGAAGAGCAGGGCGGCGAGGATGCCGAAGATCGCGCCGAGGATCATGTTGCGATTGAGGCTCAGGATCACGCCGAGGCCGCTGCAGGCCGCGAACGCCACCGCCAGCCGGCGCCGGTGCCGCGGCCCCCAGATGATGTAGGCGACCGCGAAGATCAGTGCGAAATAGACGAGGATGAGCCCCGGCGGCCGGACGCGCGTGAAGCCGCCCTCGCTGCTGACGAAGGTCTCGCCGGCGCTCTTCAGGATCCGGTGCCCGGGCAGGGCGAACTGGGCCAGCTGCAGCAGCACGATGAAGACGACGACTCCGGCGAAGCACTTGAAGAACCGCTGCGGGTTCGCGCGCAGCCCGGCCAGGGCGAGCCAGAACGTCAGATAGAGGAACATCGGCCGCGCCGCGTCGATCGCGAGCAGCGTCGGGACGCCGTTCCCGTGACCGACCTTGACGCCCATCCCGACCGTCGCGAGCAGGACGACCAGCAGCGCGCCCATCCCGCCCCCGAACGAGGCGTACCGGGAGAAGACGATCACGGCGACCCCGAGCAGGGCCATCGCCTCGGCGGGGTAGAGATGCCCGGTCTGCGGCAGCGCGTACGTCGATGAGAACGTCGAGGCCCCGGCGACCACCAGCAGGTACGGCGCCTGTTGCGTCCGCGCGAGCAGGATGAAGAGCGCTGCGGCGAGGAGCGGTGCGACCAGCAGCAGGCTGTGGCCCTTGGCGACCGTCATCCCGGCGACGGCGGCGACGAGGGCGCCGAGCAGGACGAGCCCCACCTGGATCAGGGCGCCGCGCCGGGCCGGCGTGAGGTGCCACAGGCTCGGATGCGGGCGGGTGGTTGCGGGTAGCAGCTGCATGGGCGTCGAGCCTCGCGGTTCCGCTCGACCGGGACTTTAGCGCCCGGCCCGCGATGTCCTTCGCGCGGGCACGCGCCACCGCCGCCGGCCGGGCAGGGACGCCCGGCCGGCGGCGGTGACGGTGGGGGTCGTCAGTGCTGCTGGTTGCAGCCGGCTTCGGTGTTGCTGTTCGTCGCGGTCGAGCCCAGGTTGGCGCTGCCGAACTGCAGGTGGCTGGCGACCGACCAGGGGAGCCCGTTGACGGCGGTGTTGTAGCTCGCGCCGTCGATGGTGCTTTCCGCGTAGAGCTTGAACGAGCCGGAGGAGTCGGCGTTGTAGGCGCCGTAGGTCTGCAGAGCCTTCGCGATCATCAGCTGGAACGGCGTCAGGCCGAGCCCGTTCAGGTTGAGGCTCGGATCGAGCCGCATCAGCTCGCCGGCCGGGATCCCGCCGCCCGTCGAGCCGTCCGACCGGGACGCCGGAGCGACGAAGCTCGACGCGCCGATCGGGGTGGCGTAGCGGAGCGCATGGTTGATCACGCCGGAGTTGACGTCCTTGACGGTGATCAGGCCGCCGAGCTCCGAGATGTTGCTGCCGGTGACGCCCGCGTCGTTCGCGTGCAGGCCGCTGCCGGTGGTCGAGTGGAAGGTGCCCTCGGCGTGCGCGCTGAGGCTGCCGGCGTCGAAGCCCTGGAACTCGTACTCGCAGCCGGTCGAGTCGTCGATGATCGCCAGCTGCGAGTCACCGCTCGGGTCGGGCTTGAAGCTCGAGTTGTACGGGATCGTGATGTGCTTGCCCGTGTTGCCGATCGCGACGCTGGCCGTCCCCGTGCCGCTGTTCGCGTGGTACAGCGGCGGCGTCCAGGTCTGGTTGTCGACCCACAGGCCGTACGTCTCGCTGCCGTTCAGCGTGTTGAGCCAGCTCGCGCTGTTCGACGACAGCGAGAAGCCCGAGATCGGCGTGTTCAGGAAGGACGAGGCCGACCAGAGGCCGCCGCCACCCTGCTGCGCCGGGGGCGGGGGCGCCGGAGTGGTCGTGACGGGCGTCGTCGTCACCGGTGTCGTGGTCACGGGGGTGGTGGTGACGGGCGTCGTGGTGACCGGCGTCGTGGTCGTACCGCCGCCGCCGCTCCCGCTGCCACCGCCGGAAGGTGTCGTCGAAGTCGGCGTCGTCGAAGTCGGCGTTGTTGAAGTCGGTGTCGTTGAAGTCGGTGTCGTCGTGGTCGTCGGCGTGGTGGTCGTCGGCGGAGTACGGTGACCGTGCCTGCCGCTCGGCTGCAGCCGCAGCCCGAAGATCTTGACGGCGGCGGTGCGCGTCGCGAGTGTGCGGACGCGGAAGGCGAGCCGCTCGGCGTTCGCGCGGTTTTGTGCGGCCTTCGTGTGGCTTTGGGTCGAGCGGGTGCCTTTGACGGTGGCTTGCTTTCCGTGTGTTCTGGGCGTTCCGCTCGGCTTCGCGGCGGCGATCTGGGCGCCGGTGATGACCCCGAAGCAGAGGAGCAGAGCCATGACGATATGAGGGCTGAGTCTCTTCATACCCGCCCCATCGGCCGCCCTTTCGGGGCGAAGAACCCTCAAATGGGCGATCAGGCATCACTCGATCGAGCCATCTCGGCGGTCCTCGCACCCGGCCGGGTTCGGCGGCCGGGTCAGGCACACTGGCGCGATGTCGGGTGGTGAGCACATTCGGCGGCCCGGAGAGGGCCGTCGGCGCGTGATGACCGTGGTCCATGCGGCGACGGGGGCGGGTGGCGCCGAGCGGGTCGCGTTCGACCTGGCGATCTCGCTCGATCGCGACCGGTTCGCCTCGTCGTTCTGCGCCACCAAGCGGTCGCCGGCCCGCACGCGAGAGGACGAGCTGGTCGCTGCGGGCGTCTCCTATACGGAGCTCGACGGCCGTTCCACCCGCAACCCGCTCGGCCTCGCCGCGCTCGCGCGCCTGCTGCGTCGCGAGCGCACCGAGATCGTGCATTCCCACATGTGGGACTCGAACCTCTGGGCCGCACTCGCGAAGCCGCTGGCGCGGACGCCGGTCTTCGTGGCCCACGAGCACACGTGGTCGTTCGAGGGAGAGCCGTTTCGCGTCGCCACCGATCGCTTCGTGATCGCGCGCGCCGCCGACATCTTCGTCTGCGTCTCCGAGGACGACAGGCGGAAGATGATCGAGGTCGAACGGATCCCGGCCGAGCGCATCCGGGTGCTTCCGAACGGCATCCCCGACTTCCCCGCCCCCCGGGGCACCGATGTGCGGGCCGAGCTCGGGATCGCGCCCGACGCGCCCGTGGTCGGCGCGATCGCGGTGCTGCGGCGCCAGAAGCGCCTCGACGTTCTCATCGAGGCGATCGCGCACCTGGCGCAGACCGTTCCCGCGGTTCAGCTCCTGCTGGCCGGCACCGACGGCGGCCTCGGGCTGCGCAAGGAGCTCGAGCAGCACGCAGTCGACCTCGGCGTCCGCGACCGGGTCCACTTCCTCGGGCTTCGGCAGGACGTTCCCGACGTCGTCGCGGCCTGCGACGTCCTCTCGCTGTCGTCCGACTTCGAAGGGCAGCCGCTGGCGGTGCTCGAGTACATGGCGGCCGGCAAGCCGATCGTCGCGACGAGCGTCGGCGGCCTGCCCGAGCTGATCGGCGACGGGGTCGACGGGCTGCTCGTCCCGCGGCGGGAGCCGGTGGCACTCGCCGCTGCGCTCGAGCGGGTCCTAATTGACAAGGAGCTCGCGGCGTCCCTCGGCGCGGCAGCGCGGGAGCGCCAGCAGCGGGAGTTCTCGCTCACCGCCGCCGTCGGCAGGGTCGAGGCGCTCTACGACGAGTTGTGGAGCGACGTCGTCGCGCGCCGCGCGAAGCAGCAGGGGTAACAGAAAAGGGGGCCGGCTGAGCCG
>CAYXXE010000007.1:0-24922 GCA_964468985.1 uncultured Gaiellales bacterium | reverse complement strand
GGCCGGCAGAGCCGGCCCCCCTTTTTTTCTCCAGGCGGCAGAGAAGTGGTGCCGGGGGAGCGGTTAGCTCTTGCTGTAGCTCTCGCGGCGGCGGAGCATGAAGCCGAGGACGATCAGGCCGAGCGACAGGCCGACGCTGAGGAGCAGCGAGAAGCCGGTGAACGGCAGCGTGGTCGCCTTGGCGACGGTCTTCGCCGGGTGGGTCTTCTTGACGACGACCACGTGCTTCGCCGAGACCTTCGCGACGTTGGCCGGCTTCTTCTGGTACTGGTCGCGAGCCGACGTCGGGGCCGCAGCCGAGGACGAGATCTTGTAGACGGACTTCACCGTCTGCGACGCTCCGGCCGCGGCGTAGCCGACGCCGCCGAACGACGCGAACGTGCCGAGCACCAGCGTGATGAGCGCGCCGGCGAACGCTGCGCGCGACCCGATGCGCCGCGGTGCAGAACCGACCCGGCCCGTCACGTCGGCGACCAGATCGCTGCTCGGCTCCTGCCGAAGCCCACCGAGCTCACGCTCCAAATCATTCTCTCCCTTGTTCTTGAACCACATACCCTGCCTCCTTCTGCCGCTGTTCGTTTGGTGTTCATACCATGCTCCCGGCCCATTTCTTACGCGCTGGCCGAAATACCGGACGGACCTAACCGACGGGGTGGCTCGACTGCGACGAACCAAGACACCCGTTCGAGGGACGCCGGTGCCCGGCACCGGGGTGTCGTGAAGCGCCGGCCGGGGTGTCCCGCACGGCGCCCGAATCGTGAGCGATCGGTAGAAGTGGCTGCTGCCGAGCAGGTCCCGCGGGGCCGGTTCGACCCCGGTGTCGGGGATTTCGGCGGCTGCTACGTTTGCTCCGTGCCCAGGCGCCTGCGGGGGGAGAGCTGGTGACGTACGCGCGGGGGCTCGTGGCCCGCGCCGTGCCGGGGCCGCTACTCGTGGCGGCGATCCTGGTTGCGCTCCTCGCGTCGCAGGGCGGCTACTTCCCGCCGTCGTGGGGTTGGAGCAGCGTGCTGCTGCTCGTCGTGATCGGCGCCTGGGCGATCCTCACCCAGAACGTCTCGGTGACCCGCGGCGAGCTCGCCTGGCTGGGCGCGATCGCCGCGCTCGTCGTGTGGACGGCCCTGTCGGCGATCTGGTCGCCCGACACGGGCGCGTCGCTGCTCGAGGCCCAGCGCGCGCTGCTCTATCTGGTCGCGATCGCCGCGGTGCTCGCGCTCGCCCGCACCTTCGACGCGCGCGCGCTGCTCCTGGCGATTCTCGTCGCGGTCGTCGTCATCAGCGCCTACTCCCTCTCGACCCGGCTCTTCCCGGGGCACTTCGGCATCGTCGACACCACCGCCGGGTACCGGCTCGCGACGCCGATCGGCTACTGGAACGGTCTCGGGATCCTCGCTGCGATGGGTGCGCTCGTCGCGCTCGCGGTCGTCGCCGAGGAGTTCGGCCCGGCGGTCCGGGCTGCAGCGGCCGGCTCGGCGGTCGTCTTCGTGCTGACGATCTACTACACGTTCAGCCGCGCCTCCTGGGTCGCGCTCGGGCTCGGGTTCGTCGTGATGGCGCTGCTCACGAAGCGGCACCTCCGGCTCGTCTCGCGCACCGCGCTGGCCTCTGTCGCGCCGGCGCTCGGTCTGATCTACGCCGTCCGGCTGCACGCGCTGAACGCCTTCTCGCCGTCGACCGGGATCGGCGTCGCCGCGCGCCAGGGCCGGCACCTCGCCGTCGCGGCCTTCGGCCTCGCCGTGCTCGGCGCGCTGCTGTCGCTCGCCCTCACGGCGCTCGAGGAGCGCGTCACGGTGCCGCCGCGCGTTCACCGGCTGCTCGGCCTGGCGCTCGTCGCCGGGATCCTGCTGGTCGTGGCCGGCGGGTTCGTGGCGGTCGGGAAGACGCCGGGCCAGATCGTCTCGAAGGCCTACCGGAGCTTCAAGGTCGAGACGCCCAGCGAGGGTCAGGACCTCAACAAGCGGCTTCTCAGCTTCTCGGGCAACGGCCGCATCGACCTGTGGCGCGTCGCCTGGAAGGAGTACACGGCTCACCCGGTGCTCGGCTCGGGCGCGGGGACGTACGAGCGGTACTGGCTCGCTTACCCCCGCTCGAGCTTCTACGTCCGTGACGCGCATGGCCTGTACATCGAGGTGCTCGCCGAGCTGGGCCCGATCGGGCTCGCGCTTCTCCTGCTCGTCCTCCTCGCACCGCTCGCCGTCGCCGTGCGCAAGCGCGGCTCGCCCATGGTCGCCCTCGCGGCCGGCGCCTATGTCGCCTACGTCGTCCACACCGGTGTCGACTGGGACTGGGAGCTCGGTGCCGTCACGCTCACCGCTCTCCTGATCGGCGCCGTGATCTTCGTCGGGACGCGCGATCCGCAGGCGGCGTCCTCGTCGCTCGGGCCGGTCCCGCGCGGGGCGATTCTCGTGGCGGTGGTGGCCCTCAGCGTTGCCGCGGGCGCCTCCTATCTCGGCAACGCCGCCTCGGCCAACGCCGACACGAACCTCCGCGCCGGCCGGTTCGCCGCTGCGGCGCTCGACGCGAAGCGCGCCCACACGCTCGAGCCGTGGTCGACGACCCCCGAGCTCCAGCTTGCCGAGGCCGACCTCGGCACCGGCGACTTCGCCGGCGCCCGGCGGGCGCTCGCGCAGGCCTTGCGGCAGGATCCGGGCAACTGGGAGACCTGGCTCGACCTCGGCCTCGCCTCCAACGGAGCGGCGCGCGCCCGGGCGCTGGCCCACGCGAGGCGCCTGTACCCGACGAGCCAGGACATCATCCTCGCCCAGAAGTACGACGCCAAGGGCTCGGTTGCGGCGAGCGTCGAGAGCCGGTCGAGTCGGCGCAAGCGGGTCTCGGGCCAGCCCGCGCCGACCAAGTAGCGCCTCCGGGCGAGGGAGTACTCTGGGCAACGTCGTGCGTGACCCCCTGGCGAACCCGCAGCCGCTCATCCGCAGCGTCTACGCCTACGCCGCCTTCCGGCTCGGCCCCGGGGCCGACGCGGAGGATGTCACGGGCAACGTCTTCGAGCGCGCCGTCCGCTACCGCGGGAGCTTCGACCCGGGCCGCGGGACGCCGATCTCGTGGCTGATCGGGATCGCCCGGCACTGCGTCGACGACACGCTGCGACGCTCACCGAGCGCGCCGCTGCACGACCAGCTCGCCGGGGCGGACGACCTGGCAGCCGACGCGGTGCAGCGGCTCGGGCTGGAGGCCGCGCTGGCGCGGCTCGAGCCCCGCGAACGCGAGCTCCTGGGCCTCAGGTTCGTGGTCGGGCTGAGCGCGAAGGAGGTCGCCGCCGCCCTCGAGCTGACGCCGGGTGCGGTCGACGTCGCCGTGCATCGCGCCCGCGGGCGCCTCGGGGCCGAGCTTACGCGCGGCGCCGAAGGAGGCCGAGCTTCCGGCCCGAGCCCCCGCGCCGCAGCTTCGCGAGTCTGAGCTCGAGCTCGCGCGCCCTCGGCTCGACGGCGGCGCCGAAGATGCCCCGTGTGGCCGCGACGACGAGCGCGGCGACCCGTGCCGCCGAGGCCTCCTGGGTGGCGATCGACGCGCCTGCCGGGTCGGGCACGGCTCCGAACTCGCGCGTCAGCCCGATCAGCTGCCGGGCCGGCTGCAGCCGCTGGACCATCTCCTCGGGCGAAGGCTGCGGGACGATCGCACCGGCACCGGCCGTCTCGAGCAGCGAGCCGAGCTCGGTCAGCAGGAACGCCCGGTCGGGCGGCGCTGCGCCCTCGACGACGGCCGCCTCCAGGTGCATGCGCTCGAAGCCGACGACGAGGCCGGCGCCGGCGAGCGCGCCCGGCTCGAGATGGCGCGAGCGGTGCGCGGAGAGGTCGATGCCGAGCCGTCCGGCGACGCGGGCCGCCGCCTCGAGCGGCGCCGCCGACTCGAGGTCGAGCGAGCCGAACGAGTAGGTGCGGGCGGGCAGGTCGGCGATCAGGTAGCCGCAGACGCCCTCCGCGAGGGCGCTGCGAAAGCGGTTGGCGGTACAGATGAAGGCGACCTCGAAGACGCCGGGGACGGCCTTCGGGGTCGGGCGGGCGATGTCGGGCTCCATGCTCGTCTGTGCGAGGTCGGCCACGCCGTAGGCTGCCTGCCCCGCGCGCGTCTCCGCGTTCCACGTCCGTTTCGGCTCCGGCTGCATCAGTTGGCTCTTCCTGGTCGGTGGGAGACGGTGGTGCGACCGGGCCGGGACGGAGTGACTCTACCCGCCGGCCGGACGGCCTTACCGTTCTGTGTCGGTATTTCCTGTCGGCAGGTGGGGCGTCGTCCTTGAGGGCGAACTGCTACATGACTGGCATGAGCCCGACCGAGACCGCCGGCTTCGAGCAGTTGATCGTCCACCAGTTCGACCCGGCCGAGCAGATCGCGGGCGGCATCCACGGGTTCATCGCCGACTTCGTGCGGCTGGCGCCGCCCGAGCACCACATCCGTCTCGTGGGCGTCGACGCGAGCGGCGGCCGGCGGCTCGGAGTCTGGGTCGACGCCGCGATCGGCGGGCGCCCGCTGTCGTTCCTGCCCGTCGCGCGACTCAGCGCGGGCCGCCAGCGCCGCCGCATCCCGCACACGCTGCGGCTGCTCGCCGGGCTGGTCGTCCACCGGCCGCGCCCGGAGGGCGCGATCGTCCACGCGCACCGCTCCGAGACTGCGCTGCTGCTGACGCTGCTCTATCCGCGCAGCCAGGTCGTCCAGTTCGTCCACACCGACTCGGAGGAGGCGCTGCGCCACCGCACCGAGACGTTCTGGCGGTTTCTCCCGCGCGTCCACCTGTGGCTGGAGGCGCTGGCCGTGAAGCGCTCGGCCCGTACGTGGGTCTTCAACGCGACGGCGGCCGAGCGCCTGGCGAAGCTGTCGCCGAACGTGCGGGCGGCGAGCAACTGGTTCGACGGCGAGCTGTTCCGGCCTGCGGCCGACCACGACGACCGCCCGCTCACGGTCGGCTGGATCGGCCGGTTCGAGACGCCGAAGGATCCGTTGAAGGCGGCCGACGTCTTCGGCGAGCTCGCGCGGGCCGGCGTGCCCTTCGCGGGGTGGTTCGCCGGGTCGGGGACGCTCGAGGCCGCGGTGGCGGAGCGCGTCGCCGCCCTCGGCGTGGAAGGCTCCGTCACGCTGCTCGGCACCCTCGGCCCGAGCGAGCTCGCCGAGCGTCTGCGGCGCACCGACGTGCTGATCGTCACCTCGCTCTGGGAGGGGCAGCCGCGCGCCGTCCTCGAGGCGCTCGGCTCGGGCGTGCCCGTCGTGTCGAACGCGGTCGGGGACGTCCCGCGGATCGTCGTCGAGGGCGAATCCGGCTTCATCGCGCGGTCGGGGTCGGCCGCCGAGCTCGCCGAGCTGACGGTTCGCGCCGGCCGGCTGCGGGACCGCGAGGCGGTCGCCGCCACCGTCGGGGGCTACCGCGCCGTCGACGCCGTCAGCGCGTTCTTCGCCGAACTGCAGCAGCTCTCGCGCCCGACCAGGTAGAACGTGCCCCTCATGGCGAGTGCGAAGCAGCGGGTGGCGATCATCGGGGCGGGGCCTTACGGGCTCGCGGCGGCCGCCCATCTGCGCGCCGAGGGCATCGAGCCGATCGCCTTCGGCGAGGCGATGTCGTTCTGGGAGCGGAGCATGCCGGTGGGGATGCTGCTGCGCTCGTCCCGGCGCGCGTCGAGCATCGCCAACCCCGACCGCACGCTGTCGCTCGATCCTTACGAGTCGGCGCTCGGCACCGAGTTGCCCGCACCGCTCTCGCTCGAGGTCTTCGTCGAGTACGGCCACTGGTTCCGCCGCCAGGTCCTGCCCGACCTCGACGCGCGGGCCGTCGTCCGTGTCGACCGCGCGCCGGACGGGTTCACCCTGCTGCTCGGCGACGGCGAAGTCGTGCCCGTCGGCCGCGTCGTCGTCGCGGCCGGCATCGGCCCGTTCGCGCACCGGCCCGAGAAGTTCTCGGGCCTGCCGGCGGGGCTCGTGTCGCATGCGTCGGAGGTCGCCGACGTCGCGGCGTTCCAGGGCCGCAGCGTCGTGGTGGTGGGGTCGGGGCAGAGCGCGCTCGAGGACGCCGCGCTGCTGCACGAGGCGGGCGCGACCGTCGAGGTGATCGCACGCGCGCCGGCGATCAAGTGGCTGCAGAACTGGTCGGCCGAGAGCGTCAGCCCGATGCAGCGTCGCATCCGCGAGTTGATGTACCCGCCCACCGACGTCGGCCCGCCCGGCCTGAACTGGATCGCCGGGACTCCCGACGTCTTCCGGTGGCTCCCGAAGGGGCCGCAGGTGGACATCGCGGCCAGGTGCATCCCGCCGATGGGCTCGAACTGGCTGATCGCACGGCTCGCCGGCGTGCCGCTCACCCTGGGACGGACGATCACGTCGGTGGCCGCGGCGGACGGCCGGGTCCAGCTCTCCCTCGACGACGGCTCCCACCGCGAGCTCGACCACGTCGTGCTCGGGACCGGGTACCGGGTCGACGTCACGAGGTACGGCTTCCTCGGCCCCGAGCTGCTCGCCTCCCTGAAGCTCGCGAGCGGCTATCCGATCCTGACGACCGGGCTCGAGTCCTCGGTGCGCGGCCTGCACTTCCTCGGCGCCCCGGCTGCCGCGACGTTCGGGCCGGTGATGCGCTTCGTCACGGGCAGCTGGTACTGCGCGCCGGCGGTGGCGCGCAAGGTGGCCGGCCGGCCACCGCGCGCCGTGCGCTTCGCCTGGTAGGCCTCGGGCCGGTCAGATCCCCCGCCGGCCGCGCGCCCACATCCGCAACAGGATGCCGACCCGGGCCGCGAGCGGCCAGGGGTCGTCGACCCGGAAGTGGGCGTGCACGACGTGCCGGTGCGGCCGCAGCACCGCGGCCGCCGCGCCGAGCCTGCCGCGGCGGAGCTGGGCGGCGAAGTGCAACGCGTCGCCGTCCTCCCACCGGTACGGGACGTCGGCACGGGCGACGGCAGGGGCCGGGTTGTCGCCGAGGACGTGATCGCAGAGCAGGGCCGGCAGGTTGGCGCCCGCGGCGATCGGGAGCGACATCCAGCCGAACGGGCGCGGGTTGAGGTCGATCGCGGCGAGGGTGCCGTCTGCGAGCTCGAGCAGCTCGAGCTCGAAGATCCCCTCGAAGCGCAGGTGCCGCAGCAGCTGCTCGACCTGGCCGGCGAGCCCGGCCGGCGGCGCGACGGTGCGGCAGAACGAGGCGGCGCCCGAGGCCACCGGCCAGCGCCGCTCCCAGCGGACGGTCGCGAAGCCGAGCAGCCCGTCGCCGGCCATGACGCCCGACGACGAGATGACGGAGCTCTGTTGAACGTACCGCTGCACGACGAACGAGGAGCCGTAGCGCGGCACCACCGCGGCCAGCGCGGACGCATCGCGGGCCACCGCGACGCGGGTCTGGTGGTAGCGCCCGTCGACCTGCGAGAAGGAGAAGGCCGGCTTCACGACGACCGGGAAGCCGAGCTCGGTGGCGGCATCGAGTGCCTCGCCGCCGTCCGTGCAGACGATGCTGGCCGGCGCGTCCAGGCCCGCCAGGCGCGACGCCTCGGTCATCAGCAGGCGCTTGTCGAGGCTCGCGGCGACGGCGGCGCGGTCCGGCAGCGGCAGGCCGACGAGCCCCTCGAAGCGCTCGCGGGCCTCCGAGATCAGCCACAGCGTGAGGTCGGTGCCCGGCATGAGCAAGGTATGCCGGTCGCGTGTGAGGACGCCCACGAGACCGTCGATGAAGGCCTCCGGGCGGTCGCGCGGATCCGGGAGGGTGACCTTGTGGTGGCACGACCTCGACCAGTGCCCTGCCGCCGGGGTCATCCCGGCGACCCCCGTCACCTCGTAGCCCGCCCAGGCCAGCCCCCGGCAGGCCGCCAGCGACGAGCGCTCCTCGACGTCGGTGACGAGGACCTTGCGAGCGGCGCCCGCGGGCCGCTCGCTACGAGCTCGGCTCACGGCCGGCCACGCGCGCCTTTCCCGGGCCGCCGCGGTGCATGATCGACCGCGCGGCCTTGGCCAGCGCGTAGAGCGGCAGTGCACAGAACACGGCGAGGACGATCTGGACGAGAGACGCCAGCGAGGTCAGGGCTCTTGTTCTCATGGGAGTGGGGGGTTGGGGTGGAGCGATGCCGCCGCGGTCCGGGTGGAGCCGCTTCTGGAGGTGTCCTGGAGCCCGCCTGCTCCGCTTGCCGTTCGGAGTCGGATGATAACCCGCGTCAGAGCCTCCGACGCGGGTTCACGCCGCTCACGCGGAGGCGGGCCGCTCCACGCTGACGAGCTTCGCGTTGACGATGTAGCGGTGGGTGGCGAAGAAGCGCGGATGGCAGGCCTGGAGCCGCAGCAGCTCGTGGTCGGGCGAGCGGAGGACGGCGAGGTCGGTGGCAGGCACGATCTCGTGGCTCACGGCCCGGTAGATGAACGTCGCGTACGGCATCTCGAGGCGGATGTAGTCGCCGTTGCGGATGTCGTCGATGTGCGAGAACGGCGCCAGGTAGGTGGTGCGATGGCCGGCGATGTACACGAGGCGGTTCTGCCCCGGCATGTAGCTCTGCAGGTCGCGGCCGGGGCCTTTCTCGAGCGTCGCCTCGGCGGTGCCGTTGACGAGCACCATCTTCAGCCCGATCCGGCCGATGACGATCCGGCCGATCGCCTCACCCTCGTGCGTGTCGCGCCGGAACGCAGCCGCGTCGGCCGCGATCGTCTTCGGGGCGAGCGCCGCCGGGACCCGCGTGCCCCGCTTCACGTGCGCCGGCGCCACGGGCACGACGGGCCGGTAGGCGCGCTGCAGGCTCCGGTACTGCTGGGCCAGCTCGTGCTGCTTCCACGTCGTGTAGAGCGCGGTGAACGGGTCCTCCCAGCGCCAGACCACGATCGACCAGATGAAGACGAGCACCCCGGCCGTGATCAGCGTGTTGCTCGCGATGCGGACGAGCCGCTGCGTCCCCCTTCGCCCGGCGCGAAGCGCGGGCCCCGCCGGAGCGGCGCCCGCGGCGGGCGCCGTGATCGCAGGCCCGAGCGGGTTACCAGTGTCCGTCACGCTCGCCCTTGAGGACGAGTGGCACGGTCTGGAAGAGGAGGCGGCAGTCGCCCGACAGCGACCAGGTCGTGACGTACAGGTAGTCGAGCTTCACCATCTCCTCGAACGGGATCGAGTTGCGGCCGGACACCTGCCACAGACCGGTCATGCCGGGCTTCAGCGTCAGCCGCTTGCGTGCCCACGACTCGACGTGCTGGTCCTCCTCGAGGATCAGCGGCCGCGGGCCGATCAGGCTCATCTCGCCGCGCAGGACGTTGAAGAGCTGCGGGAACTCGTCGAGGGAGAAGCGGCGCAGCAGGCGCCCGAACCGCGTGACGCGCGGGTCGGCACGGATCTTGAACATGCGCGGGTCGCCGCCCGCGTGGGCGTTCAGGTGCGCGATGTCCTGCTTCAGCTCGTCGGCGTCGGACGTCATCGTCCGGAACTTGTAGATCGAGAAGTCGTAGCCGCCGGCACCCATCCGCCGTTGCCGGAAGAACACCGGGCCGTGCGAGTCGAGCTTGATCAGGATCGCGATCAGCACGAAGGTGGGAGCCAGGACGATGGTGGCGATGAGCGCGACGACGACGTCGAAGCTGCGCTTCACGAACCGGGCGCTGCGCGACAGGCGCAGCCGGGGCAGGGTGATCAGCGGGATGCCCGCGATCGTGTGGCTCGTCAGCCGCGGCGGGATGATGTCGAACAGCCGCGGGACGATGTCGATGCGCACGTCGAGGTCCTTGAGGAGGCGGATCAGCTCCAGGGTCTCCTCGTGCGAGTCGTTCGAGAACGCGATCATCACGCGCTCGAGCTTGTACTCCTCCACCAGGGCGGGCAGCTCGCCCGGGGTCCCGAGCACCGTGAGCAGCTCGAGGTCGTCGCGGCGCTCCATCGGCATCGCGTCGACGAAACCGACGAGGTTGATGCGGTACTGCGGATGGGTGAGCAGCTTCCGCCCGAGGAGCTGGCCGACGGTGCCCGCGCCGACGATCACGCTGTTCTGGGCGAAGTGGCGGTTCGCGCGGAAGATCGGCCGGGTGAGCATCCGCCCGGCGGGCAGGAAGATCAGGAGCAGCAGCCAGAAGACGACCGTCTCGCCGATCGGCCGGACGTGGCCGATCGTGTCCGAGAGCACGAGGAAGAGCCAGGGGCCCATCGTCGCGATCGCGGCCAGGTGGGGCAGCTCGTCGATCGTGGAGTGCCCGACCACGTCGTTCTCCTGCGAATAGAGGCCGCGCGACTTGAGCGCGAGCAGCCAGACGGGGAGGGTCGCGACGAGCTCGACCGCAGCGGTGCGGCTGGCCATGCCGCCGGCCTGGGCGGCGAGGAAGTAGGCGGCGAGGATCGCGGCGACGTCGGACTGGACGAGCAGGAGCCGGACGGCCCATTCGTTGCGGCGCGCGGGCGCGAGGTCGGCATCGTCGTTGCGACGGCCGACGCCGATCGCCTGCGGAGCGTGACCCGGCCCCGAGACGGTGCCGGGCGCAGGGCCCACGTCGGTTACGCCACTCTCCACGTCTGAGACCCCCCGTCCCGATGCGCGGCTTCCGGTCAGTGTATTTGTCCTGGAGAAGATCATCCGATTGAGGTGTTCGAGCGCCGCAAGCGCTGCCACTCCAGGTCTATCGGCAGGTGGGTGCCAATCCCTGAATGGGGTGTGTCGTGCAGCGGCGATTCTCGCACGTGAGGGGCTTCACCGTTCGTAAAGATCTCGCTTCCAGATGGTGCCGAGGGTCGAGCGGGCGCGGTCGGCGAGCACCGCGTCGCCCCCGCGGTCAGCCGAGGAAGCGGTCGGCCGCGATCACGATCGCGGTGAGCCAGGCGAGCTCGGAGCCGACGATGCCCGCGACCAGCGCGTAGCCGTACCAGCCCTCGCGCCTCGACCGGATCTCGTCGGCCTGCAGGCTGACGTCCTTGAGCGCTGCGCCCTGCCAGCCGTTCGGCTGCGCGACGGGCTTGCTGTGCTCGACGGCGCTCATCTCTGTCCTCATTGTCGCCCCGGGCTCGCCGGGCGCTCCCGCCGTGAGGCTGGTTCTCGCCCTCCCTTCGGGTTGAACCCGGGCCCTGAGCAGGGTGCGCCTGCCGCGTGTAGCCGTCATGGCGTCACCGGCGTCATGGCGTCGCGAACTCGTTGGCCCACAGCGACACGCGCCGGTCGCCGAGGAAGGTCGCGCTCGGCCGCACACCGATGCCGACGGTCTTCCACGTCGGGGTGAGCAGGTTGGCGCGGTGGTCGGGCGACGCGAGCCAGGCCGCCATGATGCGGCGCGGCGAGCCCAGGTTTCCCTGGCCGTACGCCAGGTTCTCGCCGACCGAGTACGACCCCGACAGCGGGTAGCCCGCCAGCTGGAAGGCATGGACGAAGTCGTCGCCGCACGGGGTGTGGCTGAACTCGCCGCAGCGGACGTCGGCGTCGATCTTCAACATCGCCGCGCGGTCGAGCGTCTTCGTCTCGCGCAGGGGGCTGAGGCCGGCCTGCGCCCGGACGTACTCGACGAGGCAGAGCATGGACTGCGTCTGGTCGGTCGGCGGCAGGTCGACCCGGCCGCTGCCTGGGCAGACGACGGGCGGCGCAAGGAGGTTCGCGGCCTCGCCGGCGACCGTCCGTGAGGCCACGCCCGCAGGGGCGCCCGCGGCCGCTGCCACGGTCAGGACGAGGGCGGCGGTGAGTGCGCCAAGCAGACGGTTGAGCCGTTTCTCCACAGGTCCGTTGTCGTCGGAACCTGCAAAACCGGTATCCCTCGCGCGAGGGACTCACGGCCGCACACCCTCTCCACCGGCCGTCCACAGGGCTTTCCACAGCCCTGGCCGTCACCGCCTGGCATACCTCGATCGAGGGATTGAACCGGTCGGCCCTTTCTGCCGAATACCCCTCTGCGGGCGCCCGGATGCGCTCTCTGGCTGAGAGGAAGTCCTGATCCACGCAGGGTCCGGGGGGACTCTGACGGGTGCAGCCGGGTTGCCCGCGACCTGACAAGGAGAGACGGAATGGACGCTGCCAACGGCGCCCTGCTGAACACGATCATCGAGGCGCACGAGAACTGGCGGCGGGCCGAGGCGGTCCTCGACGGCCGGCAGCCGGCGATCGACCCCGACCGCTCGTCGCTCGTGGAGTTCGACGGCGACGTCCGGGTCTATTCGCCGTACGAGCGCCGCGAGCTGGTCGACGGCAAGCCGATGCTGACGAAGTACCACGTCTCGAAGCGGCTCGTCGACGGGATGTGGCGGCGCACGGAAGTCGCCGACGACGTCCGTCTGCTCGCCTGAGCGGCCCGCCTGTCGATTTCCCCCCTCCTCGTTCGTCATAGGTCTGTAGCGACCCACGAACGAAAGGACACGGCAATGGGCAAGTACCTCCTCGCCTACACCGGCGGCGGCCGGCCGGAGACGGAAGCAGAGGGACAGCAGGTGATGGCGGCCTGGCAGGCCTGGCTCGGCGGCCTGGGCGACGCGGTCGTCGACTGGGGCGCCCCGTTCGGAGCCTCGACGGTGGTCGGCGGGGGCGCATCCTCCGGGCTGACCGGCTACTCGCTCGTCACCGCCGCGAGCCTGGCCGAGGCCACGGCGCTGTCCGACGGCTGCCCGATCTTCGCCGCCGGGGGCGGAGTCGAGGTGTACGAGACCGTCGAGATGTAGGTCGTCGTCCCGGCAGGCGGGAGCGGTGCGTCCTCATCAACGGCTAACCGTGGCTCAACATTCGAGGCGTACGCTTGTGTCTCGGTCGCCTCCCCCCGCCTGCCGGGAGCGACCGAACTTCATGACCGCGTTCTGGGGCCCGACGGCGACGTCGGGCCCCACGCGTTCTCGGGCTCCGTCGGTCGACCGGGCCCTCAGTAGACCGTGTCGGCCAGGTGGTCGTGGCCGGCCGTGTCGACGGGCTGCTCCTGCTCCGGGCTGACGTAGCCGCCGAGCGCCTCCGTGACCCGGGCGGTGTATTCCGACTCGGTCAACTCGCCGCTCGAGCGTTGCGCGCGGAGCGCGGTGATCACGTCGCCCACGAGCGGGCCGTGGCCGTAGTCCTCGTACGGCCTGCGCGACTCCGCCGTGCTCAGGTCGATCGCCAGGGCCGGCGTCCGTGCTCGGAAGAAACCGGTCAACATGAACGACGCATCGGCATCGTCCACCGAGCGCCGCATCCCGCATTCGAGGGGCGTCGGCCGCTGGCCGCCGGCGTCAGTTCTCGAGGTAGACGCCGATGCCCGACAGCACGTGCGCCGCCTCGCACTTGCCGGCGTCGACCAGCGCGCGCGCGACGTCGAGCAGCGCGTCGTCGTCGGCGCCCGGCAGCACGAAGACGAGATCCCCGTGCGTGCTGCGTCCGTAGCGGTGCGCCTCGGCCGGGGTCGGGCGCCGCATCAGCTCGTCGCGCAGCGCGCTCCACTCGTCGGTGCCCCGCGGGCGGGCGCGTTGCTCCCGCCGGCGTGCCTGTTCCGTGCTCGCCATGTCCTACCGCCTCCGAATCGAAGATCTGCCGCGCTTGCTCTTCGGGCTTGTGACCGTCGATTCCTGCCGTGCTGCGCGAGGTTGTGGACGTGGCCCGGGGTGTGTGAGGATGGACCGCGATGCGCGCCCCGGTCCGGACCGCTGCAGGGAGACACGGCTGATGCTGCCGCGGCACTGGCGCGAGTCGACCTACTGGCGCTGGTGGTGGAGCAGGCGCGTCCGGGGCGAGGTACGCGTCCTGCTCGGGCTGGCGGTACTCGCGCTGATCCTGGGCGGCGGGTGGTTCGCCGCCGACCGTCTCTCGAAGGCCGGCGCGACGGTGGCGCCGCAGGGCGAGCTCACGTTCGAGCGGACGGTCGAGAAGGTCGTCACCGTGCGCGAGAAGGGGAGGCTCGTCCGGAAGCTCGTGCCCGTCGTGAAGCGGGTCTTCGTGAAGCCGACGACGGCGTTCCTGACGACCACCAACGTCCTGACGAACGTCGTCACCGTGACGGGCGTCCAGAGCGTCGAGCGGAAGGTCGTCGTGGTGAGCGTCCCCGTCGTGTCGACGAAGGTGACGACCGTCAACGGCGTCACGAAGACGATCGTCACGACCCGGCTCGTCGCGACGACGAACGTGCAGACGCAGACGAACACGCTCACGCAGCTCGAGACCATGGTTCAGACGCAGGTCCAGACGCAGGTGCAGACCCAGGTGCAGACAACGGTCCAGACGCAGACGCAGGTACAGACCCAGACGACGACGCGGACGGTGACTCAGCCGGTCACCACGACGCGCGTCGTCACCTCGACCACGACCTTGCCGGTGACGGTGACGGTGCCCGTCACCGTGACGGAGACGACGACCGATCCGGGGACCACCGTCACCGTGACCACGACCATGACGACCTGACGCCGCACGGTCGGTCGGGCGATGTGTCGGTCCGCCGCTACTCGCGTTCGAACAGCACGCGCTCGACCCGCCGGTCCGGGATCACCCAGATCACCGCGACGGTGACGAAGAGCCCAACCGAGATCCACGGGACGAAGAACGAGCAGGCGAACGCGACCACGTACAGCACGAGCGAGACCTTGCCCTTGCGGTCGTCGCCGATCGCCTGCGCGAGCTGGGAGCCCGGTTCGTGGAGGCTGAGGAGCGACAGGGTGAGCAGCGTGTAGGCGATCGCGCAGCCGACCAGGACGATCGCGTAGCCGGCCACCGGCCCGGCCTCGACGCCCGACTGGCCGAGCCAGTCCGTCGCCACCGGTGTCAGCGACAGCCAGAACAGCAGGTGGATGTTCGCCCAGAGCGTCCGGCCGTCGATGCGGTGGACGACCTGCATCAGGTGATGGTGGTTGACCCAGTAGATCGCGATGAAGACGAAGCTCAGGATGTACGGGAGCAGCCGGCCCTTCTCGTGGAGGACGTCGGCGAGCCGGTGGCCCGCCGGCGGCCGCAGCTCCAGGACGAGGATCGTGATCAGGATCGCCACCACCCCGTCGGTGAAGGCGTTCATCCGCTCGGGCTTCACGGGCGGACTATGCCAAAGGGGGCGAGCCGGGCTCGCGCTCGCCGCGCCGCTACAGGTTGCTCGAGACGGTGTTGAACATCGACGAGATGCCCGTTCCCGTCGCGCGCAGCGCGACGAACGCGGTCAGCGCGACCATCGAGAGGATCAGGGCGTACTCGATGAGGCCCTGGCCGTCGTCGTCGCGCTGGGCGGAGCGTGCCGCGAGCCGGATCCAGATCAGGCTGAGTTGAAGCATGCGCGTGTGATTCGGGAGTGCGCGCGAAACCCCTGCCTGGCACACCGGCGGCGCCCGTCCCCCGGTCGCGTACCATCCGGTCAGGCGAGTCGCGCACGTCCGTGCGGCGCGCTTGCCACAGCCGGCTGCCGACCCTGACCAATCCCTCGAGCCCTCCGACGCTGGTGCACACGCTCGGCCCGTACACCGGGGCGACGGTGCGGCGCAGCGTCTGGAACCTGCTCAACTCGGTCGGCCCCTATGTCGCCCTGATCGCGGGGGCGTGCGTCGCCCTCCGGGTGTCCGTCGTCCTCGCCGCCGGCCTGTCGGCCGTGGCGGCCGGGTTCCTCGTCCGCACGTTCACCGTCTTCCACGACTGCGCCCACGGCTCGTTCTTCCCGACCAGGCGCGCGAACGCCCTGCTCGGGAACGCGCTCGGGCCCATCGTCTACATGCCGTTCGCGTCGTGGCGCCGGGAGCACGCCGTCCATCACGCCACCGCCGGCGACCTCGATCGCCGTGGCGTCGGCGACATCCGGACGCTGACGGTGGTCGAGTATCGCGCCCAGCCGTGGTGGGGCCGGCTCGCCTACCGCCTCTTCCGCAACCCGTTCGTGATGTTCGGGCTCGGCCCGCTCTGGGTGCTCGTGCTCGGGCCGCGCATCGTGGCGCCGTCGGCCGGCCCGCGGATCCGGCGGAGCGTGATCGCCACCGACGTCGCCCTCGTCGCGATCATCCTCGTGCTCTGCCGGCTCGTCGGCTGGGAGGGCTTCCTGGTCGTCCAGGCTCCCGCCGTGCTGCTGTCGGGCTCGATCGGGATCTGGCTCTTCTACGTCCAGCACCAGTTCGAGAGCACCTACTGGCAGAGCGGCGAGGAGTGGAGCTACGAGGACGCCGCGCTGAAGGGGAGCTCGTACCTGAAGCTCCCCCGGCCGCTCCAGTTCCTGACCGGCAACATCGGGTTGCACCACGTCCATCATCTGAGCGCGCGGATCCCGAACTACAACCTGCAGGCGGCCCATGACGCGACCGCGAGCCTGCGGGCCGTGCCGGTGGTCACGCTCGCGGACGGTCTGCGTGCCGTCCGGTTGAAGCTCTGGGACGAGCGCCAGGGGAAGCTCGTCGGCTTTCGCGCCGCCCGGGCCGGACTAGACGTTCGGGCGGCGGAGCCTGGTCGATCGGCGATATGAGGCTCGTGCGAGCGGCCCGACGATGTTGTGGATTGCGGCTGTTTCCAGCCGAGTTTCCCTGACGAAAGGCAGCGCATGTCCTGGAACCTGATTCAGAACCGTTTGGCACAGGCCGTGATCGATCTCCGCACCGGCATCCGGCGCGAGGATGGTCAGGGGCTCATCGAGTACGCCCTGATCGTGTCGCTCATCTCGATCGTGGCGATCGTGGCGCTCGCCCTCACCGGGACGAACATCACGAGCATCCTGAACAAGATCGCCAGCGACGTTTGACGAAGGGGTGACCGCCCGGCGGCTTCTCGCCGGGCGCTCCCACTTCTCCCTCGGCGACCTCACGGCCCCGTCGCGCCGGATTTGACTTCGTGCCCCGGGTAGGTCTTTGATGTACAGGTGGTGAACGACCCGCAGGCCTCGGGGGAGGGCGTGCACATCACCGTCCTCACGCCGACGTACAACCGTGCCGACAAGCTCGGCCGGCTCTACGAGAGCCTGTGCGCGCAGACGTTCCGGGACTTCGAGTGGGTGGTGGTCGACGACGGCTCGGCCGATGCGACGGCCGAGGTCGTGGCCGGGCTGGCCGCCGGGGCACCGTTCCCCGTGCGGTACGTCCGCAAGCAGAACGGCGGCCGGCACACGGCGATCAACGCAGGCGTGCGCGAGGCGGCGGGCACGTTCTGCGCGGTGATCGACGACGACGACTGGTACCGCCCGAACGCGCTCGAGCGCCTGAAGTTCCACTGGGACGCGATTCCCGACCCCGACCGGTTCGCCGAGGTCCAGGGGCTGTGCGAGGAGGACGGCGCGATCATCGGCACGGCGTACCCGGTCGACGTCTTCGACTCGGACTACTACGAGCTGACGCACGTCCTGGGCGTCTGGGGCGACAAGATCGGGATGATCCGGACCGACGTGCTGCGCGAGTTCCCGTTCCCCGAGCTCGGCAGCTACGTCGAGCCGCGGATGCTCTGGCTCCGGATGAGCGCCCTGTATCGCATCCGCGGCGTCAACGAGGTGCTCGCCGGCAAGGAGTATCTCCCGGACGGGGTGACGAAGTCGCTGCACAGCCAGCACGAGCGGCTCGCCGGGGCGCGCCTCGCGTACTACGAGGAGCTGCTCGCGATGCGGCGGCCCATGCCGACCCGCGCCAGGTACAAGACCTACGCGAACCTCGTTCGCACGAGCCTGCACGAGCACCGCTCGTTCCGCGCGCAGGCCGGCGCCGTGCCGGCCCGTGGGTGGCTCGCGGCGGCGATCCCTGCCGGGGTCGTCCTGTACCGCCGCGACCGCCACCGCGCCGCGAAGGTCTGAAGGCCCGACGCCGCCTCGGGCTACCCGCCCGGCCGGTGTGTGTGTCGCGCGGAGAGAGCCGCCCGGCGGGCGAGATCCAGCAGGCCCCTCGGGTCGTCGCGCGCCAGCTCGGCCCAGACGCCGACGCCGCGCAACGAGGCGAGCCACCGGCCGAGGCCGAGCTCGCCGCTGCGGCGGTAGTCGCGGCAGGCGGCGATGTCGCCGGCGACTGCGACCCACTTGCCGCCCACTGTGGCGGGCGTTGCAGGGAGCCCGCGTTCTCCGAGCAGCTCGCGGTAGATGAGGTGGGGGAGGTCGATGCCGGCGAGCGCGAAGGCGCCGTGCCAGGCGGGGAGTCGGCCGTTGACCTCGTGGATCAGGTGCCGGCCGGTCGGGAGATCCGTCTTGAAGCAGACGCTCGCGGCGCCCGTGTAGCCGAGCGCGGCGAGCGTCTTCCGCCCTGCCGCCTCGAGTGCCGGGTCGGAGATCGTCTGCAGGAACGTCGCGGCGCCGCCGTGGATCGGCAGCACGCGGAGCTTGCGGATGGTGATCGAGGCGAGCTCCTCGTGGTCGGCGCTCCGGTAGGCGCAGAAGGCGAAGTGCTCGCTGTCGGGTGACTCGATCAGCTCCTGGGCGATCAGGCAGTCGCAGGTTCCGCGGAGCGCCTCCCACTGCGCGACGAGAGAGGTGGCGTTCGCGGCCAGGACGATCTTGCGGCCCCGGGCCGGCCAGGCGAACGACAGGTTCGGCTTGAGGACGACCGGAAAGCGGAGCAGGTCGGCCGCCCGGTCGGCGTCCTCCCGGCTGCGCAGAACCTCGGTGCCTGGCACCGGCAGGCCGTGGCGGTCGGCGAACTCTGCGAACAGGGCCTTGTCGGCTGCGGTCTCGACCGTCTCCCGCTCGGGCAGATCGAAGCGGAACGCCTCTGCAAAGCGCTCGCGGTGGCGCGCCACGAGCAGCAGGTCGCGGTCCGTCGTGACGAACAGCACGGGCCGCGTGCCGGTCGCCTGGGCGCTCGCGACCAGGCGGGCGACGAGCGTCTCGTCCGACGGGCCGCCCCGCCGCGCCTCCAGCTCGGTTGCGTATTTCGAGCGAATGGCGACGTCGAACTCCCTGTCGGGCACGACGCGAACGGGAATCCCCTTGCGCCCCAGGCTGCGCACGACGGCGAGCGCGTTGATGCTGCCACCCAGGACGAAGGCGGGCACCGGCGGGGTCGCCGTTCGAGAGGCGAGCACGCCGGCGCGAGCTCGGCGCGGCGCGAACATCGCGGCAGCGTAGCCCTCGTGGAGGCCGGATCCCGGGTTGTGTTTCCATATCGGCCCGATGGTCACACCCGACAGCCGCAGCGACGACGTCAGGCGGCGCGAGCAGCGGCGCCGCGCGGCAGTTCGGCGGCGGCGCGTCGTGGCGGTCGCGGCTGCCGCCGTCGTGATCGCCACGGCCGCGGGCCTGGCGGCCTGGCAGCTGGCCGGACGTGGGGCCACGCGTCACGCAGTGACCCTGCCCACCACCGCGAAGAGCGTTCCCCGGACGTCGCCGACCCCGCCGGTGGTTCGGCATGCCGTCCCGCAGGCGGTGCCGATCCTGATGTACCACGTGATCGCGCGGCCGCTCGCGACGGCGCCGTACCCGGGGCTGTACGTGCCGCCGGCCGAGTTCGCGGCGCAGATGGCGGCGCTCCACGCGGCCGGCTACCACGCCGTGACGCTCGACGAGGTCTGGCGCTCCTGGGGCGACGGGACGGCGCTGCCGCGCAGGCCGGTCGTGCTCACCTTCGACAACGGCTACCGGACCCAGTTCACCCGCGCGCTGCCGATCCTGCGCCGCTACGGCTGGGTCGCCGACGAGAACCTGCAGCTGAGCGGGCTGCCGCCGCGGCAGGGCGGCCTCTCGCACCGCGAGGTGCGCGATCTGCTCGCCGGCGGCTGGGAGCTCGACACGCAGGGTTACAGCCACGCCGACCTCGTGGCGCTCGATCCGGCCGACCTGCGCTACCAGGTGCTGGACGCCCGCCGCGCGATCCGGCGCCTCTACGGCGTCCGCGCCGACTGGTTCTGCTACCCGTCGGGCTACTACGACGCCGCCGTGATCGCCGCGGTGCGGCGCGCCGGCTTCCTCGGGTCGACCACCGTCGTCGACGGCTGGGCGCAGCGGGGCGAGGATCCCTACCGGCTGCCGCGGCTGCGTGTCCTCGGCGGGACGACTCCGGGTGAGCTGCTCGCCCTGATCGCCGGCACGCGGCACGATCCGCCGCCGCCCGAGTCGTACCCGCAGGCCTGATCTCTCCTCGCAACTCGTGCTCCGCGAGGGCAGGTTGACCCACAGGCACGCGAGCCGCGCCCGTTCGGCCCTATCATCGACGCATGAGCGGTCTCGACGCATTCCTCGGCCCGCCCGGCGGGAAGCCGCCCGAGACGCGCAACCCCGCTGACCCGGTGTCGTGGCTGCAGATCGAGCAGGGCTGGAGTGTCGTCACGTCGGACGGCGTCGAGATCGGCACGGTCGAGCAGGTGGCGGGCAGCAAGCAGGACGACCTCTTCGACGGCCTGGCCGTGCAGGGCGCCGGCTCGGCACGGCTCGGCTATGTCGCGGGCGAGGACGTGGGGCTGATCTATCCGGGGCGGGTGACGCTGAAGCTCGACGCCGCGCACACCGCAGACCTACCGGCGTACACCGAGGCGGCGCGGCACGAGACGCTCCGGCCCGGCTCGCCGTCGCTCGCCGACCGCGCGTCCGGCTGGCTCCGCCGCCGCTGACGCGTCAGCGCGCGGCCGAGCGGTCGAGCAGGTCGAGCCACAGCGCCCGCGCCTCCTCGAGCGTCAGGCCGAAGCTCGCCTCGCCGAACGACAGCTCGGCGCGCTGCACGCCCGGGTCGGCGGTCGCGCGCCACGTGTTCGCGATCCAGGTCTGCGACTCCTCGGCGATGTCGAGGGTCGTCTCCTCGAGCACCTCGAGCGGGCGGCGGACGAGCACGTGCAGCATCGCCGTCTGGGGCGGGTCGGGGACGACGGTCACATCCTCGAGCCCCGCGAGCAGCGCGCCCACCTCGCAGGCCCGGTCGACGTAGGCCCCGAGGCGCGGCAGCACCTCGTCGAGGCCGCGCTCGGCCGCGAGCAGGAACGGGTAGGCGGCGAAGAGCCGCCCGCCGTGGCGCACCTGCCACACGCGCGCCTCGTCGATCAACTCGCGTGGGCCGGCGAGGGCGCAGCCGGCCGGCGCGCCGAGATCCTTGTAGAACGAGACGTAGACCGTGTCGAACAGCGCCGCGATCTCGTCGAGCGGCCGGCCGTAGAACGGCGGGCACTGCCAGAGCCGCGCCCCGTCCAGATGCAGCGCCGCGCCGCGCGCTCGGGCCGCGGCGCACGTCGCGGTCAGGTCGTCCCACGCGGGCAGGCTCCCGCCGAGGTCGCGCTGCGGCAGCTCGAGCAGCAGCGCCGCGAACGGCTCGCGGATCGCCGCGACGTCGGCCGTCCCGATGAGCCGGTCGCGCTCGCCCACGAGCACGGGGCGCAGGCCGTGCAGGGCCTGGTAGCCGTGCTCCTCGTGGACGTCGAGATGGCACTGCGGATGGAAGGCGACCGTTCGCAGCCCGCGCCGGTCGGCGTGGATGCGCAGGGCGATCTGCTGCGCCATCGTCCCGCTCGGCAGCCACACCGCGGCCTCCTTGCCGAGCAGGCCGGCGACCCGCTCCTCGAGGCGCGAGGCCAGCAGCCCGCCGCCGTAGCGATCGACGCTCGCGTCGTCCGGAGCGCGGTCGGCCAGCGCCAGCAGCTGCGCCCGCGCCCCGCGGTCGTGCGGGTCGAAGGTCCCGAGCGTCCGCGTGCAGGCAGCGCGGACGGCCCTCGGATCGCGCGGCGCCTCCATCAGAGCGTCAGCCGCATGAACACCTCGTACGGCTCGACGCCGTGGCCGACCCCCTCGAAGCCCGGAAACCGCTCGGTGTCGGCGAAGCCGAACGCCCGGTACAGACCGTGGGCCTCGGCCATGAAGTCGAGCGACTCGAGCCGGACGGTCGCGAAGCCGAGCTCACGAGCGTCGTCGAGCAGCCGGCCGAGCAGGCGCCGCCCGAGGCCGAGGCCGCGGTAGGCCGGTCGCACGTAGACGCGCTTCACCTCCGCCTCGGTCGCCGACACCGGCCGCAGGGCGGAGACGCCGGCCGTCGCGCCGTCCACCTCGGCCAGGTAGAGGCGGCCGCGCGCGCCGAAGACCTTGTGCCGGTCGTCGCGGAACGCGGTATGGACACGCTCGAACTGCTGCTCGGTGAGCACCAGCCCGTGCACGACGCCGAGCTGCTCGACGATCCAGCGGCCGTACTCGGCGAAGAGCTCGTCGCAGGCTGCGGCGTCGTCCGGGTCGCGCAGGCGGCGCAGCTCGATCGCCGGCATCGCGCGAGTGTACGCGACGGGCTGCGACACTTCCGGCGTGCAAGGCGACGGTGGCGAGCCGGTGATCAGCGTGCGCTCCCTGCGCAAGCGCTACGGGTCGGTGGAGGCCGTGGCGGGCATCGACCTGGAGGTGCGGCGGGGCGAGATCTTCGCCTTCCTCGGCCCGAACGGCGCCGGGAAGACGACCACCGTCGAGATCCTGGAGGGGTTCCGGACGCGCACGGACGGGGAGGTGCGGGTGCTCGGCGCCGACCCCGCCCACGCCGGGCGCGACTGGCGCAACCGGGTCGGGGCGGTGCTCCAGGACTCGCAGCCGGAGCCGGGCCTCACCGTCCGCGAGTGCCTGGAGCTGTACTCGGGCTACTACGCGGCGCCGCGCGACATCGGCGAGACGATCGCGCTCGTCGGGCTCGAGGAGAAGGCGGACACGATCGGCGAGCAGCTCTCCGGCGGGCAGCGGCGCCGCCTCGACGTCGCCCTGGCGCTGATCGGCGACGCCGAGCTGATCTTCCTCGACGAGCCGACGACCGGCTTCGACCCGTCGGCGCGCCGGACGGCGTGGGGCGTCATCGACGGCCTGCGGGCGCTCGGCAAGACCGTGTTCCTGACCACGCACTACATGGACGAGGCCGAGCAGCTGGCCGACCGGATCGCCGTGATCGCGGCCGGGCGGATCGTCGCGGAAGGGACGCCGCAGACCCTCGGCGGGCGCGATCGCATGGCGGCCACGATCCGCTTCACGCTGCCGCCCGCCGCCGGCGAGCTGCCGTCGGGCCTGGCGTCGCTGGTGGCCGACGGCGGCGCCGACCGGCTGACGCTCGTCTCGACGACGCCGCTGGCCCATCTCGGCGAGCTGTCCGCGTGGGCTGCCGCCCGGGGCGTCGACCTGCCCGACCTCGACGTCCGCCGGCCGAGCCTCGAGGACGTCTACCTGGAGCTCACCGATGCCCAGCGCTGAGACGCGCCGGACGGCCGCTGCCCGCGGCCCGCTCGCGCTGGTGCTCCATCAGGCGCGCTACGACCTGCGGGCGTTCCTGCGCAACAAGCAGAGCCGCTTCTTCACGCTCATCCTGCCGCTGCTCTTCCTGGTCATCTTCGTCGGCGTCTTCGGCAACAACTCGATCGGGCCGGGCCACGTCAAGGCGTCGACCTACTACGTCCCGGGCCTGTCGGCGATGGCGGTGATCGCGGCGTCCTTCGTCAACCTCGTCATCTCGGTGACGACGCAGCGTGAGGCGGGCGTCCTGAAGCGCCGCCGCTCGACACCGGTGCCGGCCTGGGTGCTGATCGCCGGCCGGACGCTGACCGCGGTCGGCGTCTCGCTCGTGTCGATGGCCGTGCTGCTCGCGGTCGGCCGCTTCGCCTACGGGGTCGACCTTCCGGCGCGGACGATCCCCGGGGTCGTGCTCACGGCGATCGTCGGCTCGGTCACCTTCTGCGTGCTCGGCTACGCCCTGTCGACTCTGATCGGCTCGGCCGATGCGGCGCAGCCGATGGTGCAGGCGGTGATGTTGCCGCTGTACTTCATCTCGGGGGTGTTCATCCCCAACGTGAACCTGCCCTCCTGGCTGCGCCACGTCGCCGAGTTCTTCCCCGTCCAGCATCTCGCCGACGGCCTGCACCGCGCCTACGACCCGACCCGCACCGGCTCGGGCATCGTCTGGAGCGACCTCGGCGTGTTGGCCCTCTGGGCCGCTCTCGGGCTGGCGGTCGCGCTGCGCCGGTTCAGCTGGACGCCCGCCGCCGCAGGGTCGTAGGCGGCCGTCTCTATCATCGGCTGCATGCTCGGGCCTGTGCGCAAGCTCGCTCTCGCCGGTGCCGTGCTCGGCGTCGTCGTCGGAGTCGCGGCGGCCGCACCCGCCCCCACGAAGATCGTCCGTTTCCGGGTCTTCACCGCGACGGGCGCGGTCGTCGGCGTCAAGGTCGGCCGCACCCTGTCGGGCAGCTGCTTCACCGGCTCGATCGGCCTGCCGCGGCCGGACGCCTGGCGCTGCCTGGTCGGCAACGAGCTGCTCGACCCGTGCCTCGAGTCGCCGCTCGGCGCCAGGGTGCCGCTCGTCTGCGTGACCGGTGCGACAGCGGTACGTCTGCGCCTGACGAAGCCGCTGCCGGCGAAGTTCGGCAACGGGCCCGAGCGGACGTTCTTCCCGTGGCGGCTCGTCCTGGCCGGCGGCGACGTCTGCGAGCGGTTCACGGGCACGGCGGCCGGGCAGGTGCAGGGGCAGGGGCTCGTCTACGGCTGCACCTCGGGCGGGACGACGACCGACCCGACCCGGACGGCGGCCGCCTGGACGGTGCGCTACCTCGCGAAGGGCCGGAGCCCGTTCAAGGTGAAACGGCTCTCGCAGCTCGAGCGGATCGCCGTCACCCGTGCGATCGGCTGACCGCGGCCTCGCCGCCGCCGCGGCCGTCGCGTTTGTCGCCCTGGCCGGGCTCGTCGAGGGCGGCGCGTTCACCCGTGCCGACCGCTTCGCAGTCCACCACCTGATGCCGTGGGCGCTCCCGCCGACGAACCGGCTCGTCAGCATCGGCGGCCTGTTCCTACCCGAGACGCGCCCTTCGCTCGGCGGCACGCTCGTCGCGCTGTGGACGTACCCGGCCTCGCCGCTCGTCTCGGCGCTCGTCGTCGCCGGCTGCGCCTACCTGCTCGACCGCCGCGGCGACCGCCGTGCGGCGGTCGGAGCCTGCGCGCTGTGGGTCGTCGCGAACCTGCTCGAGCTGATCGGGAAGCTGGCGGTCGAGCGGCCGACGCTCGGCGTGAACGGCTTCCGGCACTCGTATCCGAGCGGGCACACACTGCGCGCGTGCGTGGTCGCGGCCGTCCTGGCGTGGACGTGGCGGCGGGCGGGCCGCGTGGCGGCGGCCTGGGCGCTGCCGGTGCCGGTCGCGCTCGTCCTGATCGGCGACCACACGCCCACCGACGTCGTCGGCGGCCTGGTGCTGGCGGGCTGCCTGATCGCCGCGAC
>CAYXXE010000006.1:0-40127 GCA_964468985.1 uncultured Gaiellales bacterium | reverse complement strand
TACCCCGGCCCGTTCCTGAACATCGAGGATCCGGAGCTGATGAAGAACCATCTCTTCGAAGGTCTCGATCCCACCCTGCGCGAGCGCCTCGGCGGCGACACGGCGCTGGTCGTCGATGCGAACTTCGGCTCCGGCTCGTCGCGCGAGCATGTCCCGCGCGCGATGAAGTCCTCGGGTGTGCGGTGCGTCGTCGCGCGGAGCTTCGCCCGGATCTTCTACCGGAACTGCATCAACCTCGGACTGCTCGCGGTCGCCGCGCCGGAGATCGTCGCCGCCGCCGACGACGACGCGTTGCTCTCGATCGACCTCGCCGCCAGGACGGCCGCGATCGGCGGCCGGACGATCCCGCTCGCCGGCCTGAACCCGCTCATCGTCGAGACGGTTGCCGCCGGAGGCTTCGTCGAGTGGGCGAGGCAGCACCCGCCCGCTTCGGCTCGAGACGGCGGGGTGGTGCGGCGGTGAGCAGGACGGGGGCCACGTCCGGCGCGTTGGACGCGATCGTCGAACAGTTCCGGGAGGTCGGGTTCACGCTGTACGAGGCCCGGCTGTACGCGACGCTGCTGCGCTTCGGCCCGCAGAACGGGAACGAGTTGTCGAGGAACTCCGGTGTCCCGTCGTCCAAGGTCTATGGCATGGTCGAGCGGCTGCTGGCGAAGGGAACGGTCCAGAGCATCAACAGCGCGACCGGCACGCAGTTCGTCGCGCTCGACCCCGACGAGCTGATCGGTCGCTTGCGACGGCAGTTCAACGCGCCGCTCGACTTTCTCGCCGAGCAGCTCCCGCAGCTGTCGGAGTTCGTCCGCGACGAGGTATTCCTCAGCGTGGCCGGTGCCGACAACGTCCTCGAGGCCTCGCGCCAGATCATCGACCAGGCCCGGGCAGAAGTGCACATCTCGCTCTGGAAGCCCGAGCTCGAGGCATTGCAGGGCGCCCTCGCAGCTGCGGTCGACCGGGGTGTCCAGGTCTTCGGGATGCTCTATTCGACGAGCGCGGACCTCCCGGCCGGGACTTGGCTGCGCCATGCCTACGAGGAGATCGTCGGCCGCCGGATCGGCGGCCGGATGCTGTCGCTCGTCTCCGACAGCAGCGAGGCTCTGGTGGCGCGGCTCCCCGCCGGCGGCGACGCCGCCGGCGTCCGGACGCGGAACCCCGTGCTGACGTTGATCGTCTCGGAGTACCTGCACCACGATCTCGTCCTGCAGCGCGCGCAGATCGAGATCGGTTTCGACGAGTGGGACCGCTGGTGGCAGGCCGACCCCGAGTTGCGCGGGATCATTCTGGGTCGCGCGCTGGGCCGGCGTCGCGACCAGGCAGCGGCGCCCCCCGAGGCGAGTCGGCAGTCGAAGAAGGAGGGACTGGGATGACGACCGCCACCGAGGGATCGATCCGGCCGCTGCTCGTCGGGGGCGCTCCGGTGCACGAAGGAGCCGTCCTGCCGGTGGTCTTCCCGTACGACGGCAGTGAGATCGCAGCCGTGCGCCTCGCAGACGGCGAGGTGGTCGAGCGCTCACTGCGCGAGGCGACCGAGGCGCGCGAGGTCGTCGCTGCGACGCCGCCGTTCGAGCGGGCCGACGTTCTGAATCGCGCTGCCGAGCTCCTCGTCGGGCGCACCGAGGAGCTGGCGCGCCAGATGACGCTCGAGACGGGTAACGCGATCTGGGAGACTCGACTCGAGGTGCGCCGGACGTCGGAGATCCTCCGCGCGGCGGCCGAGGAGGCCCGCCGGATCACCGGGCAGATCATCCCGATCGACGCCTGGCCGAACGGTGTCGGCCGCAAGGCCTTGACACAGCGCTTTCCCGTCGGGCCCGTCCTCGCGATCACGCCGTACAACGCGCCTCTGCTGCTCGTCGCCCACAAGCTCGCAGCTGCCTACGCGGCCGGCAACCCGTGCATCGTCAAGCCCGCGACGAAGACGCCGCTCTCGGCCCTTTCGCTCGGGGAGATCATGCTCGACGCCGGAGCCGTGCCGGCCGCGGTGACCGTCATTCCCTGCGGAGCAGCCCTCGGCGAGGCGATGGCCCGCGATTCGCGGATCAAGATGGTGTCGTTCACGGGCAGCGAGGAGGTCGGCTGGCACCTCCAGAAGGTCGCGGCCACCCCGCGAGTCTCGCTCGAGCTCGGCGGCAACGGTGCGGTGATCGTCCACAGCGACGCCGATCTCGATCACGCGGCGAAGCGTTGCGCGTTCGGCGGCTTCCTCCGGGCCGGGCAGGCCTGCATCTCGGTGCAGCGCATCTTCGTCGCCGCCGAGATCGCCGACGCCTTCGAGCAGAAGTTCCTCGAGCAGATCGCCCAGCTCGTGGTCGGCGATCCGCTCGACGACGCCACCGTGATCGGCGTGCTGATCGACGACGCCTCCGCCGACAAGGCGATCGGCCTCATCGAGGAGGCGCGTGAGGCCGGGGCCGAGCTTCTGTGCGGTGGCGGTCGGAGCGGGCGGAGCGTCCAGCCGACGTTGCTCCGGGGCGCGCCCAGGAGCGCGCGGGTCGTCCGGTCGGAGGCGTTCGCCCCGGTCGTTGCGATCGAGCGGTATACGGACGTCGACCAGGCGATCGCGGCCGCAGGGGACACGCCCTACGGGTTGCAGGCGGGCCTGTTCACGAACGACATTCGGATCATCTACCGCGCGTTCGAGCGGCTCGAGGTCGGTGCGCTGATCGTGAACGACGCCAACACGTTCCGCGTCGACCACATGCCGTACGGCGGCGCCAAGCGCTCGGGAATCGGACGAGAGGGCGTGCGCTTCGCGATCCAGGAGATGACCGAGGAGCGCCTCCTGGTGCTCGATCCGCGATGACGGGCGCCTCGGCTCTCGGTGTCTTCGGCACGCCGACCCTGACCCTCGCGGCGCTCGAGACCTTCGCGCACGGGCTCGACCATCCAGAAGGCATCGCCGTCACTCCGGACGGGACAGTGTTCGTCGGCGGCGAGGCGGGCCAGCTCTACAGGATCGACGCCGACGGGAACTTCGCGGAGGTCGCGACGACCGGCGGGTTCCTGCTGGGGCTCGCCTCGGACGCTGACGGTCGTCTCTACGCCTGCGACACGGCCAATCACTGCGTCTGGCGGATCGACCTCGCCGCCCCGGGCGAAGCGGCCCCCGAGGTCTATTCCGTCGGCGTCCCCGGCCGGGCGTTCGTGACGCCGAACTGGCCGTGTTTCGACGGCGACGGCAATCTCTACGTCTCCGACTCGGGAACCTGGAAGTCGGCCGACGGGTCGATCCTCGTCGTTCGGCCCGGGGGCCGCACGGAGCTGTGGACGGACGAGACGCGCAACTTCCCGAACGGCATGGCGCTCTCCCCCGACGGCTCGCGCCTCTACGTGCTCGAAAGCACGCCGGGGGCGCTCGTCGAGTTCGCGATCCGCCCGGACGGCTCCGCCGGCCCCCGGCGGCTCCTCGTGGAGCTCGCCGGAGCGGTCCCTGACGGTGTCGCTCCGACGACGGACGGGTCGCTCGTGATTGCCTGCTACCGGCCGGACACGGTGCTGCGCTGGCACCCCGACCTGGGGCTCCAGGTGCTGGCGTCCGATCCGGAGGGAACGGTGCTCGCGGCCCCGACGAATCTCGTCTTCACCGGGCCCGAACGCGACACGATCGTCGTCCCGAACATCGGCCGCTGGCATCTGACCCGGTTCCGCGCCGACGGCCTGCGGGGCATCGCCCCGGCGTACCCTCGCCTGTAGCTCGCTCGCGGCCGAGCGTGCTCGGAGCGGCGGAGCATGTGCCAAGATCAGTCGATGCGGCTGTTCGAGGAGCCAGGCGGGCGATGACGCTGCGGGTGGCGACGATCGGGTGCGGGTTCCAGGGGCGGCTGCATCTCGCCTGCCTCTCCGACCTTCCCGACGTCGAGATCGTCGCGGTCTGCGACGTCGATGCGGCCCGGGCCGGCGCCGCCGCCGAGGCGCACGGGGCCCGCGCGTACTCGGACTACCGCGAGCTGCTCGCCGCCGAGCGCGTCGACCTGCTGACGATCTGCACGATGCCGAACACGCACCGCGCGATCGCCGTGGAGGCGTTCGCGCGCGGCGCCCACGTGTTCTGCGAGAAGCCGTTCGCGCTGAATCTCGGCGAGGCCCGCGAGATCGCCGAGGCGGCGCTCGCCGCCGACCGGCTGCTCGCGATCGGGTTCAACCTGCGCTACACCGACTGCGCCGCCTCGGTGCGCCGGTTCATCGGCGACGGCGGTCTCGGCGCGCCGGTCTGCGCCCGGGGCTGGATGCTCGCCGAGGACGTCCCCTGGTGGGGCCGCCACTACGACACCGCTGTCTCGGGCGGCGGAGCGCTGGCCGCCACCGCCGTGCACATGCTCGACCTCGTGCTCTGGCTGGCGGGCAACCCGGCGCCGGTCACGGCGACCGCGTCGACGGCCCGCATCTTCCCGCGCAAGCGGGCCGCGACGGCGCCGAGCCCCGAGGCGGCGGCCGCGTACGACGCCGAGGACGTCGTGTTCGGCCACATCCGGTGCGAGGGCGGCTTCTGGCTCAGCATCGAGGGCTCGTGGGTCTGGGACGATCCCGGCGGCGGCTGGAACTACAGCTTCGACCTGGTCGGCGATCACGGGCAGGCGCGGCTCGTGCCGCTCCGGCTGACCCGTGAGGTCGACGGTCGCCTGGCCGACGTGACCGGCGATGCGCCGGCGCTGTTCGACTTCGAGGCCTCGACCCGGCTCGAGGTGCGGGACGTCGTCGCCGCCGTGCGCGAGGGCCGCGCGCCGCTCGTCCGGCCCGAGCAGGCGCTCGCCGTCCAGGCGGCGGTCGACGCGCTCTACCGCTCCGCCAGGCTCGGCCACGAGGTCGAGGTCGAACGGGTCTGATGCGGGCTCGTCTAGGCTCACGCCGGTGAGAATCGCCGAGATCCTGCTCGAGCGCCCGCCGCATCCCTTCTGGCGGATGCTGAAGCAGATCGGGGTCGACGAGGCCGTCGGCGTGCTGCCCCGGCACCTCTCCGACTGGCGCGGCGCCGAGGGCGAGCCGCCGTGGTCGTACGTGCCGCTCGCGCTTTACGCCGAGCAGGTGCGCGAGAGCGGCCTCTCACTCGTCGTCATCGAGGACAACCCGCCGCTCGATCGCCTGCGGCTGGGCCTACCGGGACGCGACGAGGAACTGGAGGCGGTCTGCGCGATGCTCGAGAACATGGGCCGGCTCGGGATCGGGACGTGGTGTTACAACTGGATGCCCGTCATCGGCTGGGCCCGCACCAACGTCGGCATCCCGACCCGCGGCGGAGCGCTCGCAGCCGGCTTCGATCTCGGCGTCGTGGCCGGAGCACCGCCGGCGGTGGCCGAGCCGGTCGCTGCCGAGCAGCTGTGGGAGACGCTCGCCTGGTTCCTCGAGCGAGTCGTTCCGGTCGCCGAGTCGGCCGGGGTGACCCTCGCGATGCACCCCGACGACCCCCCGCTGCAGTCCCTGCGCGGCATCGCGCGGATCATGTCGAGCGTCGAGGGCTTCGAGCGCCTGCTCGCGCTCGATCCAAGCCCACGGAACGCGATCACCCTCTGTCAGGGCAACTTCACGCTGCTGACCGACGACCTGCCGGCCGTCATCCGGACGTTCGGCGACCGGATCGCGTTCGTCCACTTCCGCGACGTGCGGGGCACGCCCGAGCGGTTCGTCGAGACGTTCGTCGACGACGGCCCGACGGACATGGCGGAGTGCATGCGCGCGTACGCCGAGGTCGGCTTCACCGGGCCGGCACGGTCCGACCACACGCCGGCGCTCGAGGGCGACCGCTCGGACGTCGCCGGCTACTCGCATCTCGCGCGGCTGCATGCGGTGGGGTACATGGCGGGTTTGCGGGATGCGGTCTACGGGGCGAGGCCGGCGAAGTAGTCGAGTGCGGCGGGGTTCGCGAGCGAGTCGCGGCTGGCGACGTCGTCGGGGTTGGCGCCCATCAGGATGCGCTTGACGGGGATCTCGAGGATCTTCCCGGAGAGGGTGCGGGGGATCTCGGCGACCTGGCGGATCTCGTCGGGGACGTGGCGCGGGGAGCAGTCCTCGCGGACGCGCAGGCGGATCTGCGTGGCGAGGTGGTCGTCGAGGGTGCGGCCGTCGCGGAGGACGACGAACAGCGACAGCCGGCCGTCGGTGCCCTCGCGTGGGACGTCGACGGCGAGCGCGTCGACGATCTCGTCGAGCGCGAGGATCGCGCTGTAGAGCTCGCTGGTGCCGATGCGGATGCCGCCGCGGTTGATCGTCGCGTCGGAGCGGCCGTGGATGATCGCGGTGCCGCGGTCGGTGAGCTCGAGCCAGTCGCCGTGCCGCCAGACGCCGGGGAACAGGTCGAAGTAGCTCGCGCGGTAGCGCTCCCCGTCGGGGTCGCCCCAGAAGCGGACGGGCATCGACGGGAGCGGTTCGGTGAGCACCAGTTCGCCGACCTGCCCGACGACCGGGTGGCCGTGGTCGTCGTAGGCTTCGACGCGGGCTCCGAGCGCGCGGGCCTGCAGCTCGCCCTCGTAGACGGGCAGGGTCGGGACGCCGCCGACGAACGCGGTGCAGACGTCGGTGCCGCCGCTCGTCGAGAACAGCCAGGTGTCAGCGCCGAGCTGGTCGTAGACCCAGCGGAAGCTCCCGGGGGAGAGCGGCGAGCCGGTCGAGCCGACGCTGCGCAGCCGTGACAGGTCGCGGCCCGTCCGCGGCTCGACACCTGCTTTGCGGCAGGAGCCGAGGTAGGAGGCGCTCGTCCCGAAGCAGGTGATCCCGGCCTGCTCGGCGAGCTGCCAGAGGGCGGCTGGGTCGGGCCCGGCGAGGTCGGGGGCGGCCGGGCTGCCGTCGTAGAGGACGATCGTCGCGTCGGCGAGCAGGCCGCCGAGCAGGAGGTTCCACATCATCCAGCCGGTCGTCGTGAACCAGAAGAACCGGTCGCCCGCCCGCAGGTCGAGGTGCAGGTTGGCCAGCTTCAGGTGCTCGAGCAGGATGCCGCCCTGCCCGTGCACGATCGCCTTCGGCAGGCCGGTCGTCCCGGACGAGTAGAGCACCCAGAGCGGGTGGTCGAACGGCAGCCGCTCGAACGCGAGCGGGCCTCCGTCGGGGTGCGGCAGCTCGTCCCAGTTGCCGTCGTCGCCGAGGTACGGCAGCACGAAGGTGTGCTCGAGCGTCGGGATCGCCCGCTGCAGGTCGGCGACGGCACCGCGCCGGTCGAAGTCCTTGCCGCCGTAGCGGTAGCCGTCGACCGCGAGCAGCACCTTCGGCTCGATCTGGGCGAACCGGTCGACGACGCTGCGCACCCCGAAGTCCGGCGAGCAGCTCGACCAGATCGCCCCCAGCGACGCGCAGGCGAGGAACGCCGCCGCGGCCTCCGGGACGTTCGGCAGGTACCCGACGACCCGGTCGCCCCGGCCGACCCCGCGGGCGCGCAAGCCGGCCGCGATCGCCGCCGTCGACGCGCGCAGCTCACCCCACGACAGCTCGGCGAGCGGCCGCAGCTCGGAGGCGTGCACGATCGCGACCGCGTCGTCGCACCTGCCCCGGAACACCTGCTCGGCGTAGCTCGTCTCCGCCCCGGGAAACCACTCCGCCGCCGGCATCGCCCGCCGGCCGAGCACCCGCCCGTACGACCCGACCACCCCGAAGTACTCCCAGATCGACGACCAGAACCCCTCGAGATCGGTCGTCGACCACTCCCACAGCGCGTCATAGCCGTCGAAGCGAAGCCCGCGCTCCGACCCCAGCCACTCCTCATAGGCCCGCAGCCGCGAGCCCGCCACCGTCTCCGCCGACGGCTGCCAGAGAAGCCGGCCGCCGCTCATCCGGTCAGCGCGCGACCGCGTCGGCCCGCCTGGGCAGAACCCAGCCCGGCCGCGGGAAGTGGCAGGTGTAGCCGTTCGGATACCGCTCGAGGTAGTCCTGGTGCTCGGGCTCGGCCTCCCAGAACGGCCCGGCCGGCGCCACCTCGGTGACGACGCGCCCGGGCCAGAGGCCGGATGCCTCGACGTCGGCGATCGTCTCCTCGGCGACGCGCCGCTGCTCGTCGTCGAGCGTGAAGATGGCCGAGCGGTAGCTCAGCCCCCGGTCGTTCCCCTGGCGGTTGACGGTCGTCGGGTCGTGGATCTGGAAGAAGAACTCGAGCAGGTCGCGGTACGAGGTCTGCTCGGGGTCGAAGACGATCTCGATCGCCTCGGCGTGCGTCCCGTGGTTGCGGTAGGTCGCGTTCGGGACGTCGCCGCCCGAGTACCCGACGCGCGTCGAGATCACGCCGGGCCGCCTGCGGATCAGGTCCTGCATTCCCCAGAAGCAGCCGCCGGCGAGAATCGCCTTCTCCGTCGTTTCGCTCATCAGCGTTGCTCCTCCCAGCATCGTTCGAGGAAACCCTCGGCGCTGCTCACGGTACCGCCATCGGGTACTGTCGGGCCGCCGTCGACCGAAGGAGAAACGTCATGGAGTACCGCCAGCTCGGCCGGAGTGGCCTGCGTGTCTCGAGCCTGTCGCTCGGGACGATGACGTTCGGCGGTCGCGGCGTGTTCGAGAAGGTCGGCTCGACCGGGCCGGAGGAGGCGCGCCGCCAGCTCGACCAGGCGCTGGACGCGGGCGTCAACCTGATCGACACGGCCGACGTGTACTCCGACGGCCTGTCGGAGGAGATCGTGGGCGAGATCGTGCGCGGTCGCCGCGACCGGGTGCTGATCGCGACGAAGGTGCGCGGCGGCATGGGAGACGGCGCGAACGACGGCGGCCTCTCCCGCCAGCACGTGATCGCCGCCTGCGAGGCGAGCCTCAGACGCCTCGGCGTCGATCACATCGATCTCTACCAGGCACACGGCTGGGACGGCGTCGCGCCGATCGACGAGACACTCGAGGCGTTCGATGCGCTCGTCCGGAGCGGCAAGGTGCGCTACATCGGCTGCTCCAACTTCGCCGGCTGGCAGCTCGCCGCCGCGGTCGGGGTCGCCGAGCGCCTCGGCCTGCCGCGCTACGTCAGCCAGCAGATCCACTACTCGCTGCAGGCGCGCGAGGCCGAGTACGAGCTCGTCCCCGCCGCGCTCGCGCTGGGGGTCGGGATCATGGTCTGGGGCCCGGTCGCCGGCGGCCTGCTCACCGGCAAGTACCGGCGCGACAGCAAGCCCGAGTCGGGCTCGCGCCAGCTGACCGACTGGGGCGAGCCGCCGGTACACGACACCGAGCGCCTCTACGACATCGTCGACGCGCTGGTCGAGATCGGCGAGGCGGCGGGCGTCTCGGCGGCACGGGTCGCGCTCGCCTGGCTGCTCGGCCGGCCGGGCGTCGCCACCGTCGTCGTCGGCGCGCGCACGTCGGAGCAGCTGGCCGACAACCTGGCCGCGTCGGAGCTCGAGCTAGGTGCGGAGGCGCGCGCACGGCTCGATGCGGTGAGCGCGCTGCCGCTCATCTATCCGCACTGGCACCAGGCCGGCAACGACGACGGCCGGCTCGGCGAGCCGGTCATGTCGCTGCTCGGGCAATATCCGGCGGGCTGAGCTCCGGCCGCCGTTCTGCCTGCTGCGCAAGCCGCGCGTGGACGAACTGGACGGCCATCGCTCCTTCGCCGACAGCGGTCGCGCAGCGCTTCGTGGAGCCCGAGCGGACATCGCCCGCCGCGAACACGCCGGGCAGGCTCGTCTCGAGCAGGCTGGCGCCTCCGGCTTCGGCCCCGGTCAGGATGAAGCCCTTGCGGTCGCGTGCGACGACGTCGCCGAGCCATTCGGTGCACGGCAGCCCGCCGAGGAAGCAGAACAGGTACGAGAACGGCAGGCGCTCGCCGCTCGCGAGCGTGACGGCGTCGAGCGCGCCGTCGTGCCCGTGCAGCGCGGCGATCTCGCTGCGGTCGCGGACGGCGACGCCGTAGCGGTCGAGCTCCCGGATGAGATAGTCGGACATCGTCTCCCCCAGTGAGGCGCGGCGGTGCAGCAGCGTGACGAGCGCGCCGCCGCGGGCGAGCCAGACCGCCGCCTGGCCGGCGGAGTTGCCGCCGCCGACGACGCCGACGCGCGACGCGCCGCAGAGCCGCCCCTCGGGCGGCCCCGCCGCGTAGAAGACGCTCAGTCCCTCGTAGTCGGCGAGCCCGTCGACCGGGAGGCGCCGGTACTGCGCACCCGTTGCGAGCAGCACCGTGCGCGCCGCGATCTCGTGGCCCTCTTCCAGGCGGACGAGGTACCCGCCGTCGGCCGGTGCGAGCGAGAGCGCCCGGTAGGGCGACGCGGTGCGCGCGCCGAACTTGCGGGCCTGCGTGACCGCGCGGCTGGTCAGTTCGGCGCCGCTGATCCCCGCCGGGAAGCCGAGGTAGTTCTCGATCCGGCGCGACGTGCCCGCCTGCCCGCCGAGCGCGGTGCCCTCGACGACCAGCGTCGTGAGCCCCTCCGAGGCGCCGTAGACCGCCGCGGCCAGACCTGCCGGGCCGCCGCCGACGACCACCAGGTCGACCTCCTCGTGCGCGGCGAGCTCGCGACCGATGCCGAGCGCCCGCGACACCTGGCCCGTCGTCGGGCCGCGCAGCTCGTCACCGCCGGGCAGCAGGACGAGCGGGAGGTCGGCCGGGTCGAGCCCGGCAACGAGCGCCGCGGCGGCGGGGTCGCCTGTCGGATCGGGGTCGCGCCAGCTGTAGGGCAGCCGGTTGCTGCGCAGGAACTCGACCAGGTGCAGCGTGGCCTCCGACGTTCGCGGGCCGATCACCTCGACTCCGACCCCGTCGACCCGCTGCAGCGCCTCGCGCCGGTTCATGAACGTCGACAGGAGGAGGTCGCTCAGCGGCCCGTCCTCGAACAACAGCCCGCGCAGCACGTCGCGCTCGACCGCGATGTAGCGCAGGGGCTGCGTGACGACGGCCGTCAGGAAGACGGTCTGGCCCGACAGGAGGTTGAGCTCGCCCACGAAGCCGGCGGCGCCGTGGCGGACGATCTCGTTCCCGGCCGCGTCGAGAATCGCCACCTCGCCCTCGAGGATCGCCATGAACGGGTAGCGCTCGTCGCCGACCCGGAACAGCACGTCTCCGACGGCCGCCGTCCGCTCCTCGCCGAGCCGGGCGAGCGACTCGAGCTGCGTGGGGGACAGCGTCGGACTGGCAGGCGCGGCGATGCGCCTGAGCCTATCCCGTCGCCGCCTCCTGCCGCCGGGCCCGGATCGACGAGGCGGCGCCGACGGCCCCGGCCGAGTCGCCGAGGGCGGCGCCGACGACCCGGGCGCGCGGGCTCAGGGTCGACGGCGGCGTGCGGCCACGCTCGATGCCGGCTGCGAGGAGGTCGAGCCGGCTCCCGAGGCCGCCGCCGATCGCGATCGTCGCCGGCGCGTAGAACGCCTCGACGGTGCGGAGGCCGCGGCCGACGTGGAAGGCGAGCTCGTCGAGGAGCTCCCGCGCGACGCGGTCGCCGGCATCGGCCGCCGCCGTCACGTCCGCGGCGGTGGTGATGGCGGCGGCCGGCGACCAGCGCCCGTCGCGGACGGCTGTTCGCGCGGCTCGCTCGAGCGCGGTGCCGGAGGCGAGGTCCTCCCAGCAGCCGACGAGCCCGCAGTAGCAGGTAGGCCCGGTGTCGGAGATCGCATGGTGGCCCGCTTCGGGGTGGTAGCCGCCCGTGCCGCGGAGCACGACGCCGTCGCGGATCAGGGCGACTCCCAGGCCGGTGCCGAGCGTGACCATCGCCAGCGAGTCGGCGCCGCGGCCGGCGCCGTGGAAGTACTCGCCGAGGCCGGCTGCGTCGGCGTCGTTCTCGACGATCACCGGCACCTGGAAGCGGTCGAGCAGCGGCGTGCGGATGTCGGTGCCGGCGAGGCTCGGCAGCGTCCAGGGGTTGGAGACGATGCCGGTGTCGACGTCGACCGGCCCGGAGACCGCGAGCCCGATCCCGTCGAGGTGCCCTTCGGCCGCGCCGACGGTGTCGGCGACCAGCGACACCAGCTGGCCGAGCACGCCCGCCGCACCTGCCTCGGTGTCGAGGGTCGCGCGGGCGACGGGGCCGATCGTGCCGTCGGCGGTCAGCGTCGTCGCCCTGACGTGTGTCCCGCCGACGTCGACGCCGACGAAGAGCGTGCCGGTCACTGGACCGTCGTGACCTTCGTCGCGAACCGGAACACGCCCGGCTCGATCCCGTGGAGCCCGGCGAGCGCGACGCTGCACGCCTGCAGCGCCGCGATCTCGGCGACCTGCCGCCCGAACGCGCTGTCGACGCCGGGGCTCGCGAGCGCGGGCACACCCTCCGGGCAGCCGTCGCCGACCCAGGCCACCGGCGAGCCGTAGCCGGCCACGTCCGCCGCGAGCGCCCGGTTGAGGTCGGCCGCGCGCGCGTCGCCGGCGAGCACGATCACGGCGAGGCCGGGGCCGGCGAGCTCGACGGGACCGTGGCGGAACGCACCCGAGCCGAGCGCTTCCGCGTGCGTCTTCGCCGCCTCCTTGATCGTCAGCGCCCCCGCACGGGCGGCCGCCAGCGAGCGCCCGCGGCCGACGATCACGACGCCGGCCGGGCCGTCGAGCAGCGCCGCCGCCCGTTCGACCGCGGCGTCGAGTGAGCCCGCCCAGTCGTCGAGCGCCGCCGCCGCTCGCCCGAGGCCACCGACCGCCTCGGTGCGGTCGGTCGCCACCGCCAGCGAGAACGCTCCGAGCGTGTTCACGAACGTCTTCGTGCTCACCGCCTGCTCGTCGCCCGCATGCAGCAGGACGACGTGGTCGGCCGCCTCCGCCAGCGTGCTCTCCGGGGTGTTCGTCAACCCCACGACCGTCGGCCGGCTCGACGCCCGCAGCCCGCGCAAGAGCTCCACGATCTCGGCGCTCTCACCCGACTGCGACGTCAGCCACAGCAGCGTCCGCCCGCCGACCAGGCCGGCTGCATCGTGCAGAAGCTCCGCCGTGTCGACCCACCAGGCCGGCAGGCCCCGGCCGACCAGGGCCAGCCAGGCCGGGTAGGCGGCGTAGTGGCTCCCGCCCATCCCCGAGAGGACGATCCGATCGAACGAGCCGAGCTCCAGCTCGTCGACGAGGGCGCCGACCTCGTCGGCGTGGCCGGCCAGCTCGCGGAGCGCCCCACCCTGGCCGCGGATGTCGTCGACGAACGCGCTCACACCGCACGCCGCGGGCCGCCGGCCTCGAGCGCGTCGAGCGGCGCAGCCCCGTCGAGCGGAGCAGCCCCGTCGAGCGGAGCAGCCCCGTCGAGCGGAGCGACGCGGCCGACCCGGGCGACGACGACGTGGACGTCGCGGTCGGCCAGGGTGCGCGCGAGGTCGGGCGGGATGCGCTCGTCGGTCACGAGGACGTCGACCCGGTCGATGTCGCAGACCTTCGCGAACGCCGTCTGCTCGAGCTTCGTCGCGTCCACGACGACGATGACGCGTCTCGCGCTCGCGAGCGCGGCGCGCTTCACGCGCGCGTCCTCGAGGTTCCACTCGGTGACGCCGTCGGCGACGCTGACGCCGGACGCGGTGAGGAACAGCGCGTCGAAACGGAGATTCGCGAACGCCGATTCGGCGAGCTCGCCGCTCAGCGAGCGCTCGCCGGGACGGATCGTGCCGCCGACGATCATCAGCCGGAGCCGGGCGTCGTCGGCGAGCTCGGCGGCGATCCGCAAGCTCGTGGTGCACACCGTGAGCTGCGTGTGGTCGCGAAGCGCGCGGGCGATCTCGAGCCCGGTCGTGCCGCCGTCGACGATCACGGAGTCGCCGTCGCCGACGAGGGCCGCGGCGCTCCGCGCGATCGCCTGCTTGGCCTCGAGCTCGGCGCGGGCCCGGAGCCCGTACGGCGGCTCGTAGCCGCGTGGCGCCGCGCTCGTCGCGCCGCCGTGCATCCGCTTCAGCAGGCCTTCGCGCTCGAGCGCCTCGAGGTCGCGCCGGATCGTCATCTTCGACACCGACACCTCGTCGGTGAGCTCGGAGATCCGAACCTGCCCGTCGCGCAGGAGGCGCTCGAGGATGAGCTGCTGCCGCTCGTGCGAGTCCATTCCGGTCACGCCACCCGGCTCAGGACGGGGTGGAGTAGAGCCAGTCGCGCGCCTCGTCGAGGAACGCGCGGGTGACGGGCGCGTCGGCGGCGATCGTGTACCAGAGGCCGGACTTCTCGACGACCTCCTGCATGATCTCGAGCGCGGACTCGCACTCGGCCCACGTGACGCCCATCTGCTCGGGCATGTACTCGAGCCCCACGCGGTCGCAGGCCTCGCGCATGCCGTCGGGGTCGTTGCCCTGCAGCTTGCTCATCAGCAGGACGCCGAGGCCGACCGGCTGCCCGTGGATGAAGTGCCGCCGCGTGAGGTACTCGAGCGCATAGAAGAAGACGTGCTCCGACCCTTCGATCGGACGGGGGTTCCAGCCGGTGTTCGAGAACGCGGCGCCGCCCCAGCGCACCGCTTCGGTGAGCGTGCGGATCCCGTCGTCCGTGACGTCGCGGATGTCGTCGAGCGAGCCGAGCACGGAGTCGAGGACCGTGCGGGCCTCGGCGGCCCAGTGCGGGTCGAACCGCCACTTCTCCTCGACCTTCCCGATCCGCTCGGCGAACTCCCAGTCCCAGCGGGCCGTGTGGTAACAGAAGATGTCGCCGACCCCGGAGCGGTTCAGCGCCGCCGGGGCGTCCTTGATCACGTCGAAGTCGATGTAGACGGCCTCGGGGACGACCCAGCCGATGTAGCGGACGATCCCGTCGCGGCGAACGGCGCTGCGGTGCCCGAACGGCGCATTCACCGACAGCGAGGTCGGCACCTGGAAGAGCGGCAGCCGCCGCCGCCAGGCGACGAACTTCGCGACGTCGATCGCCTGCCCGCCGCCGAGCCCGACCACCGCTTCGACGGCCGGCAGCTCGGCGAGGAGCGCCTCGAGCTCGTGCTCCTCGAGCGTCTCGACGAAGTGGACGGTGGCGCCGGGCCCGAACGAGCCCTCGAACTTCGGCCACAGGTCGCGCATGGTCACGACCAGGTAGGGCCGTGCAAGGATCATCGGCAGCTCGGCCAGCAGATTGCGGCCGTAGACGGTGTTGAACAGTTGCAGGTCGCTCACTCGCTCCTCCACCCGGCTCGGCCGGCTCGGCTCCAGATACGCACAACGATGGTGTGCGATTCGTACAAGCAGCCTGTGCGTTTGTCAACCTGCGTTGGCAGATCGCGCCGCGGCGGATGGCACAAGCCGCGGGGTTATTGTATGTTGACAGACATCTAACCCTCCCCTTGACGAAACGAGAGGTTGCACTATGACGAACGTCGCGCCAGTTCCGGAACCGCAGCCCGGAGTTCGGCTCGACCAGCAGTTGCCCATCCCGTCCGAGGATCTGACACGGCAGTACCGGCAGATCGAGACGGACATCCTGGACGCGGTTCGCCGCACGCTCGCCTCGGGCAAGTACACCATGGGCCCCGAGCTGGCGGCATTCGAGCACGAGTGGGCGGGCGCCTGCGAGGTCGACTTTGCGATCGGCACCTCGAGCGGCACCGCCGCCCTGATGCTCGCGTATACCGCGCTCGGGGTCGGGCCGGGCGACGAGGTGATCGTGCCGTCGATGACCTATGTCGCGACGGCGTTCGCCGCGTCCTACCTCGGCGCCACCGTCGTGTTCGCCGACATCGACGAGGCGACGTTCAACCTCGACCCGGCCGAGGTCGAGCGCGCGATCACGCCGAAGACGAAGGTGGTCGTCCCGGTGCACCTCTACGGCCAGCCGGCGGATCTGGAGCCTCTCGAGGCGCTGGCCCGCGAGCACGGCTTCGCGATCGTCGAGGATGCGGCGCAGGCGCATCTCGCCCGCTACCGGGGCAGGCGGGTGGGGAGCTTCGGCCCGATCGCCTGCTTCTCGTTCTATCCCCACAAGAATCTCGGTGCCTACGGCGACGGCGGCGCTCTGACGACCCCGGATGCCGCGCTGAACGACGAGCTCCGCGTCCTGCGCTACATGGGCCAGCGCGTCAAGCACGCCCACGAGCTGGTCGGCCACCAGGAGCGGCTCGACGAGTTGCAGGCGGCGATCCTCCGCGTCCGCCTGCGCCATCTCGAGGAGTGGACGACGCTGCGGCAGCGCTGGGCCGCCCTGTACGACGAGCTCCTGGCCGACACGCCGGTGACGACGCCGTTCGTCGCGCCCGACCGGACGCACGTCTACTACATGTACACCGTCAAGGCGCCGCGCCGCGACGAGCTCAAGGAGTACCTCGCGGCGCGCGGGATCGGCTCGCAGATCATCTATCCGACCTCCGTGCCGGACCAGGGCGCCTATGCCGGCGGCGGCGCTCCGTCGAGGGTCGTCTCGGCGACGCGCTCGCGCGCCGTCGCGGACGAGATCCTGTCGCTGCCGGTCTTCCCCGAGCTCACGGAGGACGAAGTCCGGGCGGTCGCCCGCGCCGTGCGGGAGTTCTACGAGTCGTGACGTCGGTCGTCACGGTGCTCGGCGGCAGCGCGGTCGTCACGCCGCAGCTCGCCGTAACGCTCGCCGGGGCGCCGGAGCTGGCGGGCGAGCGGATCGAGCTGCGGCTCGTCGGCCGGGATGCGGCGAAGCTCGAGCGGGTCGTCGCCGCCGCCGAGTCCCTGGTGAGGGGCGGGGCGCGGGGCGGCGTCGCGGAGGTCGCCGTGTCGGGGGCGACCGACGTCGGCGCCGCGCTCGACGGTGCCCGGTTCGTCGTCAACCAGGTGCGGGCCGGCGGCCTCGCCGCGCGCGCGTTCGACGAGCGCTTTCCGCAGCAGCTCGGCCTGCCGGGCGAGGAGACGATGGGGCCGGGCGGGTTCGCGAACGCCTGTCGGACGATCCCGGTCGTCGAGGCGCTGTTCCGGCTCGTGCGCGAGCGCGCGCCCGCCGCGAAGCTCCTCAACCTGACGAACCCTGCCGGCATCGTCCATCAGGTCGCCGACCGGGTCGGCATCGACGTGCTCACGCTCTGCGACTCGCCGCTCACGCTCGCCGCGACGGCCGCCGGGCTCGCGGGCGCGGCCGGTGGCGAGGCGACGCCCGGCTACGTCGGCACGAATCACGGCGGCTGGTTGACCAGCCTGCGCGTCGGGGGCGTCGATGTCCTGCCTCGGGCCCTCGAGCGGGCCGACGAGCTCGCGGCTCGTCTCGGTTTCGACGGCGAGCTGCTGCGGCGCCTGGGAGCGGTGCCGAACGTCTACCTGCGGTACGTCTACTACCCCGACCGCCAGCTCGCTGCCCAGCGGGCGAAGGGGCGGGTGCGGGCCGAGGAGCTGCTCGAGCTCGAGTCCGATGCGCTCGCCGCCTACGGCGCCGGCGACGCGAGCTCCGTCTCGGAACGGCGGCGCGCAGTCTGGTACACCGAATGCATCGTGCCGGTGATCGGCGCGCTCGTGAGCGGTCGCGAGCTCGTCACCATCGCCGGCGTCACGAATGGCCTGCTGGTGCCGTGGCTGCCACCCGAGACGATGCTCGAGGTGCCGGTGCGCGTCGACGGCGACGGCGTCGGCGTGCTCGGCGTCGAGCCGCTCGCGGTCGACTCGCAGGCGCTGCTCCTGCAGAACGCCGCCTACGAGCGCCTGACGGTCGAGGCCGTCCTCGCCGGCGACCGCGAGGCGGCCGTCCGCGCTCTGGCGGCGAACCCGCTCGTCCCCTCGGTCGATCTCGCCGCCGCCGCAGTGGCGCTGATCGAGGCGGAGTTCGGCGCGGTGTTCGGCCCCTGGGCCGGGGCGTGACGACCGGGACGACGACGGGCGCGGCCGCGCTCGCCTTCGACGTCGGCGGCACGACCACCCGGGGCGGGCTCGTCGCCGACGGCCTGCTCCGCGGCCGTCTCGCCCGGCCGACCGCCGGGGGCGAGGCGCTCGCCGAGGCGCTGGCCGCGCTCGCCGCGGAGGTGGCGGTGGCAGCCGGCCTGTCGCCGGGCGACGCGCCGATCGGGGTCAGCGTCCCGGGGCCGCTGTCGGCCGACCGCCGCCGCGTCGCGTTCACCGGGAACGTCGGGCTTCGGGACTACCCGCTCGCCGATCTGCTCGAGGCGGCGACCGGGCGCCCGGTCGTGCTGGACGACGACGCGAACTGCGCCGCGCTCGCCGAGTCGCGGTTCGGCGCGGCCCGTGGGACGACCTCGTCGGTCACGCTCGTCGTCGGCACCGGCGTCGGGTCGGGGATCGTTCTCGGCGGCGAGCTCTATCGGGGGCGGCACGCGCTGGCGGGCGAGCTCGGCCACATCCGGGTCGCGCCCGGCGGCCGCCTGTGCAGCTGCGGGCGGCGCGGCTGTCTCGAAGCGATGGTCAACGGGGCCTCGCTGCTCGAGCGCGCGGGCTCCGGCTTCGCCACGGTCGCGGGCGTGCTGGCCGCGGCGGGCGGCGGCGACCCGCGCGCCGGCGAGGCGCTCGGGGAGACCGCCGAGTACATCGCCGTGGGCGTCGCGGCGGCCGCCTCGCTGCTCGACCCTGACTGCATCGTGCTCACCGGGGGCATCGGGCGGCAGCGGGTCGTGTTCGCCGAGGTCGTCGCCAGGGCTCGCGCGCTCTGCATCGAGCCGCTCGACGGCCTACTCGACATCCGGCCGGCGGAGCTCGGCGACGACGCGGGGCTGCTCGGTGCCGCGGCGCTCGCGCTCGAAGCGGAAGCCGCCTGAAGCGATGAACGGCGATGTGCAATCCTCCGCGGCGTTGCCCGACGTGAAACGAACCTCCGAGATCGGCGGGCGCGACCGGCGCCCGCTCGGCGTCCAGGTCTACGCGGCACTGCGCGAGCAGATCCAGGGCGGCGTCTTCCCGGCCGGCGAGCGGCTTCCCTCCGAGACCGCCCTCGCCGAGGACTACGGCGTCAGCCGCGTCACGATCCGCGAGGCCCTGCGGCTGCTGCAGCGCGACCTGCTGATCCAGTCCGTCCACGGCCGCGGCCACTTCGTGCTCGACACGTCCAAGCTCGTCGAGACGCAGATCACCGAGCTGCAGAGCGTCACCGAGCTGATGCGCGGCCGCGGTTACGGGGTCGAGACGACGACGCTCTCGATGAGCGAGGAGCCGGCCGGGGCGCACGCGTCGCTGCTGCGGATCGGCGAGCACCAGCCGGTGCTCCGCCTCGAGCGGGTGCGGTCGACCGACGGCATCCCGATGATCTACTCGATCGACGTCTTCCCGGCCCGCTACGTGGCCGGCAGCGAGGACGCGATCCGCGGCGGGGCCTCGCTCGTCGACGCGTTCTCCGACCACGGTGTCGTCATCGCCTACTGCAACGCGACGATCTCGGCTGCCGAGCTGCCGCCTGCGGCCGCCCGCGAGGCGGGCTTCCCGAAACTGCCGTTCGTCCTGATGGAGCAGGTCAACTTCGACACCGAGCACGCCCCCGCGCTCTACTCGCTCGACTACCACCGCGGCGACCGCTTCAAGTTCTCGGTCGTCCGGACGCGCACCAGCCGCTGATGGGCGTCGCGGGCTTTCCGACGACCGTCGCGCACGGGCTCGTCGAGGCGGTCTCGGCCGACCTGCCTCCGTACGCGGCGTTCGTCGCGGCCGAGCCCTACCAGCTCGTCGAGCCCCGCCTCGTGCGCCGGCCGGTGCTGGTGGTCGAGGCGACCGCGACCGATCAGGGCACGCTCGAGGCGCTGGCCGCCCGGCTCGCAGCCGGGGCCGGCGGTGTCGAGGCGGTCGTCGGGATCGGCGGCGGGTCGGCGATCGACACGGCGAAGTTCGTCGCCTGGCGGACCGGGCTCCCGCTGTGGCAGCTGCCGTCGATCGCCTCCGTCGACGCTGCGTTCACGAAGCCCGTCGGCGTCAGGGTCGACGGCCGGGTGCGCTACCTCGGCAGTGCCGTCCCCGAGCTCGTGGCCTTCGACCTCGACCTCGTGCTGGCCGCGCCCGAGCGGCTGAACCGCGCGGGCGCGGGCGACATCCTCTCGTGCCATACGGGTCTCTCCGACTGGCGGCTCGCCGCCGCGCAGGGCGGCCCGGTCCCGGTCGACGCCGGGCTCGTGGCGCTCGCCGAGGGCTGGCTCGCGAGTCTCGACGAGCATGCCGCCGCCGTCGCGGCGGCGGGCGAGGAAGGCGTCCGGTACCTGATCGCGACCCTCGCAGAGGTCGGCACGACCTGTGACGAGGCCGGCTTCAGCTTCTTCGAGGAGGGCTCGGAGCACTACTTCGCCTACTGCCTGGAGTACCTCACGGGTCTGCACCTGGTTCACGGCGAGCTCGTCGCCCTCGGCATCCTCGCGATGAGCATCGCCCAGGACAACGACCCGGCAGGGGTCGAACGGCTCCTGCGTCGGCTCGGCCTGCGCCACCGGCCCGACGAGCTCGGGCTGGACGCGGCGACGTTCCGCCGGGTGCTCGACGAGCTGCCGGCGTTCTGCGCCGAGGAGGGCTTCCCGCCGAGCGCCGCCGGCTCGCTCGACGACTCCCGCCGCGCGGCGATCGAGAGCTGGTTCCGCTAGCGCGTCAGGCGGAGCGCTCGTACGCCTCGAGCGCCGCCTGCAGCCCGCCGAAGCGCACGACCCGGAACTCCTCGGCGAAGCCGAGCCCGTGCCGCTCGCCCGTCGCGGCGCTGCCGGAGCGCACGAGGTGGCCGATCAGCGGCTCGAGCGGCCCGTCGAGCGCCCGCTCGACCGCCGGCAGCTCGAGCCCGCCGGTCCGGGCCTGCAGCAGGATCTGGTGCACCATGTTGCGCATGCACAGCTCGTGGCCGGCGACGGCCGCGACCTTCCGTTCGAGCACCGACGAGATGTCGACCGCCGTCGTCACCTCGACGAGCCGCCGGGCGAAGTACCAGCGCTCGAACACGGCGTGCGGCTCGAGCCCGTCGTCGAAGTGCTCGGGATGGTGCTTGTCGAACATCGCCGTCCAGAACGCCTCGTCGACGGCGTAGGCGACCTTGAAGTGGTCCTGGTTGTTCTCGTGGAACATGCCGAAGGGGTCGAACGAGAAGACGGCGTACGGCCGGTACTCGCGGTAGAGCCGGATCACGCGCTCGCGCAGCTCCACCTCCGAGACGTCTCCGAGCACGTCGGTCTCGTACCCCAGCTCGACGAACTCGGTCACACCCAGATGGGCCATCGCCTCGTGCATCTGGCTGGTGTTCAGCCTGATCGTCTCGTCGCGGGGCACGCCCACCGAGTCGAGCGCGTCGTTCGTCACGCGCACCACGACGACGCGCCAGCCGGCGTCCGCCAGGAGCGCGAGCGTGCCGCCGGCGAAGATGCTGCCGTCGTCGGCGTGCGGTGCGAAGACGAGGACGGTGCGGCCCTCGCCGGGTCGAATCTGCTCGATCGTCGACATCGATGCTCCTTGCTCAGTCGAGGGTGTCGATGGCGGCGGCGATCACGTCGACCGCCGCCGCCACATGGTCGCTGGTCACCGAGAGCGGGGGGTGGAGCACGACGACCGCGTACGGCCCCGAGCTGCCGTACACGATCAGGCCCCGGTCGCGGCAGGCGCGGACGACGCGCTGCTCGACCGCTTTCGCGTCGGCCCCGTGCGGGTCGAGCTCGATCCCGACCAGGAGGCCGCGCCCGCGGACCTCGACGAGCCGCGGCGAGCCGCGGAGGTGCGACTCGAGCCCGGCCAGCAGCTCGCCGCCGCGCGCCGCCGCGTTCTCGACGAGCCGCTCCTCGGCGAGCACGTCGAGCGTCGCCAGCGCGGCCGCGCAGCCCATCGGGCTGCCCGCCTGCGTGTGCAGGTGGAGCGGGCGGGTCGGGGCGCCGGGGCCGAACGGGTCGGCCCACTCGCGGAGCAGGACGGCCGAGAGCGCCTGGTACCCCGACGTCAGCCCCTTCCCGAGCACGAGCAGGTCGGGGACGGCGCCGGAGTGCTGGTAGGCGAACATCTTCCCCGTGCGTCCGATGCCGGTGACCACCTCGTCGAAGACGAGCAGGATCCCGAACTCGTCGCACAGCGACCGGAGGCCGCGCAGGTAGGCATCCGGCGGGACGATCACGCCCCCTCCCGCGAAGATCGGCTCGACCAGCACGGCCGCCACCTGCTCCGGGTCCTCCTCGAGCAGCACGTGCCGCAGCTGGGCCAGCGCCGCCACCGTGACGTCGCAGCCGGCCGGGAAATGGCCGTGGCCGACGTCGGGCGGCTGGACGCGGACGAACCCCGGCAGGAGCGGCTCGAACCCGTGCCGCATCCGGCCGATCCCATGGGCGCTGAGCGCCCCGAGCGTCGAGCCGTGGTAGCCGTTGTAGTGGCTCACCACCTTCCAGCGGCCCGGGCGGAGCCGCGCGAACATCAGCGCCGCCTCGATCGCATCCGAGCCGGTGACGCCGAACCAGCAGCGGGTCAGCTCGCCGCGGGTCTCCGCCCACAGCCGCTCGCTGAGGTCGACCCGGCCGCGATGGATGTGCGCGGGGCTCGTGACCGCGACGTCGAGCTGGTGGCGCAGCCGCTCGAGCATCACCGGGTGGCGGTACCCGATCGCGCACGACGCCGTCTGGGCGCTGAAGTCGAGCAGCCGCCTGCCGTCGGCCGTCGTCACCTCGACGCCGTCGGCGTCGACGAGGACGAGCGGGTCGTCCTCCCGTGAGCCGTACGCCTGGACCGTGTGCGCCCGCTCGCGCCCGACGAGGTCGTCGAGTGCCGTCACGCCGACCCCGATTGACAAACGCACAGGATCGTTGTAACGATCGCACGTACACGATGTGCGAATTCCAGTGCCACCCGGGCGTCGAGGCGGAAGATCACCATGGTTGAGGCGCTCCTGGTCAACACATCGGGTGGGAGAAAGCTGTCGCCGGCATCGTCGTCGTCCTCGCTCAGGGGGTCCCCGACCTTACTTGACAGTCGTCTGCTGACAGCAATACCATCTTCTCGTCACCGAGGGGGCCGCCAGCACGGGGGCTTCCGCGTCGCCGGCACCCGTCGCCGGCGGCGGTCAACGTAACCCGCGCAAGAGGGGTGTCCATGCTCCGTTCGAGATCACGCAGGTTCTGGGCGTTGCTCACGGCAGTACCGCTGTGCATTGTGTTGCTCGTCGTCACCTCGACGGCGACCGGAAGCGCGCGTCGCGCGTCCGCCACGACGATCACCGTCGGCCTGATCACGAGCCCGTCGGCGAACGCGATCCAGAAGTTGGCCCCGCAGTTCACGAAGCAGACCGGGATCAAGGTCAAGTTCGTGCTCCAGGACTGGGCGTCCGGTCACCAGAAGTACCTGCTGGCGTTCAAGAGCCATCAGGGCCTCTACGACGTGATCCAGTTCGACGACCCGTACATCGGGGCGTTCGCGGCCGGTCACTACCTCCAGCCGCTGGACAGCCTCATGAACAGCTCGAAGGCATATGACGCCAAGGACATCCCGCAGCCGATCCTCAACTACGGCAAGATCAACGGGGTCACGTACGCTCTCGACCTCTCGAGCGAGCCGTACCTCTACTGGTACCGGACGGACATCTACAAGAAGCTGAAGCTGCAGCCGGCGAAGACCTGGGACGGCTACGTGTCGGTCGCCCAGAAGATCCAGGCCTCGGGCCTCGGCAGCGGTAACACGATGGGCTTCGCCCAGAGCGGCTCGCTGCCGTACCACTGGTTCCAGCTCCTGTGGAGCGCCGGTGGCGACATGGTCAACAGCGGCGGTCAGGCGACCGTGACGAGCCCGGCCGCCGTGAAGGCGACCGAGCAGCTGGTCGCGCTCGAGAAGGCCGCGCCGTCGTCGGCTCTGAGCGGCACCGACGACGACGCCGTCTCCGAGTTCTGCCAGCAGAACGTCGGCCAGATGATGAGCTTCAGCGGCTACTGGCCCGTGGTCCACGACAAGACCCAGTGCAAGTTCTGGAACGAGTTCGCGACCACGACGGTCCCGAAGGGGGCGGCCTCCAGCGTCTCCCTCCTCGAGGGCTGGCACATGGGCATGCCCGCCGACTCGAAGAACAAGGCGGCTGCGTGGACGTTCATGCAGTGGCTCCTCGGGAAGGCCAACGCGGCGAGCTTCCTCAGCGCCGGCGCTGCGGGGATCGCTCGCGAGTCGCTGCTGCAGAACGCCGCGCTCGTGAAGAAGTACCCGTACCTGCCGACGCTCCTCGCAACTGCGAAGATCGCCCGGCCGGCCTATCGCTACTCCACGATGCCCCAGATCACTCAGGAGATCACGAACGACCTGCAGAACATCATGACCGGGCAGGCGTCCGTGACCAGCGGTCTGAATACGATGGAGAAAGCCTTGAACCAGATCCTGAAGAGCACGCCCAAGTCCTGAAGAACGAAGAACGCTTGAGCTCCGACTCCACGCTCGAAGGCCCATGCGGCACACCGGCTCTGCGAACCACGCAGAGCCGGTGTGTCTTCGGGCCGCCACACCGCCGGAGCCCGGCGTGAGGTCGTCGCCGTGACGGCGCAGGCCGGCGGGCTCCCGGCCCCGTCGACCCCCGGGGGCACCGAGCCGGTGGCCCGCCCCGGGCGGGAGCTCCGCCCCGAGCGCGGGCTCCGCACCTGGCTCCGGCGCAAGCTGCCGCTGGTCGCCTTCACGCTGCCCGCCTGGGTGCTGGTCGTCCTCGTGCTGGCGATCCCGATCGTCACCGCCGTCTCGCTCTCGCTGAAGAACGAGACGCTCGACCTCTTCGGCTCGCCGCGGTACATCGGCTTCCAGAACTACCGCACCGACGTGTTCACCAGCACGTTCCTGCACTCGCTGGTGGTCACGGTGATCATCATCGTGATCGGCCTCGCGATCCAGCTCCCGCTCGGGCTGTGGCTGGCAGGCCTCCTGCACCGCGAGCTGCGCGGGACGCGCCTGTTCCGCTCGGTGCTGCTGATGCCGATGCTGCTCACCCCGGTCGCCGTCGGGCTGATGTGGCGGTTCATGTTCAACTCCGACCTCGGCATCATCGACTGGTTCATCCGCACCGTCGGCCTGACCCAGGTGAACTGGCTCGGCTCGGTCTACGGCGGGTTCGCCTCCGTGTTGATCGTGAACAGCTGGCAGAACGTGCCGTTCGTGATGCTCTTCATGCTGGCCGGCCTCCAGGCGCTGCCGAAGGAGCCGTTCGAGGCGGCCGAGGTCGACGGCGCCGGTGTCTGGCAGTCCTTCCGCTACATCACGCTGCCGCTCCTGCGGTCGGTGCTCCTGATCGTGACGATGATCCTGATCGTCGAGGGCTTCAAGCTGTTCGACATCGTCTACGTGATCACCGCCGGCGGCCCGGGCACCGCGACGCAGAACGTCAGCCTGCTCGACTACCGCGTCGGGTTCACCGACCTCGACACGTCGCAGGGGGCCGCGATCGGCGTCGTGATGGCCCTGATGCTGACGCCGGTGTACGTGCTCTGGGCGAGGGCGACGGCCGAATGAGCCCTCGCGCCGTGATCCGGCTGCGCCACGCCGGCAGCTACCTGGTGCTGACCGTCGCGGCGATCATCGCCCTGTTCCCGATCCTGTGGACGCTGTCGACCTCGCTCAAGCAGATCGTCGACGCGCTCTCGATCCCGCCCAAGTTCGTCTGGTTCCACTACACGCTGCACAACTACTCGAAGCTCTTCCACACCCCGGGCTTCGGCCCCGCCTACGTGACGACGCTCGAGGTGACGTTCGGCTCGGCGCTCGTCACCGTCGTCGTCGGGAGCCTCGCCGCCTACCCGATCGCGCGCCGCTGGCGCTTCCTCGGCCGGCGCCCGCTCGAGGCGTCGCTGGTGATCATCCGTGCGATCCCGCCGATCGTCCTGCTCGTGCCGCTGTTCAGCCTCGTCATCAACCACGGGCTCTACGACCGGCCGCTCACCCTCGTCGTCGTCTACGCGGCGTTCAACCTCCCGTTCGCCGTCTGGATGATGGTGTCGTTCATCCAGCAGATCCCGTACGAGCTCGAGGAGTCGGGCGAGGTGGACGGTGCGAACCGGCTCCGCATCCTCGGCCATCTCGTGCTGCCGCTCGCGGCGCCCGGCCTCGCCGCGACGACGATCCTCGTCTCCCTGATCGCCTGGAACGAGTTCCTGATCCCGCTGGTGCTCGCGGGGAACAACACCCGCACGCTGCCGCTGCTGATCTCGACGTTCGTCCAGACACGCACCGTCGACTGGGGCGTGATGGCCGCGGGCGCGACGGTGGCGATCCTCCCGATCGCGATCCTCACCGTGCTCGCGCAGCGGAGCCTCGTCAGCGGGCTCGGGATCGGAGGGGTGAAGCAGTGAGCGCCCCGTCGGTGCTCGAGGCCGAGATCCGCGCCCAGCCCGAGGCGCTGGAGCGGCTGCTCTCGACCCATCTCGGCACCGCGCGCGAGCTGTCGGCGCTGCTGCGCGCCGAGGACGTCCGCTTCGTGCTGATCGCCGCCCGCGGCAGCTCCTCGAACGCCGCGCGCTACGCGCAGTACGTCCTCGGCCGTGCCCACCGGGTGCCGGTGGCGCTCGCGACGCCGTCGCTCTACACCATCTACGGCCAGCCGCCGCGGCTCGACGGCGCGCTCGTCGTCGGCATCTCGCAGTCGGGCGAGTCTCCCGACGTCGTCGCCGTCCTCGCCGAGGCGCGGCGGCAGGGCCGGCCCGCGATCGCGCTCACGAACAGCCCCGACTCGCCGCTTGCCCGTGCGGCCGACGGCGTCCTGCCGCTCGAGGCCGGCGTCGAGCAGGCCGTCGCCGCGACGAAGACCTACTCGAACTCGATCGCGGCGATCGCGCTGCTCTTCTGCGCGCTGACCGACGACGAGAAGGCGCTGGCCGAGCTGCGCGCGATGCCCGAGCGGGTCGCCGCGCAGGTCGAGCTCTCGTTCGGCCAGCACGCACCGCTCGCGCTGACGGACTTCGCGACCGCGACGGTGATCGGGCGGGGCGTCAACTACTCGACGGCCCGCGAGGTCGCGCTGAAGATCCGTGAGCTCTCGGGGCTCTTCGTCGAGGCCTACTCGACGGCCGAGCTGCTGCACGGGCCCGTCGCCGCGCTCACCGCCGGCTCCCCGGTGATCGGGGTCGCGCCGCCCGGGCCGGCCTACGCGAACGTCGTCGAGACGCTCCTCGAGGCGCGCCGCCGCGGCGCCATGGCGATCGCGATCGCCGAGCCGGGGCTCGCCGGCCTCGACGGCCTGCTGCCGCTCGTCGACGCCGTGCCCGAGTGGCTCAGCCCCTTGACCGCCGTCGTCCCGGGCCAGGTCGCCGGGATGCGGATCGGCGCCGCGCTCGGCCGCGACGTCGACCGGCCCGCCGGCCTCCAGAAGGTGACCCTGACCCGGTGATTCTCGACCCGGTGATTCTCGACCCGATGACCCCGAACCCTGGAGCGTGACGTGGCCTCGATCGTCTTCGACCAACTGACGAAGGTCTACCCGGATGGGACGCTCGCCGTCGACGGCCTTTCGCTCGAGGTGGCCGACGGCGAGTTCGTCGTGCTCGTCGGCCCCTCCGGGTGCGGCAAGACGACCGCGCTGCGGATGGTGGCCGGCCTCGAGGAGATCACCGCCGGCGAGCTCCGCATCGGCGACCGGATCGTCAACCACCTCGGGGCCAGGAGCCGCGACATCGCGATGGTGTTCCAGAACTACGCGCTCTACCCCCACATGGATGTCGCGGCGAACATCGCCTTCGGCCTGAAGATGCGGAAGATCCCGAAGGCCGAGCGCGACCGCAAGGTGGCCGAGGCCGCGCGGATCCTCGGCCTGTCCGACCTGCTCGCGCGGAAGCCGCGCCAGCTCTCGGGCGGCCAGCGGCAGCGCGTCGCGATGGGCCGCGCGATCGTCCGCGAGCCGCAGGCGTTCCTGATGGACGAGCCGCTGTCGAACCTCGACGCGAAGCTCCGGGTGCAGATGCGGGCCGAGATCGCCCGGATCCAGCGCGACATCGGCGCGACGACCCTGTACGTGACGCACGACCAGACCGAGGCGATGACGATGGCCGACCGGGTGGCGGTGATGCGGCACGGCCTGCTGCAGCAGCTCGACGTCCCGCAGGCCCTCTACGACCGCCCCTCGAACCTCTTCGTCGCCAGCTTCATCGGCTCGCCGGCGATGAACCTCGTCGAGGGCGACATCGTCGCCGGCGAGGGCGGTGGCCGCTGCCGCATCGGTGGCGGCGGTGTCCGGACGGGCGCCGCGGAGCCCCGGCTGCAGCCCTACGTCGGCCGCGACGTGGCCGTCGGGATCCGCCCCGAGCTGCTCCACGAGGCTGCGCCGGGTGCGGAGGACACCGTCCGAGGCACGATCACGCTGGTCGAGGCGCTCGGGCCCGAGGCGCTCGTCTACGTCTCGATCGACGCGAAGCCGGTCGTCCACGAGCAGGTCGTCGAGGGCGCGGTCGTCGAATCCGAGGACGCCGAGCTGGTCGCGGAGCTCCGGTCGGGCGCGACGGCCACGGTCGTCGCGCGTCTCGGGCGCGCGTCGCACCTCCAGGCAGGCCAGGAGATCGTCCTCGGCGTCGAGACGGACAAGCTCCACTACTTCGACCTCGAGACGGGCGCGGTCATCTGACCGGCGCGGCCGTCGTCGGGTGAGCGAGGCTGTGCCCCTGTCCGGCTTCGGCGACGCGCTGGCGGGGGTGCGCGTCGTCGACCTGACGCGGAACCTGGCCGGGCCGTTCTGCACGATGGTGCTGGGCGAGCTCGGCGCGGACGTGGTCAAGATCGAGTCGCCGCACGGCGGCGACGACACGCGGGCGTGGGCGCCGCTGACCGAGGACGGCGAGAGCCCGATGTTCTGGAGCGCGAACCGCAACAAGCGCAGCATCGCGGTCGACCTCGACGCTCCGGAGGGCGTCGCGGTCGTCCGCGACCTCGTGCGGCGCTCGGACGTCGTCGTCGAGAGCTTTCGCCCCGGCGCACTCGACCGGCGCGGGCTCGGCTACGAGGACCTCGCCGCGGCGAATCCCGGCCTGATCCACTGCTCGATCTCGGCGTTCGGCGCCGTCGGCCCCCGGCGCGACGAACCGGGGTACGACCCGGTGATCCAGGCGGCCACCGGGATCATGGGCATCACGGGCGAGCCGGACGGCCCGCCGGCGCGGCTCGGCGTCGGCGCCGTCGACCTCGGGGCCGGGGTGTGGGCCGTTGTCGGCGTCCTGCTCGCGCTCGGCCGGCGGGAGCGCACGGGCCGCGGCTGCCGGGTCGACACGAGCCTGTTCGAGCTGGGCGCCTGGTGGCTCTCCTACCACGTCGCCTGCTTCCTGGCGACCGGGATCGAGCCGACGCGCCACGGCTCGGCCTCGCCGGCGATCGCGCCCTACGAGGCGTTCGCGACGCAGGACGGGATGCTGTTCGTCGCCGCCGGGAACGACAACCTCTTCCGGACGCTCTGCGACGCGCTCGAGGTCGCGCAGCTGATCGACGACCCTCGCTTTGCGACCAACGCACTCCGGGTCGAGAACGTCGCGGCGCTGCGCGCGATCCTGGCGGAGCCGCTGCGCACCCGGCCCGCCGGCGAGTGGGAGGAGCTGCTCAAGGCACGTGGCGTGCCGTGCAGCCGGGTCGCCTCGGTCGGCGACTTCACGCGCGACCCGCAGACGGCTGCGCTCGAGCTGCTCGTCCAGGCCGGGGACGACGGCCGCACGCTCGTCGGCACGCCGCTCCGGGTCGACGGCGTCCGCCCTCGCCCGCAGCTCGCCCCGCCCCGGCTGGGCGAGCACACCGATGCGGTGCTCGCGGAGCTCGGCCGGCTCCCGGAGCAGATCGCCGCCCTGCGCTCACAGGGGGTGATCGGATGACCGGGGAGGATCCCGGGCGCGTGGTCGACGGCCGGCATGAGCGCTACGGGCGCTCGTACGACGAGCTCTCACCGGGCGACGTCTTCCGGCACTGGCCCGGGAAGACGGTCACCGAGTCCGACGACCACCTCTTCTGCCTGCTCACGATGGCGACGAGCCCGCTGCACGTCGACGCGGCGTACGCGAGCCGCGAGCTGGAGACAGGGCGCAACATCGTCGTCGGGACGCTCGTCTACGCCCTGCTGGTCGGGATGAGTCTCGTCGACGTGACCGGCCAGGCCGTCGCGGCGCTCGGCGTCGACGAGCTCCGTCACGTCGCGCCGCTCTTCCACGGCGACACCCTCTACGGCGAGACGACCATCGTCGGCAAGCGCCCGTCGGAGTCCCGCACCGGGCTGGGCATCGTCACCGCCGAGACCAGGGGGCTCAATCAGGACGGCGTGCTGGTCTGCCGGTTCCGGCGGTCGTTCCTGATCCGGCTGGGCGCGGCGCAGGGCGACCGGCCGGCGTAAAGGGCTCGGCCGCGTGCAGGCCCTCAGCCGCGTGCCGGGGCGCGGGCTTGCGCGGAACCTCACCTTCCTGTGTGCGGCAGTCCTCTTCAGCGAGACGCTGTTGTACGCGGCGCTCTCGCCGCTGCTTCCCGCGCTGACGCGGAGCTTCGCCCTGTCGAAGTCCCAGGCGGGCCTGCTCGTCGCGGCCTACGCGCTCGGGCAGGTCGGTGCCGCGCTGCCGCTCGTCTTCCTGGTCTCGCGGGTCGGGGTCAGGCCCTCGGTCGTCGGTGGCCTCGCGCTGCTGGCGGTTACGAGCGCCGCCTTCGGCGTCGCAGAGGGCTTCGACGAGCTGCTCGCGGCACGGCTGCTGCAGGGCGTGGCCGGGGCGCTCTGCTGGTCGAGCGCCCTGGCGTGGCTGGTCGATGCCTCGCCCCGCGAGCGGCGCGGGGAGCTGATCGGAATCGCGATGGGAGTAGCCTCGAGCGGCCTCGTCGCCGGGCCGGTCTTCGGCGGTGCTGCGGCGCTCGCCGGACGTCCGGTCGCGTTCGCCGGGATCGCGCTGGTCGTCGCCGGACTGGCCGGCGCGGTCGCCCGCCTACGCCCTCCCGCCGGCGCCGTGCAGGAGCTCTCTCCGGCCGGGCTGCTGGCGCTCCACGTGCGCGGGCAGGTGCTGCTCGGCCAGTTGCTGCTGCTCGTGCCCGGCCTGCTGATCGGGGCGCTCGGCGTGCTCGCACCGCTCCGGCTCGACGCGCTCGGCTTCTCGACGGCCGCGATCGCCGCGACGTTCCTGATCGCGGCGGCGCTCGGGATCGGCGTACGGCCGTTCGTCGGCCGCTGGTCGGACCGGCGCGGCCGGCTGGTGCCGATTCGGCTCTGCCTCGCCGCCTCGGTCCCGGTCGGTCTGATCCTTCCCTGGCCTGGAAGCCCCTGGCTGCTCGCCGGCCTGGTCGTCTGCGCGTTCACGATCTACGAGGCGCTGTGGGGGCCGGCCGTCGCGCTCCTCGCGGATGCCTACGAGGCCGTCGGCATCCAGCAGGGTGCCGGGTTCGCGCTCATGAACATCTCGTCGGGAGTCGGAGTCGTCGCCGGCTCCGCCGTCGGAGGCCTGGTCGCCCATCTGTTCGGCGACGTCGTCGTCGACACCGGGCTGGCCGTCCTGTGCGCCGTGACGCTCGCCGGCCTGAGCGGCCGTGGGGCGCGCACGGCACACGGCCCGGACCGCAAGCCCGCCTGATCGGCGGTGCGATCAGCCCGGCGGGCCGGCGGTCACCGCTACCTCGGCCAGGCTGCCCCAGGGTGCCGAGATGGTGAGCGTGCCCGCGGCGGCCTGCGGCGTGGCGGCTCGAAGCGCCTGTGCCGACGGCACGCTGATCGCGTAGCGCACCACGAGCCCCGGCCAGACGACCGCGGTGGGCGGGGTGCCCGGCCCGAAGAGCGGGAAGACCGGCCCGGGCGTCAGCGTGGCCGTCCCGACCCTGGCGCCGGGCGCGGTCAGGCGTGCCCGCCGCAGTGCCGGGGTCGCGACACGCAGGAGCTCCTCGTCGATCGACGCAGGGCTCTCCTCGTCGGGCTGGCCGAGCGCGACGGAGATGACGAGGGCGGCGTGGCGCATGCGGAAAGCGGCGGTGACGAGGCAGTAGCCCGCGTGCGACGTGTAGCCGCCCTTGACGCCGACGATCCCGCCGATCGCCAGCGCGGGGTTGCGATTCGGGATGATGCCGGCGATCGGGAGGCTGATCCGGGCCCGGCGCACGATGCCGCGGACGACCGGGTCGGCCATGAGCCTGGCCGCGACGAGTGCCTGGTCGGCCGCATCGCTGACCGACCGCGGGTCGACGCCGCTCGGGTCGGCGTAGTGCGTCGATGTGAGCGCCAACGACTCGGCCGTCCTGTTCATCCTGGCGACGAAGCGATCGCTGCTGCCGGCATCCCAGGCGGCGAGGAGGTCGGCGACGTTGTCGGCCGAAGGGATCAGCAGCGCCTCGAGCAGCTGATACTCGGTCAGCCGCTCGCCGACGTCGACGGCGAGCACGCTGTCGCCGGCGGCCAGCTCCTGCCGCCAGTCCTCGACATCTCCCGCGGTGATCTCGACCGCCGGCCCGGCCTGGCCGGGAGCCAGCGGATGGTCGTGGAGGACGACGATGGCCGTCATCATCTTCGTCACGCTGGCGATCGGGACCGGCCGCTGGTCGCGCGTCTCGCCCACGATGCCGGTGCCGCCGACCGCCACCGCGGCCTCGCCCACCGCCGGCCACCGGAACACCGGGGCCGGCCCGGCGATCGTGCGCACCGCCTGGAGCACGCGGACGGTGACGCCGCCCGCCGCCCCGGCCGGCGGGCTCGGCGAGGCGAAGCCGGCGACGAGCAGCGCCGGCACGGCAGCGAGCACCCACGGCGTCCACCGGCCCATCGGGCCATCATGCCCTGCCGCTGCGTCCTCCGAAATGCCTGGTACGGTCCTGTTTCGTGAGGGTCCGGCCCACGTTCGCGCTCGCGCTGGCCGTCCTCGGCTGCGCCCTGGTCGTCGCCCAGCCGGGCGCCGGTGACCCGATCGGCGCGAAGCAGGCCGAGGCGCAGCAGGCCCTGGCGAAGCTCGACAGCCTCCAGACGGCGCTCGAGCCGGCGATCCAGCGCTACGACCTGGCGACGGTCCAGCTCGACCGGATTCGCCGCAGCGAACGCGAGAATCGCGCCGAGGCCCTCGTCGCCGGGCACAACCTGGCCGCCGGGCGGCGCGCGATCGCGCAGCGGCTGGTCGCGCTCTACGAGTCGAATCAGAGCTCGACGCTCGAGGTGCTGCTCGGCGCGTCGAGCCTCGACGACCTGATGTCCCGGCTCGATGCGACGAAGAGCGTCACGGCCCTCGATGCGAGCGTGGTCGGCCAGGTCAGGCAGTTCAGCTCCGCGCTCGTCCGCAGCCGGCGCGCGCTCGTGCACGCGAAGGCGCAGCAGGACACGCTCGTCGCGTCGCTCGCCCGCCAGAAGCAGGCGATCGAGCAGCGTATCGCGCAGCAGAACGCGCTCGTCTCGTCGCTGCACGCCGAGATCGCGCGGCTCCAGGCGGCCCAGGCGGCACACCAGCTCGCACTGGCGCGGGCGGCGCAGGCACGCCTCGCGGCGGAGCGGCTCGCCACAGCGAGCCAAGGCGCGACAGTGGTCGGCGTCAGCGCGTCGTCTGCTTCGGGCGAGACGTTCGTGCCGCCGTCGTCCCACACGGGCGTGGTCGGGGTCGCCCTCGCGCAGCTCGGGAAGCCCTACGTGTGGGCGGCGGCCGGCCCCGACTCGTTCGACTGCTCCGGCCTCATCGTCTACTCCTTCGCCCAGCTCGGCATCTCGCTGCCGCACTCCTCGTATGCGCTGTGGGACCTCGGCGTGCCGGTCTCCGAGGATCAGCTCCAGCCCGGGGACATCCTCTTCTTCGACGCGCTCGGCCACGTCGGGATGTACATCGGCGGCGGCCAGTTCGTCCAGGCGCCGCACACGGGCACGGTCGTGCAGATCAGCCCGCTCTCGGCGGCGCAGGGCTCGTACGTCGGCGCCCGTCGCATCCTGTAGTTCACCGGCCTCACCGCGCTCTCATCGGCGATCGCGACGCTCGGCGACGTGGCTCGCGTTCGCTGCTTCGCCGTCGCGCTCGTCGTCTTCGTGACCCTCGTTCCGGCGTCGGCCCTCGGAGCCGTACGGGTCGCACCGGCGGGTGTGCCGGGTGGCGCCTGGCGGCCGGCGACCTATCCGGTCGCCGGTGGGCCGCCCGTGCTCGTGACGACCTATCGCCCTGCTCCCGTCTCGAGCGGCATCGTCGCCTACGTCGCCTGGTTCGACCATTCGCGCACCCAGTTGGCGCTCTACCCCGGGCTCTCGGAGCCGCCCGGCGCGGTCGATCGCGGGAGCGGCTCCGTGCCCCACGACCAGCGCTGGCGGCTGCTCGCGACGTTCAACGGCGGGTTCAAGGCGGCGGCCGGCGCCGGCGGCTTCGTCGTCAACGGGCGTGTCGACACGCCGCTGCGGGCCGGGCTCGCCACGATCGTCGAGCTGCGGGACCGCTCGGTCGAGATCGTGCGCTGGGCGGGCCGGATCCCGCTGCGCTCGCTTGTCCTGGCCCGCCAGAACCTGCTTCCCCTCGTCTGGAACGGCGCCGCGTCACCGGACGTGACCCAGCCGTGGCGGTGGGGCTCCACCCTCCACGGAGCCGGCGCGGTCTGGCGGACGGCGCTCGGCATCACCGCTCGTGGAGACCTCGTCTACGCGGCAGCGCCGAGCCAGACGGCAGCATCCCTGGCCGCGATCATGGTGCACCTGGGCGCGGTCAGGGCGTTGCAGCTCGACATCAATCCCGAGTGGCCGACACTCATCGCCTACCGGCATCGGGGCGGCGCCGACCCGGTGGCGATCGTCCCCAACCCGCAGCAGAGCCCGTATCGTTTCCTCGTGGCGGACAACCGCGACTTCTTCGCCGTCTACGCGCGGCCCGGCGGAACAGCCGCCGTCCCGCTGCACTGAGGCAGGCTCGACTCGTGCGTCCGGCAGCGCTCGTCGCGGGTGGGCTCACGATCGCCGTTCTCGGGCTCGGTGGCCGGCACGCACCGCCGGGGGCTGCTGCCACGACTGCTCCCGCGGGCGGCGCCGTCGGCCTGCGGGTGATCGGCGTGGTCGACCCCACGCGCCGGATCCGCTACCCGGGCCGGCCGTCCGAGTCGCGCCGGTTCGCGGTCGAGGTGCGGTACCCCGAAGCTCGCGGCGCCGGGCCGTTCCCGCTCGTCGTGTTCGGCCACGGCTACGCCACCACGCCGGCCCCGTACGCCAGGCTCCTGCGGGCGTGGGCCCGCGCCGGTTTCGTGGTCGCCGCGCCGGTGTTCCCGCTCGAGAACGCGAACGCGCCGGGCGGCCCGAACGAGAGCGACCTCGTGAACCAGCCGGCCGACATGAGCCTCGTGATCACGCGCCTGCTGGCCGACGCCGCTCGGCCGACGGGTGCCTTCAGCGGCCTGATCGACCCGACCCGGGTCGCCGTGGCAGGCCAGTCCGACGGCGGCGAGACCGCGCTCGCGGTCGCCTACGACCGTCCCTTCCGGGACCCGCGGGTGCGCGCGGCCGTGATCCTCTCCGGCGCCCAGCTCCCGGGTGGCCCTGTCGTCTCGCGCGGCGGCCCGCCCCTGCTCGCCGTCCAGGGCACCGCCGACACGGTCAACCCCTATGCGGAGACCGCGGCGTTCTTCCGCGTCGCGGGGCGGCCGAAGTACCTGCTGACGCTGATCGGCGCCGCGCACTTCCCTCCGTACTCCGACGAGGAGCCGCAGCTCGGGATCGTCGAGCGCGTCTCGATCGCGTTCCTCGACCGCTATCTCGGAGGCGGCCCGCTCGAACGGCTGCTCCGGGCCGGAGACGTCCCCGGCGTGGCCCGTCTCACCGCGGCGCCCTGAGGCACCAACACTCGAGCCGGCTCAGCCGCCGATGTGGTGCTGGATCGCGGTCACCCAGGGGCCGGCGCTCTGCAGCGCGGCGATCGCGAAGGCGCCGCCGGTGACGAGCGAGAACCCGACGAGGGCCCGGCGCAGCGCGTGCCCCTGAGCGCGCCTCTTGCCACCGAGGTCGGCGAAGGCGAGGCGCGGCAGCTTGCGCAGATGCCCGAGGACGTGGGCGCCGACGACGAGCAGGAAGAGCGCGAAGCTCGCGCCGTGCGCGGCGCGGAAGAGGTGCGAGTGCGGGCCGGCGACGACGAGCCCGACGCCGCTCCCGAGCAGGCCGAGCGTCGAGCCGACGACGAGCGGGGCGATCCCGCGCAGGAACGGCCGGGGCGGCCCTTCGGCGCGGTAGGCGGGCGCGCCCGTGTAGTAGCGCACCATGCGCCAGCCCGTCGACGCCAGCTTGAGCAGCACGACCGGGATCAGCGCCACCCCGACCGCGATGTGCACCGCGAGGGTCTGTTGCAGCCCCAGCACGAGCGTCGCGAGCTCGACGACGATGCCGGCCAGCAGCAGGACGCCGAGCAGGGCCGTGAGGTTCCGGTTCCCGCGCGTGCCGCCGGGGAACCGCGCGGCCAGACGATCGAGGGTCGAGCGGATGAGAGTCATCGCCGTCGATTGTGCGCGGCTGCGATGAGAGCGCCGTGATAGCTGCTACCCGACCTCGACGGGCAGCTCCGGGTCGGCCGTCCATTCGGTGAGCGAGCCGTCGTAGAGCCGGGCCGTCTCGCGGCCGAGCAGCGAGAGCGCGAACAGGTCGACGGTGGCCGAGATCCCACCGCCGCAGTACGCGATCACCGGCTGCGTGTCGCCGGCGCCCACGTCGTCGAAGTGCCGCTCGAGCTCGCCGAGCGGGCGGAACCGGTTCGTGTCGGGGTCGACGAGCCCCGTCCAGGGAACGTTCACGCTGCGCGGGATCCGGCCCGGCCGGCTGTAGGAGCTCGGGCCCTCGCCGCGGAAGACGGCGGGCTGCAGCGCGTTGATCAGGCACGCGGGGGCCTCCGACGCGACGACCCGCTCGACGTCGCGCCGCGACGCGAGCAGCTCGGGTCGCGGCCGCGCGACGAACTCCGCCGGCGGATACACGACCGGCTCGACGCTCAGCTCGCGCCCCGCGTCGAGCCACGCCGGCAGGCCGCCGTCGAGGACGCTCACCGCGTCGAACCCGAAGAACCGCAGCAGCCACCAGAGCCGGGTGGCCCACATCGGCGACTCGCGGGCATAGGCGACGACATGCACGCCCGGCCCGATGCCGAGGCGTCCGGCCGCCGCGGCGAAGTGCGCAGCGCCCGGCAGCGTGAAGGGGAACCTGGCGTCGGGCTCCGAGAGCGCGCCGGGGATGTCCGCGAAGGCCGCGCCGGGGATGTGGCCCCGGTCGTAGGCGGGTCGGCCGCTCTCGATCGCGTACGGGCCACCATCAGGGGGCCGGCGCAGCTCCACCGTCGTGTCGAAGATCCGGAGGGCGGGATCGTCGAGGCGCTCTGCGAGCGTCGCGACGTCGATCAGCGCCGGCAGGCCACTCACCGGGTGGCCTCCTGCGAGCCGGCCGGCTCGCGGCCCTGGGCGCGGAGCAGGCGGCGCAGCTGCGACTCGTGGGCTCCGAACGCCTCCGACTCCTCGATCTCGAGCGTCCGCGGCCGTGGCAGGTCGATGTCGACCACGGCGGCGATCCGGCCCGGCCGCGGCGTCATCACGTACACGCGGTCGGCGAGGAAGACGGCCTCGGCGACATCGTGCGTGATGAGGGCGACGGTCGTCCCGACCTCCTCCCAGACGGAGAGGAGCCACTGCTGCAACTCGGTGCGCGTGATGCCGTCGAGCGCCCCGAACGGCTCGTCGAGGAGCATCGCGGGCTTCCCCATCAGCACGGTGCGCAGGAATGCGACGCGGTGTCGCATGCCGCCCGAGAGCTGCCACGGCCAGGCTCGCTCGAAGCTGCCGAGGCCGAAGCGCTCGAGCAGCGGGCGGGCGCGGTCGCGTGCGGCGTCGCGCGACACGTCGCCCAGCTCGAGCCCGAGTGTCACGTTGTCGATCGCGCGCCGCCAGGGCAGGAGGCCGTCGCGCTGGGGCATGAAGGCGCACACGCCGAGGCGATTCTCGACCGCCCGCCCGTCCACGAGCACCTCGCCCTGCGTGGGCTGCTCGAGGCCGGCCAGGATGTGGAAGAGCGTGCTCTTGCCGCAGCCGCTCGGGCCGATCACGGCGACGAACTCGCCCGGCTCGGCGACGAGGTCGATGCCGTCGAGGGCCACGACGCTCTGCCCCCCGTCGGCGGCGAACGTCTTGCCGAGGTTCCGCACCTCGAGGCGCGCGGCGTGCGCGCTCACCACTCGACCCCTCGCTCGGAGGGCCGCCGCCACGGCATCGCGACGTGCTCGAGGATCGCGACGATCCCGAAGAGCACGAGCGTCAGCAGCGCGGTGACGAGCACCGCCCCGAACACGAGGTCGGTGCGGAGCGCGTTCTTGTTCGTGGTCATGTACACGCCCAGGCCCTGCTGGGCGCCGACGAACTCGGCCACGATCGCGGCGACGTACGCGTACGTGACGGCGACCTTGAGACCCGTGAAGAACTGCGGCACGGCGCTCGGCAGGCGCACGCGCACGAGGATCTGGCGCCGGCTGGCGCCCATCGTGCGCAGGAGGCTCATCGTGTCCGGGTCGGCCGAGGAGAGCCCCTGCACGAGCCCGACCGCTACGGCGAAGAACGTGAACAGCGCGACGAGCACGACCTTCGGCCCGATCCCGAAGCCGAACCAGATCACGACGAGCGGCGCGAGTGCGATGATCGGCAGCGTCTGTGACGCGACGATCAGGGGGTACAGGCTGCGGCGTACGGTGCGCGACCAGTCGATCGCGATCGCCAGCACGACGGCGAAGGCGATCGCGACGAGCACGCCGAGCAGTGCCTCCTCGCTCGAGATCCTGATCGCCGGCCAGAGCGCGGCCCGGTCGTCCCACGTGGAGCGCACGACTCGCACCGGTCCCGGCAGGAGGCCGGGGTCGATCTTCCCGAGCCAGGTCGCGAGCTCCCACCCGACGAGGAACACGAGCAGGAGCAGCGCCGGCGGAGCGAGCGCCCCGAGGCGCGCGCGTGGACCAGAGGCCGACCGCATTCCGCTCATCAGGATAGTGGAGCTTCCCGATCGTTATTATGCGTTTTCATGCTTTACTTTTTGAAGTGCCAAGGAACACTACCCAGGAAAGGTGCTGCCGATGTTGCCTAGCCGCCTCGCTCGTGCCGCGCTCGGAGGCGCGGTCGTTGCGGTCGCCCTGATCGCATTCTCCCTCACCGCCTTCGGCGCCACCCGCGCGCGCGCCCAGAACGCCACCGTCCGCATCGCGCTCGACTGGACGCCGAACGTCGACTACCTCGGAATCTACGTCGCGATCGACAAGGGCTTCTTCGCGAAGCAGGGGATCGACCCGAAGATCATCCCGTACGCCAACACTCCCGCCGAGACCCTGATCAAGGCCGGGAAGACCGATCTCGGCATCTCGTACCCGCCGGACGTGATCATCAACCGCAGCCAGGGGCTGAAGTACAAGGCGGTCGCCGGGCTCGTGGCGGAGAACACCACCGCGCTGGCGGTGCTCGCCTCGTCGCCGTACACGCGGCCGGCGCAGCTCAACGGCAAGCTCTACGGCGGCTTCGGCATCCAGAGCGACCAGCCGATCGTCACCGCGATCCTCAAGGCCGACGGAGTCGCGAAACCCGTCTTCAAGCAGGTCGTCCTCAATACCGGCGTGACTGACGCGCTGAAGGCGAAGCGCGTCGCCTACTCGGCCGTGTTCGGCGGCGTCGACGACGTCACGGCGGCTCTGCAGGGCGTGAAGCTCCGCATCTTCCCGTACCGCAAGTACCTCGGCGCGGCGGGGAACTACCCGAATGCGGTGTACGTCGCCGGCGATGCCACGATCGCGAAGGACGGGCCTGCGCTCGCCCGGGCGCTGACGGCCCTGCAGCAGGGCTACGAGTGGGCGGCGAAGCATCCCGCCGCCGCGGAGCAGATCCTGATCGACGAGAACAAGGCGGCGCTCAAGAACGCGCGCGCCATCGTCGTCGCAACCGGGAACGCCACCGCGAAGACGTTCGTGAACGCGTCCGGCACGTGGGGGCCGCTGACGGACTCGGACTTCGCGGGGCTCGCGAAGATCCTCGCGAACGGCGGGGTGATCAAGACGATCCCCGCTCCGAGCGAGCTGTACACGAACGCGCTCCTGCCGAAGGGCTGACGCGGGAGCGCCGGTGAAGCGGCTGCGCCTCCACGGGTTGCGCCAGAGCACGGTCGGCCATACGTCGGCCGGGCTCTGGCGGCATCCCGACAGCAAGGCCCACGAGTACCGCGAGCTCGACCACTGGCTCGAGACGGCCGCGATCCTCGAACGGGGGAAGTTCGACGCGCTGTTCATCGCGGACGCACTCGGGCCGCTCGAGGTCTACCAGGGCCGGGTCGACGCCGCCCTGCGCGACGGCATCCAGACGCCCACCGACGACCCGCTCCTGCTCGTGAGCGCGCTCGCCTCCGCGACCAGCCGGCTGGGCTTCGCGATCACGGTCTCGTCGACGTACGAGCGGCCCTACCAGTTCGCCAGGAAGCTGACGACGCTCGACCACCTCACGAAGGGGCGGATCGGGTGGAACATCGTCACCTCCGCGCTCGACAGCGCGGCGCGCAACCTCGGGCTCGAGCAGCAGATCCCGCACGACGAGCGCTACGCGATCGCCGACGAGTTCATGGAGGTCGT